>JBBSEU010000234.1:0-9605 GCA_038239365.1 Aggregatilineales bacterium
ATGGATGGGAACACACTACATGCGTCAGTTTATTGAACCCTAGCTCAGCCGAACGTTTCTGACCTGTCCTAGGTTTAGTCCGCAAATCGAGCAGACTGTTTGTCTGGAACTGCCGCCGCCAGACTGCTGTGTGTTGTCAGCTTAGAGGAAAAATGCCCCCTCCATCTTGGAGGGGGCAAACGGGGACCGAGAAGGTTATTTGCTGGCCGTTGCAGCCATTGTCGCTGCCATTGTGGAACTCATGGTAGCGGCCATCGTTGGCATGGGGCCAAGTGCCTTATTCGCGGCGTCTGCGAATTCGGTGGTGTAGGTCTTCGACAGGTCAATCGTCTTGCCCTTGAGGTGAGCATTGAACGCCTGCTGCACTTTCAAGACAGTGTCGGGACCATCCTTGGGCATCACACCATCCGTTGTGAACATATCCAGGCTGCCCGCCATCGCTTTCACATACAGATCTGGATCGCCCGCGTAGTAGTCTTTCGGCATCTTTGCGGCGATTTCCTCAGCCGTGTGCGTGTGAATGTAGCGCAGTGTCTTGATCATGGCGTTCGCCATTTTCTGGACCACATCCTTGTGGGCATTGACCCATTCGGTGCGGGCATAGACGCACGCGGCAGGATAGTTTCCGCCCAAAGCGGCTTTCGTACCTTCGGCAGTCCGCATATCGATCAATACTTTCGCGTCGCCCGATTTGAGCATCCGGGAAATGGTCGGTTCCGTGGTCATGCCCGCATCAATGACGCCCTGCTGCATCGCCTTGATGAAGGTATCGCCCGCGCCAACCGCTACCGAGGTGATCTGGTCAATCGGCACGCCGTGAGTAACGGCCAGATATTGCGTCAGAAAGTTGGTGGACGAGCCTAGTCCGGTCACGCCCAGGTGCTTACCCTTGAAATCTGCCGCCGACTTGATCTGATCGGCCATTTTTGTCGAGACCAACTCGACTTCGCCGGGGACGCCATCCAATTGCACGATGGATTCGGTGATTTTGCCAAGCGCCTGCAAGTCAACGGTGTGATCGTAGAAGCCGACCACTGCATCGACCTGACCGGACAACATGGCTTCTTCCGCTGCAACACCAGCCGGTTCATCGCTCAGTTCGACGGTAATGCCTTGCTCATCGAAGTAGCCAAGCTGTTTGGTCAGCATCGGCACCAGATAGATGATCTTGTTCAAACCGCCGACCATGATCGAGATTTTTGGGTTATCCTGGCGTGCCTGGGTATGCGTACCGGTCAGCGTGAACGCCAGCAAAATAGTGCTGACCAGCAAAATTGTCATCAAACGACGTGTCTTCATTTTCAAAGTTCCTTATGAACAAAAATTAAAAGAGAGGTAAACGAATGAGTCAACGTTGAATGTACCTATCTTCTCCCTTCCAATGATTGATCAGAGTCCGACATCGCGGATCGTACTAGGCCGCCATTTCAGCAGGACTTTTTCCAACCGCGTGATCAATCCTTCAACAATGAGTGTGACTACCGCCAGGATCAAGATCGCGGCGAACAGGCCGTTCGGGTTGAACGTCCCCTGTGCCGTCGCAATCATTAGACCTAAACCTTTGAGAGAGCCAAGAAATTCGCTCACCACCGCGCCCACCAGTGCCAGACCAAAACTGATATGTAAACTGGCGATGATCCAGGTCATGGCTGATGGAAAAATGACGTGTCTGGAGATTTGCCATGATGAGGCACCGAGAATACGTGCATTGGCAACCAGATTACGGTCTACTTCGCGCACACCTTGAAAGACATTGTAGAACACCGCGAAAAAGACCATGATAACGGCCAGCATCACCTTCGATTGCAAGCCCAGTCCCATCGAAACGATGAACAAGGGGCCAAGTACCACGCGCGGGATCGCGTTGGCGATGTTAATGAAGGGACCAAACACATCCCCCAGAAAACGGATGCGCGCCAGCATAATCCCTATCACGATGCCCAGGCTAGAACCGATTAAGAAACCGAGCAGCGTTTCTTCAAGGGTGACGGCGATTTGTTCCCACAACGGGCCTTGCGCTGTCCCTTCAAAAACCCACGTTTTGAGCTGTTCCCAGATGCCTGTCGGTTGACCCCAGAAAAACGAATCAATGACACCCTGCCGCGCGAACACTTCCCACCCGACCAGGATGATCAGGATGAACGCGACACGCAGCACATTGATGATCACTCGGCGGCGTAATACTGCGGCTTTCACAGCATCTTGTGCTGCCTGTGCTAAGGCAGGCGTTAGCTCGACGGAGTAGGACTTGGCTGAGTCGTCGACCTGTTTAAGAGGCAGTTCGTTTAGCGCGTTCATAGCTAATCATGACCTCGTCTCGTAAATCTTCCCAAATATTTTTATAGAGCTGCGCGAAGTGCGGATCGAAGCGAATTTCCGAAATATTGCGTGGGCGCGGTAAATCAATTTTGTAGATGCCCTTGATCGTGGCCGGGCCAGCCGTCAGTACGACCACCCTATCCGCCAGGGCAATCGCTTCCTCCAGATCATGCGTCACGAACAGTACCGCCGCTTCCGTGGATGCCCACAGATCGAGCAGTTCGCCTTCCATCAGCGTTCGGGTCTGCACATCCAGCGCACTAAACGGCTCGTCCATCAGTAATATTTGTGGTTCTGTTATAAAACTCTGTGCCAGTGCCACGCGCTTCCGCATTCCGCCGGATAGCTGATGGGGATAGTAGGTCTCGAATCCTTCCAGCCCCACCCGGCGTATCCAATCACGCGCGCGTGAGTAGGCTTCTGCTTTGGCGATGCCGCGAAAAAGCGGCCCGGCAGCAACATTATCCAGAACGCTTTTCCAGGGAAAGATGGCGTCGGTTTGGAAGACATAGCCCACTTTTTGCCCGACAGATTGCACGGGCTTGCCCATCACTAACACTTCGCCGTTGTTGGCCGCTTCCAAACCAGCGATCAAAGCTAGCGTCGTGGATTTTCCGCATCCAGTAGGCCCGACGACGGCGCAGAACTCACCCGGCTCTACTTTGAAATTCAAATCACGTAAAATCGTTTTTATTTCACCATTTGGAGCCTGGAAGCGTTTGTACGCCCCTCGAAACTCGATAGCGGGCGGGGGAATCCCCGGCACTGTCGCTGTACTATCCAACAAGACCTCCACTCTTTCAACTGCCGCTGTCGCGGCCACTTCGGGCAAGGTACGTACCCACAGTTTGAGCAATTCCGGTACCCCGCGACGGCGGTAGGCGTTGCGGCATAGATCGCGGAAGGCTTGTGCCATGAGTGGGCCGTATTCCCGCCGGAATTTGGCAGGGTAGGCCATCAGCAGCGCACGATACAGCCGATCCGAAGTACGCAAAGGTTTGGTAGGCTGCTGGCTGGACATGGAATCAGGTTGCCCCGCTAATCAGGCGCTTTGCTTGTGCCAAGTCTACCAGACTCAACAGTCGTTGTGCTTCGGCGGAGGCAACTCGGCGGCCAAGGTCAGTGAGCCGATAGTAACGCCGTCGTTCGTCATCCAGGCTTGGATCGGGCCGCTCGTCAATTTCGACAATCAGGCCATCCTTCAACATGCGTTTCACCGAGCCATACAGCGTTCCGGGTCCCATCTGCACCTGACCATTGGTGCTGGCAGCGACTTCTTGCATGATGGCATAGCCATGTCGATCCTGATCGGCTAGCGCCAACAAAACATGAAAAACCGCCGAAGGTAGTGGCAAGAAGCTATCAATGGAGGACTTGGCGTGCTGTATCACCGAACGTCACCTCGACTATATCATCGCTTGCTATATTGAGCTACGATATAGTTTAAAATGTTTCAAGCGTTTGTCAAGAACTGTCTTGAACTTTGAGCCGTGATTAAACTGATTCTAACCTTTGTAATCATATCATTGGGTTTGGACCACGCTCAGCATGTCAAGCGGTACACCACAGTCAACATGTCCTCACAAGTAAGGGAGTGTCCGATGAAAAACAAAGAAGAAGTATTGGCGGCAGTGGATAAAGCGCAGTTATCGAAGCATCGCTCGGAACTGGACAGACTTATCGCGCCCTCGGTGCGGCTCACTAGCCGGATCAGCGATGAAGCCGCGATTGGCATTGGCGCGAGTAAGTTGGGCGGCTCACCGGATTTGACACCTGATCAGGTGTGGCCGATCAGGAAGGGCGTTCCAATGTCGTTCATCGCCCAAATTAATCTCAACCAGATGCAGCCATACGATTTGGCTCATCTGCTTCCGAAAACGGGGCTGCTCCTCTTTTTCTATGACTCAAATCAGCAGGATGGAGGCTCTGAAGCAACCCAACGGGGACAATGGCAGGTTATTTTGTATCCAAGCGATCCGGCGAAACTACACCGCACAGCGTCACCAGCGACGCTACCCGCCAAAGGCCGTTTCAAAGGCTGTGCGCTCGATGGCACGCCTGAATTCACGTTGCCGCTCGATCTGTCCGCCTTCGGGCTGGCGTGGGATGATGCGGATAGCAATCGTTACTCCGATTTTATGACCACCTATTCATCCGTTGAAGACCGAAAAACAGCGCATCATCGGATGCTTGGGCATACCGATCAGATTCAGGATGATATGCACACCCAGGTCGAACTTGAGTCGCGCGGGTTGAAATCCGATCAGGTTACCGCCGAAATAACACATAGTGCGCTTCACTGGCAGTTGCTTTTGCAAATTGATTCGGATGAAAAAACCGGCATGAACTGGGCAAACAACGGGATGCTCTATTTCTGGATACCCGAAGGCGATTTGAAGGCGCAAAAATTCGATAACGTCTGGCTGGTATTGCAAAGCGAATAGGAACGGGCTATGAAAACGATTATCAAACTGCTTCTTGCCACAAGCGCCATCTACTTGTTGGCGGGTTGTTCAACTTTGCTCGGCACTGCCACTGGCACTAACAATAATGGCAATTCGGGCAACACCCCTGGAACGCCCCACTTTGGCGTTCAGACCAAAACCGCCGGGTGTAATGCACGCGGCAATCGGCCCGATCCCGATTGCACACCGGGAGCGGTGATCGCTGGCGTCACGAAATCCGATGTTTGTACGTCAGGTTACAGCCAAAGTGTCCGCAATGTCCCGCAAGCCGAAAAGAATCAGGTCTACGCGGAATACAGTATCAGCCACCATGTTTCCGGGGATTATGAAGTCGATCATTTTGTGAGCTTGGAACTGGGCGGCTCGAACGATATTTCCAACCTGTGGCCTGAATCTGCCAACCCAAAGCCCGGCTTCCATGAAAAGGACAAAGTTGAAAATTATTTGCACGCGCAGGTCTGTAATGGTGCGATAACGTTGCAGGAAGCGCAGCGTGAAATCGCTACGAACTGGTATGTAGTCTATCAGCGGATGGGTAACTAATTCGATCATGCGTGTATTGGTCGTCGAAGACGAAGCTCGAATGGCGGCCTTGATCCGCCAGGGATTAGAGGAAGAAGCCTACGCCGTTGATGTCGTTGGCAATGGTCGTGAAGCGTTGAACTGGCTTCAGTCAGTAGATTACGATCTGCTTATCCTTGACCTGATGCTGCCAAGTATAGATGGCCTGGGCGTGTGTCGGGAATATCGAGAAAACGGAGGACGCGTGCCGATCCTGATGTTGACCGCACGTAATACGTTGTCGGAGCGCGTGATTGGGTTGGATAGCGGTGCTGATGACTACCTGGGTAAGCCGTTTGGAATGCCTGAGCTGTTGGCGCGGCTGCGTGCCTTGTCTCGTCGTGAGGGACCGAGTAAGACGTCGGTTCTGCGCGTCCACGATCTATCGTTGGACACGACCACCAAACGGGCAACTCGATCAGGGCAGAGCATTGAACTCACGGCCACCGAATATGCGCTGCTGGAACTTCTGATGCGCCACGCCGGACAAATTCTCTCCCGCGATCAGATTATCAATCACGTCTGGAATGCTGATTTCGAGTCGGGATCAAAGCTGATCGAGGTGTATATCCACTACCTGCGGCGCAAAATCGACAGTGAACATGCTACCAAACTGATCCATACGGTGCGCGGTTTCGGCTATCGGATCAACGGTGATGAGTAATCTTAACCGTCTCAATACCCTTCGTGTGCGGCTGGTGCTTTGGTCGATGCTGGTCAATGCACTACTGCTCATCGCCTTTGGGGGTGGCATTTGGTTTGCACTGCGACAAGTCCAATATCGTCAAATAAACGATATGCTCCAGTTAAGCGCCGCCCAGTTAGCAGCAAGTATAGACGCCAACAACGGCCAGTTGACCATCCCGCCCGATGATGTAGCAGTCCTGGCAAGTCGGAGCGTATTTGCCTGGGTTATCAACGATATTGGACATGTAGACTTGACGATTGGGCAAGCCGCTAAACAACCAGCCCCGACTCTGGAAAACGATTTACAGGATACGCTGGATGAACAAGGCAACCCGATCCGGCTATATCGTTACTCGCTCAGCGAAAATAGTGGTTCAATTGTGGTAGGTATCTCCTTACGTACCGTTCAACAAACCTTGCAAACGGTGCTGCTCATCCTGGCCGCCACGATTCCATTGGCGCTCCTCATCTCGGCAGTCGGGGCGATCTTCCTGGCAGGCCGTGCCTTGAGTCCTATCGCCGCGATCACTGCTCAAGCGAAACGAATCAGTCACGAGAATCTTTCAGAACGGTTGGCGTTCAAATCGCGCGATGAGGTGGGGCAGCTTGCCCTCACCTTCGATACCATGCTAGATCGTTTGCAGGCCGCTTTTGAACACGAGCGACAGTTTATCGGCAACGTGTCGCATGAACTTCGCACGCCGCTCAGTATGCTCAAGGCGCAGATCAGTCTGGCACTCAACCGCCCGCGCGACTCGGCCACACTCGTACAAATGGTCAGCGCCATGGATGGTGATGTAGATCGTATGGCGCGACTGGTCGAGAGTATGCTCACCCTGATTCGTACTGAAGCCACACCCATTTCTTTTATTGCGGTTGATTTGAGTGACCTGTTAAACGGTCTTGTCAGTCAGCTACAGCCCCTCGCCGCTGAACGACAGATCACCCTGGCCCTTGAAACACCGCCATCAGTTCGGACACCGGGCGACCCTGACCAACTGGTGCAGCTATTCTTGAACCTGCTGGATAATGCGTTGAAATACTCCACAGCCGGAGGTCAGGTGCGCGTCTGTCTAACGGTAGATCGGCATGAGTGCCAGATCACTGTGAAGGATACCGGAGTCGGCATAGCGCCTCAGGAGTTGAGCCAGCTATTTGATCGCTTCTATCGTGCTGATCCGTCTCGAACTCGCCAGACAGGCGGTGTTGGTTTGGGTTTATCCATTGCCAGGGCAATCGTGCAGCAGCATAGCGGGCGCATTCAGGTTCAGAGCCAGCCAGGTCGTGGGAGTCTGTTCACCATCTTCTTGCCGCTGTACTCGACATAATTCACACAAGGAACTATCATGCTCATCCTTCAGGCCGTTATCCTCGGTCTCGTTCAGGGTTTGACCGAATTCATCCCCATTTCCAGTTCAGCCCATCTAATTATCGTCCCCTGGCTGCTCGGCTGGACAAACCCGGCGTTGACCAGTCTGCCGTTCGACGTGGCATTACATCTTGGCACCTTGATTGCGGTACTCATCTACTTTGCGAAGGATTGGCTGCGTCTGATCCATGCTGGCCTCGCCAGTATTGCTGAACGCAAAATCGGCGATGACCCGGATCGACGCTTAGCCTGGTTGTTGGTTATTGCCTGCATTCCCGGCGGCATTGCAGGTGTCTTGCTGGAAAGTACGATCTCCGATTGGTTTCACACGCCCAATGAGCCGATTCGTCCGGCGGCGATGGTTGTGATGGCGATCATCATTGCGCTGCTGGGTGCTTTACTGCTCTTGGCCGAACGACTGGCGCGTCATGTTCGCAAGTTGGATCAACTGACGCTCCGGGATGCAATAGTGATCGGATTAGCACAAGCCGTGGCCGTGTTTCCAGGCGTATCCAGATCGGGCAGCACGATTACGGCAGGATTGGCCGTTGGGTTGGAGCGCGAATCGGCTGCACGCTTCTCATTTTTGCTTTCCGCGCCAATCATCGCGGGCGCAGGAGCGAAAAGCCTGCTGGAAATCTACGGTGGTATCACCAGTGGTGCGATTTCGCAGTCTGATCTGGTGCTATTCCCCATTGGCTTGCTCACAGCAGCGATCAGTGGCTATCTGGCGATCCGTTTCCTGATGCGCTACCTGCAAAAACATCCCACCAATATTTTTGTCTATTATCGGTGGGCATTGGCCGGGTTAATTCTGCTTGTTGCACTGGCGCGCAGGTAGGCTCGTAAGAATCAGAGACAATGTATCGGCAAAATAGCGGTCAATGCCCTCCTAAATACGCGCGGGTTCTCAGTGTGCCATCCCCGAAAATTCAGTGCGCCGAATTGGGAACTCTATTCGGCGCTCATTTTTGCCAGTTGCAACCGATCTTATCGATTCTAAACACTAATTAACCTTTCGTCTGTATTTTCAAGACTGTATCGTCGATAAGTAAGGAGAAAATCGTGAAATTCAAATCTCTCAGTTTGGCAATCGCCGCCGTTTTCCTCGCTAGTTTCGCCGCAATGGGGAGTCGGGCGCACAACGCCGCTGCTGCGACGCAAGTGGCTACCAAGTCGCCAACGAAAGCCGCCACAATGATGGCAACGATGGATGCGGCGACTATCGCCAAGACGACACTCCTGCGCGTCGTCCATGCCTCGCCCAACTCGCCGCATGTCGATGTGTATCTGGACAATGGCAAGAAGCCTGCTATCCCTGACCTGGCTTACGATGATGCCACGGATGGTTATGTTGCAGTCCCGGCGGGCGACCACCAGATCACGATCACGGCTGCCAACGACCCGAAAACGGTTGTGTTTGACGCGAAGATCACCTTCAAGGGTGGCAGCGCGATTACTGCCGTCGCAGAAGGTCTACTGGCTGACAAAACCCTTACCGCACATATCTTCACTGACGACGTAAGCGCCATCCACGGCAAGGCGCGTGTCAGCGTGATCCATGCTATCCCGGACGCGGGAAATGTCGATATTGTAACGGCGGATTTCAAAACGGTTGTAGTCGATAACTTGCCTTTTGGTTCGAGCGTCACGCTGGATCTCCCAGCGGGTAAATATGACCTACTCGTCGTGCCACACGGCAAGAAGGATGTCGTCTTTGATCTCAAGGGTAGCAAGCTAGATGCCGACTACATTTATACGCTGATCGCGACAGGCAAGCTGACAGGCAAAGATGCTGTCAAGATTAAGATGCTGTCTTATGTGACTATCCCCGTACCGGGCTTTTTGCCGCCCCCTGTGGCAACGATGGCACCTACGATGGCCGTGACCATGAAGGCGACAATGGCAGCAACGCCTAAGAAATAGATCGCCCCGATAGTTTTACACTCTCAACTCATGCAAGAGGCCAATACTGTCCGGCCTCTTGCACTTTTGCTAATGAACAATGCTCCTCGGAAACGTAATTGCGTGCATTTCACTCGAACCAGCTCGATTCTGAACTCAATACAACCAGATCGCTCAATTGCATGACTAGTAGTGATGAATTTCGCCTCTAAACTCCAATTAACCTTTGCCAGCTACTGTTAGAGCAGATGAGTAAATTCGCTCATCCGGGTACCCGAACGTTTACTGTAGTGTAAGGA
>JBBSEU010000235.1:0-9587 GCA_038239365.1 Aggregatilineales bacterium
GAATACCTGGCCGTGCGGAAACTGGCGAAAGATCGCGCGGTGGATACTGCCGATCAGGATACCGAAGCAGCAGGCGCGATCCTGTTGTTTGTCGGCCCGCCCGGTGTCGGTAAGACGAGCCTGGGCAAGTCGATTGCCCGCGCGTTGGGACGTGAGTTCACGCGCATGAGCCTGGGTGGGATGCGCGATGAAGCCGAAATTCGCGGCCACCGTCGTACCTATATCGGCGCGATGCCGGGGCGCATCATTCAAGCCATGAAGCGCGCGGGAACACGTAACCCGGTCTTCATGCTGGATGAGATCGATAAGGTCGGTTCCGATTGGCGCGGCGACCCAAGCAGCGCCTTGCTGGAAGTGCTTGACCCGCAGCAGAACAATACTTTCCGCGATCACTACCTGGATGTGGACTTCGATTTGAGCGATGTGATCTTCATCACGACGGCCAACCAACTGGACACGATCCCCGCGCCGCTGCTGGATCGAATGGAAGTTATCCAGCTTGATGGCTACACCGAGTACGAGAAGATTCAGATCGCGCAGGAACACCTGATCGCCCGACAGACGCGCGCCAACAGCCTGACGCCGGATGAGATCAGCTTTGGCGAAGACGCGATCCGCAAGGTCATTCAGGACTACACGCGCGAAGCAGGTGTCCGAAACCTGGAACGTGAGATCGGCAAGGTGATCCGCAAAGCCGCTGTGAAGATCGCGGCGGGCGATAATCAAGCTGTACAGGTCACGCCCGAACTGGTGCGCGAATACCTGGGCAAGCAGCGTGTTCACTCCGAAGCGGCGCTGCGTACCGAAGTGCCGGGCGTAGCGACTGGTCTGGCCTGGACACCTGTCGGCGGCGATGTGCTGTTCGTCGAGGCGACTCGCAGCAAAGGCAAAGGCAACCTGACGATCACCGGGCAGCTTGGCAAGGTGATGGAAGAAAGCGTTCGCATCGCCTACAGCTATCTACGTGCCAAAGCCGCCGATCTGGGCATTGATGAAGATGCCTTTGAGAACTCGGACTTTCACATTCACGTCCCCGAAGGCGCAATCCCGAAGGATGGCCCTAGCGCGGGTGTGACCATGACAACGGCGATATATAGCCTGTTGATGAATCGCCCGGTACGCGCTGACGTGGGCATGACCGGTGAGATCACCTTGCGTGGACAGGTTTTGCCGATTGGTGGGACGATGATGAAAGTGTTGGCCGCGCACCGTGCCGGACTGCGAACGATCATCCTGCCGCTACGCAACCTGGATGATCTGGACGAACTGCCCGCCGATGTGCGCGCCGACCTGACCCTGGTACCCGTCGAACGGATCGATGAGGTGCTGACAACGGCCATCCGCGAACCAGAAGCAATGCCAGAGCCGGAACTGGTCGCGTAACTACCAATAGTCGGCAAACAGCTTTACGATAAAAGTGCTGGATCAGACGATCCGGCACTTTTTTGTTATTTAGCGGGTACGTCGTCGGCTGGCGTTGGAAAAAGCGTCTTGATCTTCTGCATCGTGCGCGTCCACTGCACCGTTTGATAGGCGGTATGAAGGGCTAATGAAATCCCAAAAGCGATTACGCCAATGATCACCGTTACCAGTAGTTGGCTTTTTAGCAGCAGGCCAATGACAACGCCAATAAACACACCCGCCAACGTACTGTTCACCCACGAAACCATTCCGGCAGTGGTGAGCAGAATTTGAAAGCGCGAATTCATCAACCCCATGCTGTCACTCATGCCCCGCATATCGTCATGGGTGGATTGAATGAAATAGCGGCTGATTGACGGTGCGATTTCGATATAGTAGTGCCGAATGCGATTGATCTCCTGGGCATAAATGGCGTCTTCGATGGCGGTTTCCAACACTCGGCTGAAGGTTGTCAGGCCAAGAAAGAAAAGACACGGAAAGATGACAAGGGCAAACACCGAAAAAGAGTCGCCCATGTTGGAGGCCTGTCCGATAAAGGCCAGCGCCACAATCGCACTGGACACCGCACCCAAAAAAAGGTTTGAGCGTCCGTTCGCATCGGATATTGTCGCAGAGCGTGCCGTCTGCAAAGTGAAATGTTCGGTTGTAAGGATTTGGACGATTTGCTGCGGGTCAGCCATTGGCTTCTGATCGGTCTGTGGTGGATTGACCTGATCGGACATGCTTACTCCTCAATTGCAGTTTATTTTGAGAAGTAAGCAAAAGTCAGGACAAAAAACTCAAAAAAATAGCTATAACCACTTTTCCATGATCAGGTCTGCGACTCCGTAGCCCGCTTTTTTGTAGAGTTCCTGTGCGGCCTGATTGTGCCCAAACACATGCAGCGCGATGCTTTTGTAGCCCTGCGGACGGATGTGCGCTTCCAACCCCTGCATCGCCTGCAAGCCATAGCCCTTACGGCGGAATGGTTCATAGATGAGCAGATCGTAGAGGAATACGTTGGTTTTTAAGCCGTCGGTGGCGATGTTATACCACAACGAACCTACTGCCTGATCGCCATCTTTTAGCAGAAAAAAGTGATGATTGAGTGTTCCTAAGCCTTGCGGGAGCAGTTGGGCGTGATCGGCTTCGGAACGCGCTTTCGCTTCATCAGGTAGCCACGTTCCAGCGGCGACTTTTTCGGCAGCGTAGTTCTTCTGAGCGTTGTCGAGCCAGGCCGCGAAATCGCTTTCGGTCATCGGGACAAGTTCAAGCATATTGCAACTCAGGCGGCAGGCGTCGTTGTCTGATCGTCCGTGACTTTTGGCGCGGGTGGGACAGCCGGGGCAGCAGGTTCTTCCTTTTCGTCGGCGTCTTCCCACGACACGATCCAGATGCACAACCCGGCCACCACGATTGACGCTACGATCAGCGCCAGCCATTGACCGATCAGCAAGCCGACATCACGCGCTTCGACCAGCAGCAGGATCACGATCCCCAACGAGAGGACGATCCAGGCGGCGAGGCGCGGGCGTTGTTCGGCAGCAATCCACAAAGCACCGATTACGGGCGCTTTCTTGAGCGAGTTTGACAGATTTTCCACAGATACCCTCTGGTTACTAGACAGGCTTGAGTACGCGCTCGGCGCGCAGCTTCTTCATCAAGATTTGTTTATCAGCAGATTGAACTTCCTGGGCGGCCTCACGCCACGCCGGGACTTTCAGCGCATCGACTTCGATCCGTTCGTAGCCCTGATCCAAAAAGGCTTGCAGCAGTGTTTGGGGTGCATTGCGCGCGATGAAAATAAATCCGACTTCGCTTTGCAGTTCCTTCGAGGCGTCTTCAACAGCTTTGATCATCGCTTCGGCAACGGTTGCAATCGGCGCTTCGGGCACGATCACGAATTCGTCCATGCGGGTGATCAGGTTTTCAACCTGGAATCCGGCCAGACCGATCACGCGCCCGCCCGCTTCGGCCAACAGATACGACTTCTCACCGAAAGCCAGCATAATATCGTTGCGGGATATTTGCTTGCCCGATGCCTGACTCAGCAACCGTGCAATCGCATCGGCACTCTTGGGCAGGCCGCGCCGAATATCCATTTTGGTGATCGGTTGTTGGGCGGCGGCAGGTTGAGCGGCTTGCTGCGGCTGTTGTACCACCGGTGCGCCCTGAGTGGCCGTCTTCGCGGGGGCTTGTGCGGGTGGAGGCAGTGGCTGCGCTGGTCGTGCCTGTGGCGGCGGCTGAGCGGGCTGCACTTGTTGAACCGGCGCGGCTTGCGGGGGCGGCGCTTGTATTGGCTGTTTGGTGGGCGCGGCGGCATCCATCTGGCGCTGCATCCGATCCCGATCCTGTGCCTGCTGGCTCACGTTGACGGTACGAACGTCGTCTGTAGCGGGCTTGTTGCCACCCGCTGTGATCTTGCCAAATTCGCGCTGAACCTGTGCCCACACTTCTTCCGGTGAGCCGTTATTCGTGATGACCACTTTCGCTTTGGCGAGTTTGTCTTTTTGTGGGTTTTGTGTGTCGATGCGTTTATGGGCTTCCCAATCGGCCATATTGCGCTTGCTCATCAGGCGTTGAAGTTGAAGCTCAGGCGTCGAATCAACCACCCAGACCGTATCAACCTGACTACCCAACACACCGTCCACCAGTTTGATCGCCTCAACAACGACAATAGGTTGTTTGGCGCGGCTGATCAGAATGTCAATTGCCTGCCCAACGACAGGATGGGTTAGCTTCTCAAGCGTATTGAGCGCCTCGTTGTGCGAAAAAACGAGCGCCCCCAGCTTGGAGCGATCAATCTTTTTGTCAGCGTCGAGCAGCCACTTGCCAAATGTCTCGATAATCGGAGCGTAAGCCGGAGCGCCCGGGGCCATCGCCTGATGAGCCAGCCCGTCAGCGTCAATGGTGTACGCGCCCAGGTTTTCGAGCATTTTGCGGACAAGGCTTTTGCCCATTGCGATATTGCCCGTCAGACCAATGACGTACTTATTTGCCCAGCGACCCACAGCAGCCCTCCGACTTTTGCGTTCAAATGGTCACGTCTGTGACCGTTAAGTAGATGCGTGTCATTGTAGCCCGGCACGCCACAGACGGCAAATTTACTTGAAATATTGCTAATGATTTGTGAAAGCATTGTCTTGACGGATTAACAACACACTTTGACAAGCAATTTTCTTGATCCTTCGTGCTGAGTGCTTGACACAAAATGTCGCAAACGCGATAATGACTGAAAACTAACTTTGTATCCTATTACAACATTGCTATCCGGTGCTTAGCACTTTAACAAATATTGAAGGTCTGCTGTGGCAAATCAGGTCAGCAATCCAGTCGCATCGTTCATCCCATTCGGAAGTTTTGGCCCGCGCGTTAAAACACAGTCGTTGGAACGCCCTGTCAGCACCTTAGTGATCGGCCTGGGACAGGAAGGCTGGCAGGCGGCGACACTGTTGCAGCAAATGGTGGCCGATGCCTATTCATCCAGGGCGCAAACGGCCATTCAGTTCTTTGTGATCGCGCGCCGCCCCACCACCGCGATCCGCAAAGTGCGCCTGATGCGTCAGAACTGTTTGCTGATCGGGCATGAACCGCTGTCCTGGGCAGATGTTCCACTGCGCTATGCTCCGGCGGGCGTCGATCATTGGTGGCCGAAGCGCCGTGCCGCTGCCGCCGAAGTTGATCCGTTCCTGACGCGCTGCTACGGGCGACTGCTGCTTTTTCAAGACCCGGTAGGCGTGCATCAGGAACTTGGCAAACGAACGGCTGAGCTGATTCAAAGCAGCAAAAATGGTCAGCGGCTGGTCATCCTGCTCGGTTCGCTGGCTGAGGCGGAGAGCAGTGGTTTGCTGTTTGATGTGGCACAGTTGATTCGTTTGCAGTTGAAAGATGCGCCCAGTACGCTCATCACGGTACAGACAACCAGCACCACCGAAACCGATGAAGCAGCGCGCGATCTGGCGATGGCGAATGTGTACGCATCGCTCAAAGAACTGGATGCGCTGATGATCAATCCAGCCAATTACAAGCTGGGAATCAGCCTGGCCGAACGCACCAAAAATCTGGGTGATCTTCGGGAAACGCGCTTATTCGATCAGGTGTTGATCACAGGTGGTGAGGAAACGCCGTCTGAGTACCCGCCCACTGCCGCCATTGCCGAAATGGCTTTCACCTGGATGCAGATTCAAAATACCAATCCGACGAGTCCGACTCATGCACCGCTGCCAGCACTTAAGCCGCCGCGCACGCGCAGTGAACGCTTTGATGGCTATACCTTTTTCAATGTGAGCAAACTCGTGCTGCCAGTGGGTGCCGCTACTGATATTGCCGCCGTCGAACTGGCGAATAAACTTCTGGCAGGAATGCGCCGCCGCAGTGCCACCCCGGAAGTGGACGAACAGATCGCCGCATTGATCGATTTGTGCAGCAAGGAAATGGCCGTTGATAATCAAACGCTGGTCCGCGAACGACTCGATCTGCTGATCCAACGAGTCTCGGCGGATGCGTTGATGCGTGAAGTAAAACCCCGACAAGACCAGGCCAAGCCGTTGCAAACGATGGCCGAAGCGTTGATCATCGTGCTGAATCAGGAAACTAAGGTTGATGAAGTCAGCGACACGACTCCCGAAAATCCGGCGCTGAAACAAACAACGCTCCACACGCGGATCATGCGGGCGGCAGAGGCGGCCAGCCGTGAACTGATCAATCAGTTGAATGAGTGGCCGACGCGCTGGACATGCCTGCAAGGGGGCAGCCTGCGCGCGGCACTGGAAGTCATCGTCGAGGTACGTGGCCGCCTGAACACGACCTTGAGCGATTACCGCCTGAATATCGAGAGTGCCAAGCGCGAATTGGAAGATGCCCGCCGCGTACTACGCACGCAAAGTAAAGACTATGATGATCGGTTCAGCGGCATGAAGCGTATGATACGCGGCCAGCCAAGCAAGCTGCTTGACGATCTGTTTGTGACCTTTCAGAAGATGAACGAGATCGCGCTGAATTACATTTACCTGACTTCTACCGTTGCGGCCTGGGAAGCCTTGTGGAATGCGGTGAGTACCTTGCGCGATAACGTGCGGGTGGCATTGCAGCAAACAGATCGCACCGAGCAATCGATCAATGGTTATCTGGCCGACGTGCAAAATATGCTGCGTGACGCCTCGGAACAACTTCCGACACCTGTACCGGGACATATGCTCCTCGATACGACCTGGTTCAACGAAGGGATTGCGCCCATTTCGGGAGTGATTGCCGCGCCCGCTGAAAAACTGATGCCGCGCGTCTATAAAGCCTGGGCGCATGGCAAACCAGCGCAGGAACAGCAAATTTTTCAGTTCCTCAAAGAGATCGTACCCGCCTGTTCGCGTTTCCTGATCGCGTCGGTGCAGTTCACACCGTTGCAGAAATACATGCTCCAACGGCTGGACGAAGCGTTGATGCACACCGTCAACGTCATGCAGCAGGCCGCCGAACCGGCCTGGATGCCCGATCCACTGAATGGCAGCGCGTGGACAGCCTTTGAATGGATACGCAGCGACGCGGACGCCGCCCATCGCGTTCTGTCGCTGGTACCCGAGACGTTCGCGTGGCGGCAGCGCGAAGTGATCTCGCCCGACCCGGACGAATTGTGCTTGTTCCGCATTATACAGGGCGTGACGGCTGAGTCGATCAAGACTTTATGCGAACAGTACCGTCGTATCTATGATCGCGTAACGGCTGAGGGGATTCCGCTGCACCTGGATCGATTGTGGGAAAACCGCCTGCCTGATCTGATGCAATCCAGCCTTCAACGACAGGCGTCGATGTTCTGGGAACGGGCTTTTCAAGCCGTGCGCCACAACCCGGCAACCGCTCAAAAGCCGCTGTACGATCTGATTCATTTTTTTGGGCAGGCGCTTCACGTTGAGCCGACAGGTATCCAGCGCGTGCCCGTTTCCGCTGATGATTTCACAATGGTCATCTATTCACTAAAAAATTTGCGGCTGCGCCTTCCGCCGTCGGAATGTCCGGTGGTGTTCAGTTACAGCAATCGAACCGCGCGTGATCTGGCGCAGGACATTATCGAGGCGGCTAATCATGCCACATCCAACCAATCATTCGTGATCATTGTCAATGTCAACAATCAGGACACGATGGGTTTTGTGACCGATGCTCTGCAAAATGAAAAATTCAATGTGGTGGTGCTGGATGAAGCGCGCTTCAAAGACGTAGTGGGCGCGAAAGCAGCGATGAACACGCTTAACGAGATCATCCTGGCCGATGTTGACCTGACTAAAGTCTCGCCGTTTATGGCGAACGGCCCCGTGCCCGATAGCATGTTCTTTGGCCGTGAACAGGAGATCAAAGATGTGCGGCATACCATCGGTACACACAGCGTCGCGCTGATCGGTGGACGACGCATTGGCAAGACAAGTATCTTGCAAAAGGTGCATCGCCTGCTTGAAATGAAAGGCTCGAATTACAAAGCCTACTACATGGACTGTGGCAATATCAGCACTTATGACAAGTTTTTTTCTTCGATCAAGCGCCGCTGGAAGGCACAATCCCCGGCCAGTGATCCCACCGATTTTGAGAATATCGTTCACGAACTCCGGGAGCGGCATTCTGAACAGATTGTGTTTCTACTCGATGAAGTAGACCGCCTGATTGCCTGCGATCAGGAACGCCCCAATCAACATTTTGAACTACTGCTGCGAACTTTCCGGGCGCTCTCCAATGAGGGCGACTGCCGCTTCATATTCAGCGGCGAACAACTACTTGCCCAAACTCGTGAAGATGCTCATTCGGCCATGTTCAACTTTGCGATCCCCGTGCGGCTGGAACTGCTCGAAAGAGCGGCGGTGGATCGGTTAGTCACAGAACCGTTCGAGTTGATGAATATCCTGTTTGATAACGCGCCAAATCTCACAAAGCGTATTTATGAGATTTCAGCGGGGCACCCCAGCATCGTGCAAATGATCTGCGAACGGCTGATCGATGCGCTCAACCGTGATGGTAGCCGCCTGATCATGGAAAGTCATTTAATACAAGTCCTTAAGGATTCTGATCTTCAAAAGGAGATCATCACCACCTTTTGGGGACAAATGAACGGGCTGGCGCGGCTGATCACCTTGATCTGGCCGCCCGACTGCCCGCACCTGAGTGTTGAGGAAATTCAGAATCGCCTGACGCCGATTCTACGTCGTTCGCTCAAAATCTCGGAAGTGCGCGACGCTATCCGCGATCTGGACCTGTATCACTTCATCGATTTGAAAGGGCAGGATTGCCGCCTCGTCCCGCTCGATTTCCCGACACAGATCAGCAGTATGGGAATGCGTGACCTGGAGATCAGAACTATTCTCGAAGATATGCAAACCCCTGACAGAAGAAAATGACGACACAATACACCACCGCCGGGCCAGTTTCGGATGATGCGTATTATGTGCGCCGCGACTGTGAGGGGCAGTTCGATGACTTTTTGGCGCAGCGTTATTACATCACCCTGTTGGGGCCGCGTCGCTGCGGCAAGACGAATTTGCTGGCACGCAAATACAAAGAGCTTGCCAGTAAAGTGTCTTACCTGCCCATTTATATTTACATGGATAATATGTCCAAAGCCCATTCTGAGGCGGAGTGGTATGCCCGCTTTTGGAGTGAGACGATCCGAGGGGCACACGGTGCGATCAAGCCACGCGCCGCCCCGATCAACGAAAATGATTGGCGCGATACGCTTTTTGACGTGCTGGAAGACGACTTGAAAGGTCAGATCGTCGTCTTTTTGCTGGATGATGTGCATAAGCTGCGTGAGCCGTACTGCACGCCATTCATGGCAACCGTGCGTGAGATGTTCAGTACACGCGGCATCGAAGACACTTTCAAACGGTTGATCTTCGTACTTTCCGGCAGCTTTTTGCCCGAAGACTTAATCAAAGACCGGACGATCTCACCGTTCACGGTTGCCAAGCCGATCTACATGCAGGATGCAGCGCCGGATGATCTGAGGCCGCTAATTGAGCAGCTCGGTCAAACGGGAGGCACCATCACTCCCGCCATTTTCAAGCAAATCTACAGCTGGACATATGGCGATGTGTATCTGACACAGACGTTATGCGCGCTGTTGGCGCAGGAACCAGAAATTACCACCAACACGATTGATCGCCTGGCCTACAAGCAGCTTCCACAGGACAGCCTTTTTGTGACCGTGCGCC
>JBBSEU010000236.1:0-9547 GCA_038239365.1 Aggregatilineales bacterium
ATGCTGGTTTCTCCTTGAACAGAACCAAAACGGCTTATTTGACGAAGCGGGGTGCCTGCTAACGTGCGTGGTTATCACTTCCTTTCAGGCTAACCTTTGACAGAACCCAGCAGAATGCCTTTGACGACATATCGTTGGAGAAATGGGTAAACGATTAAAGTCGGGACGATCAACAGTGCAGCGACAGCGGCGATGAACGATTGGGGTGCCATCTGCGTCCCCTGACCGATCCCTTGCAACACCTGTCGATTGGCAACCATACCTTGCAGCAGCACACTGGCCGGTTGCAGGTTTGGCTGCACCAGGATGCTCGACCAGAAATATTCATTCCAGTGGCCGACACCGTATAACATGCCCATCGTAGCGATGATCGGTGTTGAAGTCGGCCAGACCACCCGCCAGAAAATGCCGAAGTGACTTGCGCCGTCAATCGTTGCTGCTTCGATTAGGTCCGGAGGGTATTCGACAAAAAATGTGCGAGCGATGAATAAATAAAACGGTGAAACCAAACCGGGAATAACCAGTGCCCAAAACGAATTCAGCAAACCGAGCGCCCGCACATTCAGGTAAGTTGGAATGATTCCGCCGTTGGCAAAGATCGGGATCAGGAACAGAAACGTCAGCGCCCGCCCGAACTTCAACTGCGGGCGAGAAAGCGCATAACCCGCCATGATCGTCACAGCCACGTTGAGCGCCGTACCGACTACCGTTTTCAGAATCGAGATACCAAATGCCTGCGTCAGCCGCACATCCTGTAAAATCTGCTGAAACTGTACCAGCGTAAAGCCGGATGGCAGCAGGTGAATCGGTTGTTTTATGTATTGATCATAAGGCATCACCGATAATGACAGGATATAGAAAAATGGATAGGCGGTCAGGAACAAGGCGATGAGCAGCACCGCGTAGATCAGCACTTTGGCCGGACTCAGGCGCTTGTCCCAGTAGGTCGTGGCTGTCTGTTTCATCACGCTCATGTTGACCTCTAGTAAATGCCCTGTTTATTGAAGCGCCTGACCGAGTAATTGGTCAGCAGCACCAGCCCGATACTGATCACCGTCTGGAATAACCCAATCGCGGTTGCCAGTCCATATTTCGATTGTTGAATCGCCAGTCGATAGGTCAGCGTTTCGATAATGTCACCCGTTGGATAAACGGAGGTGTTGTACATCACCAGAATTTGCTCAAAACCGCCCTGAATGATCCAGCCTGTCAGCAGCACGAACAGCGTCAGCATCGTTGGGCGAATGCCGGGCAGCGTGATATGCAGCGTTTGCTGCCAGCGATTCGCGCCATCGACCATCGCCGCTTCGTATAACGTCGGATCGATCCCGGCCATCGCCGCCAGATACAACACCGCGAAAAAGCCACCGTATTTCCACACATCCTGAAAAACGATGATGAACGGAAATTTTTGTGGATCAGACAGAAAGGTGATCGGCTGCAAGCCCAGGCCGTGTTGCAGCACTTCGTTGACAACCCCATCCGGCGCGAGGATGTTACGGAACATGGTGGCCGCGATCACCCAACCGATGAAATAGGGCAAAATCGTGGCTGTTTGCACCACCCGCTTGAACCAGCCCAGCCGAATTTCATTGAGGAGCAGTGCCAGGATGACCGCCGCCGGGAAACCTACTATCAGCTTCATGCTGTTGATTACGAGCGTGTTACGCAGCGCCGCCAGAAAGAACGGATTGGCAAAAGCGGTTCGGAAGTTATCCAGGCCGACAAAGGTGCTGCCCGCAAGACCGCGTGCTGGCGAATAATCCAGAAAGGCGATGGAGACACCGATAAGCGGCCCATAACCAAAAATGATGACCCCTGCTACCGCTGGCAGTGCCATCAGGTACAACGGCCAATGACGGCGCACATCGCGCAGCCACGCTTGACCTACCGCTGAAATACCACGTTTCGGGGGCGCAATGGGCGCGGAAGCCTGTTTATTTGTGGAAGGTGAACTCAATATTTGTTGCGAGTCCAAGAATAAAACTCCGCCACACTAATCACTTTTCAATCCGCTCGTTACTCAAAAGATTCTATATAAATGAGTTGAGCGTATGATATGGCAGATGCTGGCTCGAAAGCTGACTTTTTGCGGGGAGTGAATTGACTTTTTTTAAGCAGTTACGGAAAAGAAGACAAGTTTTGCGGAAAACAGGCGGATTAGCGGGGGCGCATTCGGTGGGCATACTGACCGGGCGTGCAGCCCATCCGACGCTTGAACAGGCGTGAAAAGTAGCTGGGGCTGTAATCCAGCGCAACGCACACATCCATCACAGACATGGTCGTATGCGCCAGGTATTCGCGCGCGCGTTCCAGCCGCAGATCGATCAGCACATCGCTTGGATTGCGGCCTGTCTGCTCCGTAAAAAGCGTGCAGAAGTACGGCACACTGAGGGCAACGCACGCCGCCACTTCGGGAATCCCAATCGATGATTCGAGGTTTTCCTGCATAAAGTCAATTGCCCGCCGCACGATCTCTTTACGCTGCAAGGCACGTTGCCCAGCGGTCTGGCGCGCACCGTTCAACTCATGTTCTAAAGACAGGTTTCGATGGACAAGGTTGGCAATCGTGTTAGCGATCATGCCCATCAGCCCGGCCACGCCTTCCAATTGTTCCAACGTCATGTGTGGAGATCGATCAATCGCGGCCTGATAATCCGCCCAGGCGATGCCGCGTTCCTCTGCATGGCGACGATGCCAGTCCCAATCGAAGGTATCCTTCAAAATGGCCTGATAGGTGGTCATCTGACCGATCACCTGATTATCAATAATGATCGGAGCGAAGGCGCTTGCCAGCGTATCGTGGAAGCTAATGCGGACCATCGGCTCGGTAGCGAGCGTGGAATGCGGTTTTTCATTCGGGCGGTTAAGCCGATTCCAGGTGTCCCAGCCCACAACATCGCCCACCAGGAACCACAAATCTGGTTCGCCCTGATAATTTCGCCCGATCCGTTTCCAGAACTGTTGGTAGCGTGCTTCATCGAGATAGAACTCGATCAGTTGGAAATCAATGCTCAACCCGGTCACTTTAGATAAATTTTCGGACAAATCCCAAATGATTTGTGGCGAAATGAGTTGAAACACATAGGGAATCGGTGGGCTGGGTAGCGCAGCTCTATTCCAGTACGAGAGTTCGCGGTAATAAACAGCCAGGCGTGCCAGTGACGTAAATTGAGCTAGTCCGCCCGGCTGTCCGATGACGCGCACGGCCACTGCTGTTACTTCGTTGAAGGTTAGCGCATACATCTCATAAGGACGGCGCTCGGCACGCGCATTCTCAAAGTTGTAGCCGGGTGTGATCGCCAGCCCGCTTACTGCTAACCAATCATCGTTGGACGCCAAACGCACTTCGATGTTTAACGATGTCCACCAACCACCGTCCCGGTAGGCAAAACCCATCGTCATTTCGAGGCAGTTGAACGTCGTTGGTGAGCCGAAGTAGATGGCATACCAATCCAATCCATTGGCTGAGTTTTGACCGTCATAGGTATCGAATGTTTTGTCCTGACCAAAATCGGCCAGGCGGCGGCCATCCAGGTCGCACGCCGTTTCATTCAGCAACACCTGAACGGAGCGTGCGCCACCGCCGGTAGGCCGGGTTAACGAAGTCGTGATAGATATATCAGAACCTAGTGCTAAGTTTCTTTCCGCGTCCAATTGGATGCCCATATCAAATTAAGCCAGGTGAAATATGCCAAAGTGGTAACCATCTTTAAAGGATACTTGCTGAAAATGGTGGTTCGCTAAACTATTCTGCTTTAAACCAGAATAACCCAGTGCCATCATGTAGTGGCAGTGTATCTGATTGCGAAGGCTCAAATCTTCATCGAACACCAAAAAGTCGGGCAGCGACACCGCAAAGTAATCCATTACGACGACATCGGTCAGGTGTTGTGTGCCGTAGTCAACCAGCTTTTGAAAAAGGATGGTCGCATCGGCCTGTCGGCCTAGCTTTTCCAATGCCCGCCCTTGATAAAAGATCATTTCAGGTGGCTGATCATTATAGAACATGGGTGAGGAAGGTTCCATCAGTCCAGTCGCAGCTTTTGAAAAATAGTGATGGGCTTGCTCCATATCGCCCAATCCTTGGTAGGCACAACCCAGGAAGTAGTGAATGTTATTTTCTTGCGCGCCGGGCAGCTTTCCTTCACCTAAATTGTGGGGGTAAGCTTGTGCGCGCTGTAGCAACTCAACCGCCTGATTGAAATTGCCACTTTGCAATTGTCGTTTCGCCAGCTCAACCAGACCGATGACATATTGCCCGATTACTTTGCCTTCGCCGCCTTCCCAGGGGTGGAATTCATGCGTTCTCAGTAGATCAAGGGCTTCCTCATGACGACCTGATAAATTGAGGAGTGTGATACGTTCAATCATCAAATCGTCGCGCTGCTCAACCAGCACTAACTGTTGCTCAAGACGTTGCAATCGTTCACGCGGGGGCTGATTTTGTTTTTTATCAAGTTGATCCAGTTCAAAAAATACGCGAGCATCTGCTTGATTCAAGACAAAGGCAGTGTCGTAGGATTCTTTTGCTTTTACTGTATCGCCCAGCTTATTCATATACGCTAAACCCAGATTGCGATGAACGGTTGGGAACGATGAGTCCCGTTCACGGCTTTGTTCCCAGCACTCAATTGCTTCTGCATAGCGCCGATGAGCATACCAAAACAGGCCGAGGTAGTACGGCGCTCTTGAATCCGCAGGGTTCCGCTGCATGGCTGCCTGTAAAACAGGTACACACTCGATTTCATTGGGGAAGCAGTAATCGGGGGGCAGGGTACGCGCTTCGCTGAAAACAGCGTCCGCAGCCGCGAGATCACCCTTCTGGACATGAAACCAGCCGAGATAATATTTTGCCATCGGATCGACTGTTGGCGCTTCGGAAATCAGATCGATGGCTTCACGAAAAAGGCCGCTGTGAGCATAATCCAGCGCGGTTTCGATGTAGTTATACACGTAATCTCGCATTAATTTTTGGTAGGCCGCGTCACCGCCGAGTAAAAATCGTTCATAAAGCGCGCCGAAGTTGAAGCCATCAAGTTCCAGGCCATCGGCAATTTCGCTGATCGCTTTATCGTGACAGCCCAGGCGACGCAGCACCGCGATTTTCAGATGACGCGCTTTATGATGGTGCTGGTTACGCGCCAGAGACCGATCAAGCAGATCGAGCGCCTCGTCAAACTGTCCTCCGCGACAGGCCAGTCGTGCCAACTCGAAATAGCTACTGTCCCGCCAGGCCGCGTTCCAGGTCGCTTTATAGAAAGCGTCAAATGCTTCGCTATACCGCTGCTGCATTCGCAGCGCCAAGCCAAGATTGTAATATGCTTCACCCTCATATGGATTGGGGTTGCGGCGGGTCAGGCTCTCAACCGCCTTGCGGAAGTAAAGTTCTGCTTCCGCAAATTTTCCGCGTCTGAACAGCAGCAGCCCCATCGCATTTTTACAACGGCTGTCCGCTGGATCGCGGCGTAGTGCTTCCCGATAATACGGCTCCGGCTCATAGGTGGCGTGGCGATACTGCTCCAGGTGCAGACCGTTCAGAAACAGTCCCTCATTGGAGTCGATTTCTGATGGCCGTTTGGCAGCGGTTGCCGCACTCGGAATCGAACTCGGCTTATCGGGCAATGGTGTAAAAGTGATCAATTCCCGCTTGCCATCCAGCACACGCAGCGTCAACTGGTGCGGAATAAGCGGTGTCGGGCATTGGATGGACTCAACGAGCACCGTTGTCGGGTCAAGCAACACTTCACGTCGAAACAGGATTTGAGCGTTCGCGGTCAGTTCAACGGTGACGGTGTGCGGGCGGCTAAGGTAGACACCGATCTTCGCAACGTCGCCCTCAATTTCGAGATTTACGACGGCCTCTCGGCTGGCATTTTTAGCCGCGCCGATTTGTTTATAGGGCATGAAGGTTTGCGTGAATCGCTTTTCCTCGCCCGGCTGCAGCCATGAAAAATCGGGTTGATTATCCGTATAAGCGCCACACATGAGTTCAATATAGGGGCCGTCTTCATCCGTTAACTGCCGATCCCAGGCTTGCCCAAAATCACTGTTACCCCATGTCCATTGTTTTTTCCCTGGAACGACATGGTGATTAGCGATGTGCATCATGCCGGCTTGCCGTCCATGATCATAGCAGCCCAAAAAATCGAAATCGGAGTGGTAAGCCATATAGGAGGTGGGCACAGGGATATTTTTATAGCGAGATATATCTGTCCCCGGTGAATAATCCATTTTGTAGTAAGTGCCAGTCGCAATCGGGAAGGTGGATACATCTCGCTTGCCGTGATCCATGACAGCGTGGACATCGGGCGGAAAGATGGATTGGTAGTCGTCATTGACATGGACAGCCGGATTCGCCCACCACAGAAAACTTTGGGGTTCGCTGGTTCGGTTGTAGAGCTGCACCTTAATTTCGAGAAGCGCCTGATCAGGGTACAACGTGAAGGCGGCTGTGCCCCTTGTCCTGAACATGCGCTCGATCTCGCTAAACCAGACGGTTTTGCTGCCATCGTCGCTTGCTTCAATTTTGTAATCAACTGGCTGGAAAGTGCTGGGGCGGTGATGCTGCGGCCAGTTGAACTCGATCCCGCCCGAAAGCCAGGGGCCGGTCAGTCCAACCAGAGCAGGCTTGATCACCTGGTTGTAGTAGACGAAGTGGTAACCATTCGTCTTGTCAAGCGCCATCTGGACGCGGCCACCCAGTTCAGGTAAAAGCATAAATTTGAGGTAACGGTTTTCCAGAAAAAGAGCAGTATATTGCTTGTCTTCTTTTTCGCTAAATACTCGTTCAACAATCGGGTGCGGATAGACGACCCCGCTGCTGCCCTGGTAGATGCGCTTTTCCAAAAACATCGGGTTTTTTTCAGGCTGACCGATCCGATAGGTGGGTATCGTTACCTGTTCTTCTCGGACGATCACCTGATCATGGCTGGTATCGGGCATCATATCGCCTCCTGGATTTTCCTTGCAATCTACCGGGAATGGCAATGCTTATCAATGGAAAAAATAATGCTATACTGGATTATATTGTGATGATGCTGAGAAGGTGACAGGATGTTTTCACTGAGGCGAAAGGACGGCTTTAAGGGGCAGCGCCAGTACGTCATCCCAAAAGTGATTCTGGAGCGATTGGCGATGCACCCAATGCTCCACCTGTTGATCGCCACCGATATTGGCTGGTATCCGTCGGCCAGTTACCACTACCGAGAGCGTGAGCAGGGCGCAGAAGAACATATCCTTATTTTTTGCATGAATGGGTCAGGCTGGTGCGAAATCGCCGGGCAGCGGCACGACGTAAAACCGCATGTAGCACTCCTGATACCACGCGGTGTTCCCCATATCTACGGCGCGTCAGAGACCAATCCCTGGTCTATTCACTGGGTACACTTCAAGGGAACAGAAGCCGACTTTTTCGCCTATCAACTTCCAGAAAGCAAATATACACTGAGCGTCGATTCGCAAGCTACCGCCGCCATCGATCAGCTTTTCGGAGAATGTTACGACTCTTTTCTGGGCGGCTTCGTCCAACACCGACTGATCTACGGTTCGCAAATTTTACATCATTTGCTGGGGAAACTGTTTTTCGATAACAGTGCGTTTTCGCCAGCCTTGCGAACCAGCCGTTTTCACAACCTCGAGTCCACACTCAGCTTTTTGCAGCAAAATGTGGCGGGGACACTGACCCTGACCCAGATGGCTGATCACGCCGGGCTATCGCCGTCTCATTTTTCGCATTTGTTCAAACAGCAGATGGGTTACTCGCCTGTCGATTATTTAATCCATCTCAAAATGCAGCTTGCCTGTGGATTGCTGCTGATGACGCAAAAAACGGTTCACGAGATTGCCTGTGAAGTTGGCTACGAAGATGCTTATTATTTTTCGCGGATATTCAAAAAGACGATGGGCATTTCGCCGCGTAAATACCGGGAAATGTCGATCTGAGCGACTTGTTTTCATTTGATCCGGTCATCGGAAATCACAAAATAATCCATTATGTCGTTATTTGTTCCATTGTTCCGGGTTGCGTTCTTCGTAAACTAGAGCTTATCAGAGGTTATAGGAGGTGTTGAAAACAAACATTGTGACCTCGCTACCCACCTGCGGGTTCGAGATTTTCTCAAAGTTACACAGGTTAAATAGGATTGAATGAATCATGAATAATCTTTCTCGTCGCCAATTTTTGCGTTTGTCTGCTGCGGCGGCAGCCTCTGTCGGAGTCGTTTCTCAATTGGGGCGTTTGCCGTATGGGTTAGGCCAGGTGAGCCGCGCTTTTGCGGACACGACACTCAACCTGTGGCATGGCTGGACAGGTGCCGACAATACCGATGCCTTGAACACGGTACTCGATAAATTTGATAAAGAGAATAAAGACGGCATCACCATTCAACCGACGGCACTGGATTGGGATGCGTTGTTCAGCAAGTGGGTTGTTTCGTCAGCAGCCGGTGCCGCGCCGGACATTGTGCTGTACCATGCGTCCGAAGTGCCGGAGTTTGTCGAGCGCGGCCTGACGGTACCGATTGGTGATCTCATTTCGAAGGTTGGGATCGATTTCAAGGGCGTACCGGATGCCGTTCTCAAGGGCACTCAGTACAAGGGTCAAACGTATGCGGTTCCGGGCGATCTGCACCCAATGGCGATGTATTACAACACGGATATGGTGATGGCTGCCGGACTTGACCCAAACAAGCCACCCAAGACTCAGGAAGAATTCCTGAACTGGGCGCAAAAGATGACGATCAAAGATGCCAGCGGAAATATCACGCAATATGGCGTGGATATTCCCGCAACAGGCGCGATCCCGCGCTGGATGTGGTTCAGTTTGCTGTATCAATTCGGTGGAACGTTCCTGGACGACAAAGGCAAAACAGCGGTCAACAGCGAAGCCTCACAACAGGCGCTTCAGTTCCTGGTTGATCTCATCTACAAGTACAAAGTTGCCAGCCAGGGCGGCGGCAATCTGACAGGTAATGACGCTTTCGCCGCCAAGCAAGCCGCGATCCGGTTTATCGGCCCCTGGGAAGTCAACTTGCGCCTGACCAGCAAAATGAACTTCAAAACAACGCCTTTTCCAGTGATTGGCAAGAAGGCCGCAACCTGGGCTAACGCACACGTTCTTTCTATACCCAAGCAGAATGATACCGGTAAATACGAAGCTGGCGTCAAGTTTATGAAGTGGTTCTTCGAGAACTACGCGCTGCCCGCCAAAGTCGTCGGAATCATTCCCGTCTCCCCGGCGGCACTGGTCAGCAAAGAATTCACTGACGACGCACGCTATCCATACTACAAGGCATTCATTGATACGCTTCCTGACGCGGTGCTGGAGCCGTCCGTCCCGCAATACAGCGCCATTTTCTCGTTCAGCAAGCCAACCCCGCTCTCAACCAACTTGGAAGCTGCTCTGGCAAATTCCAAGCCGGTTAAGCAGGCGCTTGACGATATGAAGCAGGGCATCGATGACGAACTGGCAAAACCAATCAGTTCATAAGATACTCAACTGAAAAATTGGCGGGGGTGACTTATTGCCCCTGCCCACATTTTGAGG
>JBBSEU010000237.1:0-9508 GCA_038239365.1 Aggregatilineales bacterium
ACCGTTGTCGATGCGGGCAATCAGGGAAGTGGTCGTCATCCGTTTGCCTTTCACGATAGCGGTAGAAACGATGGTCAAGACAGATTGATCCGTAGACATGGTTAGCACACTGAAACCGTTCAGCCCTTTGACTGCGTAGCCCGACATCACTTCAAGGACGGTTATCCTTTAATGAATCCATAAAATAACCTCTTCCGCAATCGGATCAAAAATTAGCAGCCGGACCCGTAAATTCTGAATCGCTTGTTGCGCTACTGGCGCTTGGAAAATGCCATCATAAGCCACTTTGGGTACAGCCAGAAAAAGTTGCTCTGTCAAATCCAGATAGTCGAGCATCGCCGTGTAAACCGCGTACTATCCCATGCAGACATTAAAGCGTCGGGCACTCAAGTCCACCCACACGTGGCGGTAGTTATCTGCAAGGTAAACCTGTTCTTGGGCAATTATCCACCCATCCTTGATGAGCGCCCGCTTTACGGGGTCGTGGTAGTGATCTTTGGCGGGCACGACGTTCCTCCCAGGTTTACGTCGAATCACGGCAATTTTACCATTTTTATCCTTTATCTGTGGAGCCTGATCGCGGCTCCCCGGGCGCGCCGGGGATGAGGTTAATGTTTCTGCGCTGGCACGATACACCGCCGCGCGTTAACTTCTAGCCGTCACAAACAAGGGGAGAACTAGTTATGATGACGGCCTTAACCGAGTCGCGCGCCTGGGTTGCGCTGCAGGCTCATTATCAAGCGATGCACACCGTTCACATGCGCGACCTGTTCGCCCAGGATGAGCGGCGTTTCGAGCGTTTTTCGCTGCATTTTGAAGATATTCTGTTTGATTATTCCAAAAATCGGATCAACGAGCAGACGATTGCACTTCTGATCGATCTGGCGAAGCAGGCCAACCTGAGCCAGCGCATCGAAGGCATGTTCACCGGGCAAAAGATCAACACGACGGAGAACCGGGCAGTGCTGCATATCGCGCTGCGAAACCGCTCCAACCGCCCGATTGTGGTAGATGGCGCGGATGTGATGCCCGAAGTTAACCGTGTGCTTGCGAAAATGCGCGTGTTCAGTGAGGCCGTGCGCTCTGGCGAATGGAAAGGCTACACCGGAAAAGCGATCACGGATGTTGTGAATATCGGGATCGGCGGCTCCGACCTGGGGCCGAAAATGGTCACGCTGGCACTGGCACACTACGGCAAGCCCGATCTGCACCTGCATTTCGTCTCGAATGTCGATAGCACCGATATGGCCGAAACGCTCAAAACATTGAGTCCTGAAACGACGCTGTTTCTCGTCGCGTCGAAAACATTCACCACCCAGGAGACGATGACCAACGCCCATTCAGCGCGGAACTGGTTCCTGGCAGCAGCGAAGGATGACGCAGCAGTTGCCAAGCATTTCGCGGCGCTCTCCACCAATACCGAAAAAGTGAAAGCGTTCGGCATCGATCCGCAAAATATGTTCGAGTTTTGGGACTGGGTGGGTGGGCGCTATTCGCTCTGGTCGGCGATTGGCCTGCCGATTGCGCTGGCCGTCGGCATGGATCACTTTGAGGCGCTGCTGACGGGCGCGCATAAAGTCGATGAATACTTCCGCACGACCCCTTTTGAGCAGAATATCCCGGTGATCATGGCCTTGCTGGGCATCTGGTACAACAACTTTTTTGGCGCGCAAACGCAGGCGATTTTGCCTTACGATCAGTATTTATCGCGCTTCCCGGCCTATTTCCAGCAGGGCGATATGGAAAGTAACGGCAAAAGCGTCACGCTGCACGGCGAAGCAGTCGATTACAGTACCGGACCGATCCTGTGGGGCGAACCGGGCACGAACGGCCAGCACGCTTTTTATCAGTTGATCCATCAGGGCACGAAGATCATCCCCTGCGATTTTCTGGCGGCGGCGCAAACGCTGAATCCGATAGGCGATCATCACACCATTTTGATCGCCAACTTTCTGGCGCAGACCGAAGCCCTGATGAAGGGTAAAACGCCCGATGAAGCGCGCGCCGAACTGGTCGCGGCGGGCACTCAACCCTCGGATATGCTGGTCGCGGCCAAGACCTTCGCGGGTAATAAGCCAACCAACTCGTTTTTGTACAAGCAGTTGACGCCCGAAACGCTCGGATCGCTGATCGCGCTTTATGAACACAAGATTTTCACGCAGGGTGTGATCTGGGACATCAACTCGTTCGATCAGTGGGGCGTGGAACTCGGCAAGCAGTTGGCTAAAGTGATCGAGCCGGAGTTGAAGGGTTCGGAGACGGTCACGACGCATGACGCCTCCACCGACGGCTTGATCAACTACTACAAGCAAATCCGCTAGCGATCACAAAATATCTACCGGGTCAATGTCGATGAACATGCCCGGTATCGTTTCAAGGTGTTGCAGCAGCGCCGCCGGATCGGTGCTTTTGACGAGTAACTGCCAGCGATGAATATCATTCACCTTGCTGAAAAAGGCGGGCGCTGGTCCGATGATCTGTGAGGCGGTCATGTGTTCGCGCCGGATCGCCTCTCGCAGGATTTCGGCGGCGCGCTCGGCTTCACGCTGCGCTTTGCTGATCGACTCATAGCGAAACAGGACGCGCGCCAATCGCTTGAAGGGTGGGTAACCCAGTTCGCGCCGATAGTCGATCTCTTTGGCGTAAAACGCCTGATAATCGTGTCCGGCGGCAGCCCGTACCGCGTAATGATCAGGTTGGTAGGTTTGCAGGATTACGCGACCACCCAGCCAACCGCGTCCGGCACGCCCCGCCACCTGAGTCAGCAGTTGGAAGGCGCGTTCACCTGTGCGGTAATCGGGCAAGCCGAGTGATGTATCTGCCGAGACGACTCCGACCAGCGTCACGCGCGGAATATCCAACCCTTTGGCGATCATCTGCGTGCCGATCAAAACGTTCGCCTCACCTGCCGCGAACCGTTCCAGGATCGACTCGTGTGCGCCCCGTTCGCGCGTCGTGTCCCGATCCCAGCGCAGGATTCGCGCCTGTGGGAACTCCGCCGCGACTGCCCCTTCGAGCATGGCCGTCCCCGCGCCAAAGTAGCGAATACGCCCGCTGCCACATTCCGGGCAAATGGTTGGCGGCAATGTCCGGTAATTACAGCCATGACAGATAAGCTGTGTTTCGGATTCGTGATAGGTGAGCGGCGTATCGCAGCGCGGGCACTTGGCGATATAGCCGCAGTCCCGGCATAGGACGAATGTTGATGTGCCGCGCCGATTGAGGTACAGCATCGCCTGTTCGTTGTGCGCCAATGTCTCGTTCAGGGCGACCTGCAAGGCACGGCTGAACATGCTGCGATTGCCCGCGCGCAGTTCGTGACGCATATCGACCACGTTGACGGGTGGCAGCGGCGCGCTCAGGGCGTCCGGTGCATCGGCAGGCGCAAAACGATCCGACGGGATGTGCAGCGCCGCCGTTTGCTGTTCAAAGCGGGTGCGATGAACCATCACCCGATCCGGCAAATGCAAGTAGCGGATCGCGCCCCGTTCAGCACGCCAGTACGTGACCAGATCGGGCGTGGCACTGCCCAGGATGACGGTGGCGTTGTAAATGCGTGCCATCGCCATCGCCACATCGCGCGCGTGGTAATAGGGCGGCGGGATCGGCGGCGATTGTTTATAGCTGCCGTCGTGTTCTTCATCCAGGATGATCACGCCAATATCGGGCAGCGGCGTAAACAGCGCCGAACGCGCGCCGATCACCACATCAATCGCGCCTGCCCGCGCCCGCCGCCAGGTATCGTACTGCTGGCCGGGCGTCAGATCGCTGTGAACGAGTGCTACCCGCTCCTGAAAACGCGCCATAAAACGCCGTACCGTTTGTGGCACGAGCGCGATTTCCGGCACCAGTGCAATCGCCCGCCGTCCCTGACTCAGGGCCAGTTCAATCGCACGTAAATATAGTTCGGTTTTGCCCGATCCGGTGACGCCATGCAGTAAGAAGGTTTGGCCGTCGTGCGCTGCCACTGATGCCTGAATCGACTCCCAACATGCCGCCTGATCAGGGGTAAGCAATGGCGGCTCAACCGCGACAAACTCCTTACCGGCCAATGGATCGCGCCAGAAGTCCGCTTGCCCGAAGCTGATGATCCCTTTATCGGCCAATCGTTTGAGAACGCCAGCGTTCGTCTGGGTTTGCTCGGTCAGTGCGTGTGCTTCGATGGGTTCAGGATGATCGCGCAAAAAAGACAGCACCTTGGCGCGGCCTGAGTCTGGTTTCAGCTTTAGATCAATCATCGTCTGATCGATCTCATCAGCGCCGATTGCCAGTGAGACGGTACGCGCGTGGCGGGCATTGACCGTCGGCGGATTCAGGATCGCTTCACGCTTGATTTGACCGTTTTCGAGAAGCGGCGCAATCGCCCGTTTCCAGGTGGTTTTGGGCAGCGCATGATCGATTTGAGCACCGCGCAAAGGACCACGTTCACGCAAAAGATCGATCACTTGATCGGCTAAGGTGTTTGCCTCACCCCTATCACTGTCTGGTACCGACTCCCCCTCTCTGTAAACGGAGAGGGGGTCGGGGGGTGAGGTTAACGCATCTGGGGGTGAGGTCAACGAATACAACTTATCCCCCGAACGCGCCACGCCGCCGGGCAGCATCAACCACAAACACGCGCCTAACGTGGACAGTGTTTGCTCACTCATCCAGCGCGCCAACTCGATCTGCTGCGGCGTGACGACTGGCTCAGGATCAAGCCGATCCAGGATCGGTTTAGTGCGCGGGACGGGGCTATCGTCAGTGAGGCCGATCACAATCCCGGTGGTGCGCGCCGTCCCGAAGCTGACTTCGACCAATTGGCCGATCTGCACCGGATCGAGCGCCACCGGAACGTGGTAATGGTAAGTTTGACGCACGCCGCCCTGATTCAGCGCGATTTCCGCGTACTGTTGGATTTCAGGCGGCATGATTCATCAGCATGAGTTTGATATATCGCCAATTCTTTCCCGTAGTATACTTTGAAGTGTAGATAAGCACACGGGCGGGCTAATGGGGGGATCATGTATTCTCGTCGCACATCATCGGGCGGATCGATGCGACTCCTGGGGGGGTTGCTGATCATTATCGTTGCCATCGGCGCATTCCTGACCTTTCAGGCGGCACACCCCGAAAGCACGTCCCCAACGCTTACCCCTGTCGTGCTGCAAGTGACTCTTGTGCCAACAGTTGTGCCAAGTGCCACCCCCAAACCAATTCAGTATCGGATTGTTTCCGACAAAGCCGAACTTTCAGCGCCGATAACTGAGTTATACTACGCCGCCAATGATGACAACTGGGACTTGTCGCATCTGGCCGCCTCGGCGGGACACCTGGAAGGCACGCCACAGTTGGGCATGGGGGGCAACTACGTCCTGGCCGGACACGTCGAACTGAAAGACGGCGCACGCGGGCCGTTCGCAAAAGTCGGTCTGTTGAACATCGGGGATCGGCTCACGCTGATCGGCGATACGCAGCCCGACCCAAGCCTGCTTCAATACATTGTGACCGACGTGAAGAAGGTGCAGCCGCTCGAATTTGGCGTGATGCGGAATCACGGCTACGAGGAATTGACGCTGATCACCTGCGACGACTGGGATCAAAAGGCGCAAACCTATCAGACGCGCGTGATCATCCATGCGCGGCCAGCCGGCGCAATCCCCCGGCTAACGGCTTCAGCAGCGCCAAGCGCAGTCGCAACAAAGAAAAAGTAATCATTTAACCTGATCATTCGCTAAAAAAGTAGGGTTATGCCAGCACACGCAGAACTGATTTTATTCAACGGCACTATTCACACCCTGAATCCGGCTCGCCCAACTGTCGAAGCGGTGGCGGTACGCGCTGGAAAAATCCTCGAAATTGGCACACTGGACGACATTCAAAATGTGACCCATGCCAACACGCGCCGCATCGATCTGGCCGGACGCACCTTGATTCCGGGCTTCAATGACGCGCATGTACACCTCTGGAAAGTGGGGATGCTGCTCACTGGCATGTTGGATGCGCGCGCGACGGTCACACCCACTATTTCGGCGATTGTAGGGGCGTTTCGGGCACGTGCTGCCCAGACCCCGGCGGGCGAATGGATCACCGGGCGCGGCTATCACGAAAACATGCTGCCCGAACACCGTCACCCGACGCGCGCCGATTTGGATGCGGCTTCGACTGATCACCCGATCAATTTGATCCACACGTCCGCGCATATCGCCGTCGTCAACAGCCGCGCTTTGCAATTGGCCGGGATCACGCGCGCTACGCCAGACCCGGTGGGCGGCGAAATTGACCGCGATGAACACGGCGAACCAACGGGCATCTTGCGCGAAACGGCGATGGCGCGCGTCAATGCGATCATCCCACCACCGACGGCGGAACAGTTTGAAGCAGCGGTACTGGCGGCGGCGCGCGTTTATCTGCGAATGGGTATCACCAGCATCACCGAAGCGGGCGTTGGCCCGGCGGAACTGGCCGTTTATCGCACGCTGAAAGAAGAGCGCCGTCTACCGATTCGGGCGAACGTGATGGCGCTGCGCTATGGCAACGATAATGCCAAACTGCCGCTCCCGGATCGGCACGAATCGGAATGGTTGCGGATCGATACGGTGAAACTTTTCGCGGATGGCGGCCTGAGTAGTGGGACAGCGGCCTTAAGCGTGCCCTATCAACACGCGCCAACTTCGGGGTTGCTGCGCTACACGAATGAACAGATGCGCGCCCTGATTTGGGATATTCACCGGGCGGGCTTGCGGGCAGCGGTACACGCGATTGGTGACGTGGCGATTTCGCAGGTATTAGACGCGGTTGAATACGCATCCAGTCGGTTGATTTCGCCGATGCACCATCGCATTGAACATTTTGGCCTGCCAAATATTGACCAGATGCGGCGCGCACGTTTCCGAGTCAATGTCGTGCCACAGGCGGTCTTTATTCAGGCGCTGGGCGATAGCTTTCTCGAATATGTACCGCCTGCGCTGTCCAGCCAGATTTACCCGCTGCGGACGATGCTCGATGCCGGGCTAACCGTCGCGCTCAGTTCGGATGCCCCCGTCGTGCCTGATGCGAATCCGCTGCTTGGCATGAAAGCCGCCTATGATCGATTGAGCGCGACGGGACACGCCGTGCTGCCCGGTCAAAGCGTGGGCGTGGCCGAAACGCTACCGCTGTACACGATGGGCGGTGCGATTGTGGCAGGCGAGGAGTCGTTCAAGGGCAGTATCGGCGTTGGCAAGCTGGCCGATTTCGCCGTTTTGTCCGGTGATCCATTGCGCGCGCCTGTTGAACGCCTGACCGATCTCAAAGTGGAAATGACGATCCTGAACGGTCAGGTGGTGTATAGCGCCTGACCGTTCGCAGTGGAGGTTTATTCTTCAGCTTGGATAGGCGGATCGGGTTCCATTTCATGGAGTAGAGAAATCAAATGGGAAAAGTAATTGGCGGCATGACATTATCTCTGGACGGTTTTGTGAATGACCCGCACGGCGATGTAAGTCGTCTGTATCCAGACCTGTCTGAACTGCGAACAACCGAAATGCTGCAAGAAGAAATACAGACGACGGACGCGGTAGTGATGGGCAGACATTCCTATAACATGGCAGATCCAGATTCATTTGCTAACGACTACGAATATCAAGTGCCCATATTCGTTCTCACGCATCATATTCCAGAGAAAAAGCCGAAAGAGAACGAAAGGCTAACCGTTACCTTCGTGACAGATGGCGTTGCGAGTGCAATTGCAAAAGCAAAAGCCGCCGCCAGTGACAAAAACATCATTTTGATAGGCGCAAGCACGAATCAACAGTGTATGAATGCCATGCTCTGCGATGAACTCCATATCGGTATTATGCCTGTCTTGCTGGGCGGTGGGTTGCGTTTGTTTGAGAATGTTGATGCAACTCAGATGACACTCGAAAAAATCAAGGTTTTCGAGTCTGGCGCGAGAACAGATATTTGGTTCCGCATTCTTAAGTAAAGACCGGAACCTGACCCGCCTCTAAAATGAATACCACACCAAGTGAGCGTATGAGCGGGCTTTGAGTTAGATAGCGAATCGCTCAAGAGGCGGATGAGTTCGCGGCGTTCCTTTGTTGAAAGCCGCTCAGCTTCGCGCAAAATGTCTTGTAGACTCATCAATTTACCCCAACTTATCAAAGACCTTGTGCAGTTCGCGCGGTTTGGCCGTCGTTAACTGCGCGATCCGGTCATTGGCTTCACGCAGACGTTGACTCAGCACATTGATCAGCTTGAGCGACAGATCGGGATACTGGCGCGTCAGGGCGATCACGGGTTCGCGGCGCAACCGAAGGGTGAGCGTATCCTGAATAGCGACGGCTTTTTCGGTACGCGGACTGTTATCGAAAAGCGTCATTTCGCCGAAGTACGAATAGGCTTGCACTGTGCCAATTCGCAGCGTCGAGCCTTTGCGCGCGCCGCCTTCCCGTTCGAGTCCGACACGACCGCGTACCACCACGTACAGCGCGCCGCCCACCTCGCCCTCATTGAAGATCACGGCCTCTTCGTTGAACACTTCTTCTTCGCACACGCTGGCAAGGATTTTGAGTTGATCGACGGTCATGCCGCCGAAAAATGATACTTCTTTGAGGAAGATGATCTTTTCAATCGCGGATAGCATGATTTCCCCCTTTACCTGAAACATTTCGGAAAGGCTCAACCCGCCCAACATGCGCGTCGCGGCGCGTGCGGCCAACTGCACTTCCGGCACAGGATCGGCGGCGGCGCGGCGCAGCATCGCCTCAAGTTGATCGCGCGTGAACAGCGATTGACAGGCCGAGAGCGATAATGCGGGTGCAGCGGGTGTGCCGGGCGTGATCGTGTTGGTTGCCCGGTCAAGCCGATCAAAGACCTTATCTTTACCGCCCTGTGGCACTTCAATATCACCCGTGATTGCGCCGAACAGATCAACCGTTGAGCGGGAACGCCGCACTTTCGATTTATCATCTGCGGTTGAGTCGGTTTTGGGCGGTTCGGAAGTGTTGAGTCCCTGCGTCTTGGCAAGCGCCGTCTCGTAGGCCGAAATGCCGATCTCGCCAAAGGCAAAGCTCATGATCGCGCGCAGCCACGAATCCGCCGGGTCGGTGGCAAGCTGGCGCATGATCTCGGCGGTATCACTGCGAATGCCGGAAACTTCACGACTGTACGCGAACAGCTTTTCGGGCGGCATATCGCGGTCAAACAGGGGTCCCATCAGTTTGGCGATTTGCGGCGTGGAGATCGATTCGAGAGCTTCAATCGCGTTGGCACGGGTACGCTGCGCCTCACTGTTGAGCGAATCGGCCAGCACGCGGATCGTCTTTTGATCGTGAACCGCAGCCAGCATGTAAAAGATTTCGCTGAGCAGTTGCGCGTTACGTTCCCGTAAAACGCTTTGCAAAATACCCACGCTGCGATAGCCCGCACAGTCGGTGAGCGCGCCGAGCCGTACCTGATTTTTGTAGATCGAAAGCAAATTGCCCTGAATGTAGGTGCGGATCAGTTCGTTGGAGCGTTCACGATCAATCCGGCTCAGGACAACCGT
>JBBSEU010000238.1:0-9503 GCA_038239365.1 Aggregatilineales bacterium
AAGGATAAAAGAAGGTGTATTTTGAGCAATCGTGTCAATAACAGTTACTTGAGTTTACCCGTGCGCGGTGTGCAGGTGAAGGCCGACCAGGTGCTGGGCAAATGCGAGTGGTGGCGGCATACTGTTGGGCAGGGCGGTGTCAACTCGCAGCCGTGGCCGACGAATGTAGTGCAGGGTATCGCAAAACTCCGCCCCAAGCTGATACGGATATTCCTACCCGAATTTTTCAATGTGTACCCAGACCACGATCAATTTGACTGGTCGCGGCTCGATCCGTATATGGATGCGTTAGAGGAAACCGGTGCCAAAATTGTGGCGTCGATCAACCTCAAGCCCAAGGTGCTTTTCCCGGTGATCGATCACAGCCTCTGGATGCCAAACAATGTTGCGGAGTGGCAGCGCCTGATGGCCGCGCTCGTTCAGCGTTACTCAGTCGAAAGGCCGCTCGTGACCTATTGGGAGATCGGCAACGAAACCGACATCGGGGAGAATGGGGGCGCGCCCTATCTTATTCCCGATCCCGATGATTATCTGAAATTTTACCAGATGACGATCAAGCCAATCGTCGAGGTTTTCCCGGCGGCGAAAGTCGGTGGCCCAGCGGCGTGCTGGATCGACAACGAACCACTGGTCGGTTTCGTTGAGCGCTGTCTACGCGATCATGTGCGGTTGGACTTCATCTCCTGGCACCGCTACAACGACAATCCTGAGCAGCATGTACTGGGCGTCGAGAAAGCTAAGCAGCGATTAGCGGGGTTTTCGCCCCGCCCAGAGATGCTGTATACGGAATGGGGGCCGCAGTTTACGTATATCCGGGACAGCATCGATCTGCACCTCAGTCCCCATCCGCAGCACATTTCCGTCGAAGAACTGGCCTTCGCGCCGTACCGAGCGGCGTTGGTCGCTACCACGCTGATAGGGATGCTCGATGCGGGCCTGGATTGGTCATTTTACTATCATACTTGGGATCAATGTTTTTACCCCGAGGAATTTCGGCCTTTCTTCTCGGAGACTGGGCTAAACCTGATGCACGAACACTGGAATGAAAACCCGCACCGTTTCGGCCTGTTTGGCGTCGAGGGCGAAGTACGCCCACACTATTTTGTCTACGACATGCTGAGCCGTCTCGGCGAAGACCGGCTGGCCGCCGAAACGGACGACCCAGCGCTGCACGCCTTGGCGACACGGGACGCGGGCCGAGTAAGCGTCATGCTGGCGAACTTTGGGCTGGTCAGCTCGCACGATCTGGTTGCCCAGTTAAATGTGACATTCCCTAACCCTGGCGAAAAACAGCTCACGGTCTATCGGCTGGACGAAGGTCGGCACTGGTCGAGCGACACAATGGAATTGATTCCGGTGGAGTGCCGCACGGTCGTAACACTGGCGCAGTATCGCTGCCAGGTCTTGATGCCTGCCAACAGCGTGGCGCTGGTTCAACTAGCGAATCACTGGTGAACGTCGTCGCCATCATGGCACACCAGGATGATGAAATGCGCTGTCTGGGCACGATGCTGAAATGTCGGGCGCGTGGCGACCGGCTGCATTTCATCACCCTGACTGATGGATCGAAGGGCTTCGTGCAAAACCCGATGATTGGCCGCGCTGAAGCCGCCGCTATCCGCGATGCTGAAATGCGTAGCCTGGCAAACCATATTGACGCGACCTTTCTCAACCTGGGCGAGCCAGATGAATTTCTATACGATACGCCCGATGTGCGGCTGAAGCTGATCGAGGCCATTCGCTTCACGGGCGCGCAGCTGATCTTCACCCATTATCACGAAGACTATAACCAGGATCATATCACCACCAACGCACTGGTGCGCCACTGTGCGATGCAGTCCTGTTTGCCGGTACTTCCGACTCAAAGCGCCGTCTTGAAGGAACATCCAGCCGTCTTCATGTGTGAACCGTTCGGACCGGTTCATTTTGCGCCGTCCCACTATGTGGACATTACCGCTCAGCACGCCGAGAAAGTAGCGCTCCTTCAATTGCACTATTCGCAGGAGGAAGCAATGCAGCGCGCGGTCGGCGCGGGGATGGAGGCACTGTGCGCGCGGATCGGTGCCTACCGCGGTGAGTTGGTCGGGTGCGCCTATGCCGAAGCCATGGTGCCCATGTCGGGGCGTGGGGCGCTCAAACCCTATCCGGTGCTGCCGTAAACACAACAGGCGGAGAGAAAAGCTCGTGATGCAAAACATTCATACGCACACCTGGGACGCTGCACTACACATGCAGCCCGAAACCATCAAGGAATCCGATCTGTCGCGTGGTTACCCGCTCGATCTGACGGTCGTGTTTGAAACCTTCATGCAGGACATGGAACCGTTCGATAAAGTCGTCGTGTTCGGGTTAAAAGGCCGCCGCACTGGCTATTGGGTGCCCGACGACTACGTGGCACAGTTTGTCGCCCGAATGCCGAGCAAGCTGTATGGGTTCGCCGCCTCCGATCCGACTCAAGAGGGCTATATGGAGGAACTGCGCTATGCCATCGAAACGCTGGGGCTGGTCGGGGTGAAGATGGGGGTTATGTACGCGGGTCACGACCCACGCGATCCGCGCTGCAAGCCGATCTATGCCTATTGCCAGGAGCGCGGGTTGCCAATTCTATTTCATACCGGCACGACGTTCAATCGGCTGGCACCACTGGCCGTGACACGCCCCTGGCTGTGGGACGAAATCGCCGTGGAATTCCCGGAACTGCGTATGGTGCTGGCCCATATTTCGCATCCTTTTTGTGAAGAATGTCTGGTCGTTATCCGCAAGCACCCGCATGTATACGCCGATATTTCCGCGCTGTACTACCGCCCCTGGCAGTTCTACAATGCGTTGGTCGCCGCGCAAGAGTACCACGTCACCCACAAGCTACTGTTTGGCACCGACTACCCGTTTACGACGTCGCGTGCATCAATTGAGGGGTTGCAAAGCGTCAATCGGGTGACGGGCAGCAGCGGCTTACCTCAAATCTCCGATGAGGTAATTAACGCTATACTTGATCGGGACTCATTCGCCTTGCTAGGTATCCAGAGCAAACAACCGTGAGAGCCTTAATGCTGACAGGAATAAACCAGCTGGAACTGGTCGAGACCGACATCCCGGTGATGGCTGAGGATCAAATTCTCGTTCGGACGCAGGCCGCGACCATTTGCACCTCCGATCTGGTGGACATTGCCTATAACCTGTCCGGCTCGACCTTTCCGGTCACGCTCGGTCATGAGGGCAGCGGCATTGTCCAGGCGGTGGGGCAGCAGGTTCAAGGCTTCCAGATCGGACAGCACCTCGCAACCCATCCGGTTCACCCCTGTGGGACGTGTTCGGCATGTCTGGCCGAGAACCGCCATCTGTGCCTGAAGATGGGGCATTTTGGCCTGAACATGCCCGGCACCTTTGCGGACTATTATGTGGTTCGCGCTGATCGCGCCAGAGTCGTTGCCGAGACGCTGCCTGCACCGCAAGTCTGCCTTGCCGAGCCGATTGCCGTCTGCCTAGAGGCGCTCGATCAGGCGAACTTGCAAGTGGGTGGATCGCTCTTGATTGTGGGTGACGGGCCGTTTGGTATCATCATGGCGCGTTTGTCTGAGACACTTGGTTTACGTACCGTGGTGATTGCTGGGTGGAGTGATTTTCGCCTGGGCTTTGCGGGTTCAGCACGCGCCGTGAACACCAGCGCTTCAAGCGCCCCGCTAGAAACGCTGCTCGCGCTGAACGGTGGAACTGGCTACGATGCCGCAATCTTGGCGGTTGCGTCGCCGCGAGCGCTGGCCGAGGCGCTCGCCTCTCTGCGCCCCAAAGGTCGGCTGGTACTGTTTTCGGCCTTTACCACTCAGGTGTCAGTCGATCTGTTTGCTGTGCATATGAAAGAATTGGAAATTGTCGGTGCCTGTAATGACCGCGAACGGTTCGACGATGCTGTACAGCGTCTCGCAGACCGTCGCTGGAGCGAGTTGATTACCCATCACTTTTCACTGAGCGCATATTCCGATGCTTTCGCCCTGGCTCGTGCCGCCCAAGATAACACCTTGAAGATCGCTTTGACGATGGTCGGTTGACACCCCTATACCATGAAAATCACAGACATTGAGGCCATTGTTTTGGATTCCGGCAAAGATTACCCCGATCCGGCCCAAGCACTGGAAGCACACGGCGTTCGTTTCGTTCTGCTAATCAAAATCACGACAGATGAAGGCATCGTCGGCTGGGCTGATGTGGAAACGCAGCCGCATGTTGCCCAGATGATTGTCAATGCGCCATCTGGCGGGCAAATCGGTTTTGAGTCGATTCGTAAGGCGTTGATCGGCGAAGACCCATTGGAACGCGAACGGCTGTGGCAAAAGATGTATCGCTACCTCGGCTATTACGGACGCGCAGGTGTTGGCATCCAGGTTATTTCGGGCGTTGATATTGCGCTGTGGGATATTGCGGGTAAGGCATTTCGCCAACCGGTGCATAAACTGCTCGGCGCGAAATATCGGGACCGAGTGACGGCTTACGCTTCCACCCTGTTTCGTCCCACACCTGATGCCATGCGAGAGGCTGCAGCCAGCTATCTCGAACGGGGCTTTCGCGCCATTAAATTTGGTTGGGGTGCCTTTGGCTATGACCTTAGCCTCGACATCCGCTTGATTCGTGCAGCCCGTGCCGAAGTGGGTGCCGATGTCGTGCTGATGGTCGATGGTGGATGGTACGGCACCGACTATCATAATCCGTTTAGGACGCGGTCGCTCAAAGACTGGATCACGCTCATTCGCAACCTCGAAGAACTGGATATTTTCTGGCTCGAAGATTGCCTACACCCAGAAAATTTCGAGGGCTATGCAGTGCTGGCACAGGCGTGTACGTCGCTGCGGATAGCGGCGGGCGAACAGGTTTCGGGCATCGAAGGCTTTGAACGGCTTGGGATCACCGGGCAAGTACACACCCTTCAGCCGGATCTGTCGCGCTGCGGTGGGCTTACGGTTGGTAAACAGATCGCCGATTTTGCCATGCGCCGCCAGCTCGAATGTGTGCCTCATGCTTGGCTTACTGATCTGTTGAAAGCGGCATCACTGCATCTAAATGCGTATCTGCTGAATGCGCTCTATCTGGAATATAATGTTTCGTCGGCATCGCTGCTCAATCAGCTCTGCCGGGAACCCATTCGTATGGTGGATGGCACTATTCCAATCCCGGACGGGCCAGGTTTGGGTGTCGAGATCGACGAAGCGATTGTCCAACATTATCGCGTTCTATAACACGATCCAAAAGGGGAAACTGTGGCTGTCAACTTGACCGATAATCTGACGCAGGTGAAAGATCACCTGTATGTTGCAGCAGTATCCGATGTACTCGATCAGTTGGGCTGCCGGGGTCAGGTGATGCACCACCGCTTACGCCCGCTGCTGCCCGATAGAAAAAACTGCGGCTTTATTGGCCGCGCGCGCACCTTCCGCTGGATGGACATCGACTACCTGATCGAAGAAGACCCGTATGGCCTGGAAATCGAGGCGATGGACTCGCTCGGCGCAAACGATGTAGTCATTCACTCCTCGGACTTTGGCGGAACTAACGCGCCGTGGGGTGAGTTGATGTCTACTGTGGCGAAACGCCAGGGCTGTGTGGGCTGCGTGTGCGACAGCCAGATCCGCGACTGTACCCAGATCATCGATCTGAATTTTCCAGTCTACTATACGGGCATTCGCCCGCTCGACTCGCAGGGGCGAGGCCGTGTCATGGCCTACGATGTGCCAGTTCGTTGTGGCGATGTTTTGGTGTTCCCCGGCGATCTGGTTTTTGCAGATTTTGATGGTATTGTGGTTCTTCCCAAAGCAATTGAGGAAAAAGTCATTCATCTGGCGCTCGAAAAAGTGCAGAAAGAAAGCGACTCGCGTCGAGAAATCTTGGAAGGCAAGACGCTTCGCCAGGTGTTTGATAAGTACGGTGTACTGTGACCCCGCGAGTGGCGTGTAATCTTTCGTTCAAAAAGATGCGGAAATTAGCCTATTGGACATTTTGGCTCATGTTGGGAACGAGTACAAACAAGGCTGGCAATGAGTTAAGGCGAAATCCGATTGTGGTTGATGTGCATTTCACAAAGTGCCAGATACGCCGCCAAGAATTTCTTGTGAACGCCGCGAAACGGACCCAAAAAGTCACGAACGGTCGTCCAAAAGCCTTCGACAATTCGGGTTAAAAGCTGTATCGCTCACCGTGACGAAGTATTTATCCTCTGTTTGACCGATCCGGGCTAGATAGTCGTATAAAGTCTCGTTCCCGCGCAGCTTTGTGATTTTGAGACGTAGCATGACCCAACAGCGTGTCGGAAAGAAAGACGCGATTTGCACGGTTGTGGCGCCTGAATCGAGCAATTCCAAGAGCAACTTAACGTCATTATCCGACCAACGAGCCCCATCCCAGCCACCTTGGGTTTGGGCGCGTTTTGTCGAGCCATATACATTTCATAGGTCTCTGCATCTTTAATGGAAAAGCATCTCGCTTAAAAAGATCGGCCAGGAGCCGCACTACTCTCAGAATTTTGTGATCGGTTCGTAGTGGCAAACAACGTGCCAAGCAGCATTAGCAGACCGGCAATGAGCGAAGTGTTGGTCAGGCTTTCGCCACCATACAAATAGCCAAATAACATTGAAAAGGGCGACTCCGCCGTAAGGAGCAGCGCTGCATTCGTGGATTTAAGTTGGCGTTGTGCCCAAATCTGAATGGTGAGGGCGACGGCTGTAGCACACAGCCCCATAAGCGCGGTAACCAGGACCGATTGATAAGATAGCAGACCAACCCGTGACTGCTCAGGCAATAAAAATATGCCACAGAATGACATAACACAGACGGATTGAATCAGCGACATACTTCGGCCATCGGCTTCCTTTGGTATTTTGTCGATGGCTATAAACTGCACAGCAAAACAAAATGCGCTGAGCAGCGCCAGCAGATCGCCCAATAGGCTATTGCCCGGTGCATAGGACAACAACCCAAGCCCCAATAAAGCTAGGCTTAAGCCAAGTGCTGTGCGCCCTGTGATTTTCTGGCGGAGTAGAAGCCATGCCAGGAGTGGCACCATAAGGACGTTCAGGTTAATAATGAAACCGGCACGGCCAGAGGGCAGCAGTTGCAGAGCAAACGCCTGAAATACCTGTCCACCAGCCAATGACAACCCCGCCATGATGGCCCACTGCCATTCGCGGCGTTTTGGCCAACGTTTTGTCGGACAGGATAAGACGAGTGGCACAAGCCCAGCACTGGCAAACGCAAAACGCAGTGCGATAAAGACAAACGGGGACAAACCAAGCAGTGACTGCTTGGTGATAAGATAAGTCGAACCCCAAACCGCCGCCACTACCAGCAAAGCGACAGTTGCCAATTGGCGTCCGCTCCACAGCGTACTACCACGATGTGCCGCCGCTGTGGAGCCACTCACGCACCGGGCGGTCACTGTCGTGCGTCGTGCATCAAATCCCTGCATTGAATTGGGTTGCAACATTACGTATCCTCCTAGGCTCGTTCGTTGACCTGACTACACTGTAATGTTTCTGTGGTAGGGAAGTCACCTGATTGGCGGGTAGGAAAAAGGATGGAAGAGTCCGTTGCCTTTAAGTTGTATGGTCGTCCAATTTGCCTACTGTAAGGATAAAAACCAGGGTAGGAATTTGGTAGGAATAGCCCGAAGTATGCTGCCAACCTATCACTTTGCCCGTAGAATGAGAAGTAGTACACATTCTTGAGGGGGGATGCGATGAACAATCTCAGCAATAGGGTGATCAAAGGCTACGAATTGCAGGAGCAGGTTGGCGCGGGTGGGTTTGGGGCGGTATATCGCGCCTATCAGCCATCAGTCGGGCGTGAAGTCGCCGTGAAGGTGATATTACCCGAACATGCGAATCAGCCAGACTTTATCCGCCGTTTTGAGGTGGAAGCACAGCTCATTGCACGTTTGGAGCATCCACATATTGTGCCAATGTACGACTATTGGCGTGACCCTGACGGTGCATTCCTGGTCATGCGCTGGCTGCCCAGCAGTTTACGACGGTCGATGGTGCGCGGGGCATGGCCAGCCGATGCCGCCGCGCGCTTGCTTGAACAAATCGCCGGGGCACTCACCATAGCGCACCGTGAAGGGGTGATTCACCGGGATATTAAACCAGATAACATCTTGTTGGATGAGGATGGCAACGCTTATCTGGCCGATTTCGGAATCGCCAAAAACCTGAACACTGAGTCAATTGGCGACATCACCGCCGAAGGTAGTGTGGTTGGTTCTCCGGCATACATCACGCCGGAGCAGATCAGGGGCGAGGTGGTCACGCCCCGCACGGATATATACAGCCTAGGGATCGTTATTTATGAAGTACTCACCAATGAAAAACCCTATGCTGGTTCTCTGACACCTTTTGAATTAATCAATTTTCACCTGAACACACCGTTACCACCCCTGAATAGCCGGATTCCGACACTGTCTGCCGCGCTCAACGAGGTGCTGCTAACCGCGACGGCCAAAGACCCGGCACAGCGTTATGCGAATGCAATGCGCTTTGCGTCGGCGTTTCGAGCAGCATTGCCAAACCTTCAACGCGCCGCTGCCCAACCCCTGATCGATCCGTTAACCGAGCGTGAAATGGACATTTTACGGTTAATGGTCGAGGGTTTGTCCAACACCGAAATTGCCCAAAAGTTGTATCTATCGGCGGGTACGGTCAAGTGGTATGTGCAGCAAATCTACTCCAAACTGGATGTTCATAGTCGGCGGCACGCGATTGAGCGTGCACAACAGTTGAAACTGGTGGGAACAACAGTGGGTAACGCAGCCCAAAGCAGCCTGGTGCCTGCAAACCAGGATCATAACTATATGCCACCCACTTTTGTTGGTCAGGCAGACGTTCTCGAGTTGACCAATCCGTACAAAGGCCTGCGTGCTTTTCAGGAATCGGACGCCGCCGATTTTTTTGGGCGTGCTGCACTGACCGAACAGCTCCTGACACGGCTTGCCGAGAGTGGGAATGGCGCTCGCTTTTTGGTTATCGTCGGACCGAGTGGCAGCGGAAAATCGAGCGTTGTGCGGGCGGGCTTATTGCCAGCCCTGCGACGCGGTGGACTGCTCAACTCGGATCGCTGGTTTATCACTGAAATGCTGCCCGGCACGCACCCGCTGGAAGAGTTGGAGGCTGCCTTGTTGCGCGTGGCAACCAGCCCACAGTCTGGGCTGCTCAGTCAATTGTCCGAAGATCGGCGCGGGCTGGTCCGTGCCGTCAAGCGCATCCTGCCCACCGAGCAGGACATTGAACTGGTGTTAGTGATCGATCAATTCGAGGAATTGTTTACGCTCACGACGGACGAGACGGTTCGCACGCACCTGATTGACAATTTACTTTCGGCAGTAACTGACCCACGCAGTCGCATCCGCCTGGTGCTGACCCTGCGTGCCGACTTCTACGATAAGCCGCTGCTTTATCCACACTTGGCAGAACTGGTCCGCAGCCATACCGATGTGGTCGTGCCGCTCAATTCCGATGAACTGGAAC
>JBBSEU010000239.1:0-9485 GCA_038239365.1 Aggregatilineales bacterium
GCGTACTCACCTACGCGAAACCGTATCGCGTGCAACTGTTTCTGACGCTGCTCACGATTTTGGCGTCATCGCTAATCAGTGCGGCCAATCCGCGCTTATTCGGCTACCTGATCGATAACGTACTGCAAAAAAATAAAGATGTGGGACAACTGAACGTTGTTGCCTTGCTGATCGTTTTGATCCCGGTATCAACGTCGGTGATCTCGGTTTTTCAACGTTATCTGAACGCCGCAATGGGCGAAGGCGTCATTTACGATTTGCGTGTCGCCCTGTTTTCGCATCTGGAACGCATGTCAATCCGGTTCTTCACCAACTCCAAGACGGGCGAGTTGATGAGCCGTCTCAATAACGATGTGGTTGGCGCACAGAGCGCGATCAATGGGACGCTGCTCAGCATCGTGACCAATGTGATTACCGTAGTAGTCATCCTTAGCATCATGTTCACGACGGAATGGCGCTTAACCCTGCTCGGCCTGTTGGTTGTTCCGCTGTTCATGCTGCCCGCACGTCGCATCGGGAAACGGCTGCGGACGATTGCGCGCGAACAAATGGACGTGAACGCACTGATGAACGCGACGATGAACGAAACGCTGAACATCAGCGGCGCGCTGCTGGTCAAGCTGTTTGGCCGCACCAATCGAGAGGTTGATCGATTCAGCGAACGGGCCGGACGAGTGCGCGATCTAGGCGTCACGCGCGCGGTGGTGGGCAGCCAGTTCTGGGTGTTTTTAGGATTGATCGGGGCAATGGGTACGGCGCTTGTCTATTGGGTTGGCGGGCACCTCGTCATTGATGGCGCGTTCACCGTCGGCAACATTGTCGCGTTTGCGGCCTACCTGGGTCAACTGTACGGACCGCTCGAGTCGCTGACCAATGCGCCGGTTGAGTTTGCTACGTCGATGGTCAGTTTTGAGCGCGTCTTTGAAGTGCTTGATCTCCCATTAGAAATTGCTGAGAAACCGAACGCTGCCCCACTGACCGATGTTCATGGCGCGGTCACGTTCGATCATGTGTCGTTCACCTATATCGAAGGAGAAGACAGCGTTCGCCTGAGCGATGTTGAGCGACGTGGCCGCATGGATAACGTCAAGGCGGTGCTGTCCGGTGATGGCAAGTCAGGCGACAAAAAACCCAAAGCCAACGGCAAAACGCCCATTGAAGCGCCCGACTCGCAGGCACGTTTGATGGCCGTCGATGATGTGACCTTCACGCTCAAGCCGGGGCAGTTGGCGGCATTGGTCGGGCCAAGTGGCGCGGGTAAAACGACGATGACCTACCTTTTGCCGCGTCTGTACGATACGTCCTCCGGGCGCATCCTGATCGATGATCACGATGTGCGTGACGTGACGTTGGACTCGCTGGCTGAGAACATCGGCGTGGTGACACAGGAAGCGTACCTGTTCCATGACACGATCCGCACGAACCTTATGTACGCTAAACCAGATGCTACCGACTCCGAAATCGAAGCGGCGGCGCGTGCGGCAAACATTCATGCGTTTATCATGGGCTTGCCGGATGGCTATGATACGATTGTCGGGGAGCGCGGCTATCGCTTGAGTGGTGGCGAAAAGCAACGAATCGCCATCGCGCGTGTTATTCTTAAAAACCCGCGCATTCTAGTTCTGGATGAAGCCACCTCGCACCTGGATTCGCAGTCCGAAGCCTTGATCCAGACGGCGCTGGAAACGGTCATGCAAGGTCGAACCAGCCTGGTGATCGCCCACCGACTCAGCACGATTCATGCCGCCGATGTGATCCTGGTGATGGATCGCGGACAGGTTGTGGAACAGGGCACGCATCAGGAATTGATCGAACGCAAAGGGTTGTATGCGGCGCTGTACGAAACACAATTCAGCCCGCAATCCAGCGCGGAGCGAACGACGGCGGCCTGATGTGTTAATAACGGGGATGGTGGGTATCATACGGCGGCAATACGCAAAAATCAATATCTATCTCGATTTAACGGAGTGAATGTCCTATGTCGCTTGCCCACCTGATTCCGTCGCTGGAGCCGAAGCTCCTCGACCTGTACGATAAGCATCGTGAACGCGCCGCCCGCATTGACTGGTCATACCACGAGTTTTTACCGCTCGATGAACTGCGCGCCAACCCGGACGCCATGCCCAAACTTTCGCCTGCCATTTATACGGCGGTTGAAACGGCGGTGCTGACCGAAGTGAATCTGCCCTGGTTCACGACTCAGTTGCACGCGGCGTTCAAGGGATCGATTGAAGTCATGGTCGATTTCCTGCAAACCTGGACAAGCGAAGAAGATCAGCACGCGCTTTTGCTGGAAACCTATCTATTGCTCGGCGGCAATGGCGATACCAAGCGTCGTATGTCGCTGCGAAAGGGAATCATCCGACAGGGCTGGGCAACCAACATTGACAGCCATTTCCAGGCGATTGCTTACACGGCCATTCAGGAACTTGCCACACAGACGTTTTATCTGCGCGTGGCGGACGTAGCCGAAAAAGAAGACGCGATGCTATCCCGTGCGCTGCGCCGACTCGCCAAAGATGAAACGCTGCACATGGCGTTCTACCGCGATGCCGTGAAGATGCACCTTGAGGCTGAGCCAAATTACGTCTATCCGCTGGCCGATACGATCATGAAGTTCGAGATGCCCGGCAGCGGAATGCCCAACTATCAGGAGCGCGCCGAACTGCTGGCCGCCGAAGTGAACTACGGCCCGGAGCAGTTCTATACACAGGTGATCGATGTGTTGTGGCGCTACTGGGGCGTCAGCGAACTGGCACCGACACTGGCCGAAGCGCGCGATGCTCAACAAAAGATCGTGAAGTATCATGCCAAGCTGGGACGCATCGCCGCACGTCTGGCACAGCGCCGCGAACGACATGAAAACGGCAATCGTCCGGCCAGTACGGATCGGGAAAACGCGGCGCGGTAGCCCCAAAAATGATTTGGTATCGATCTTGACTTAAGGATCGATACCAGTTTGGTTCTTTGAGATCAGTTCGTATTTGTCAAGTCTATCAGGGTAGTAGTTTAGTTTGCCAAGCCTATAAAGTTGGTCGAGTATTTCAAATATGCTTCGCCGATAGTCTTCCTCAGGCTTGTTTAGCATCGCTGAAAGCAACAATGCGGCCTCGTCCTGAGTATTGTTCTTCACATACCAACGAACCCAATCCGCTAACCAATCAGGGTTGAAGTGCTGTAAATTCGGTGCATCCCAATCAATGACTTCTCGCGTGTCGACATGCGTTACGTGACAGCCTCCGCCATGTAGCCTGTATTCCCACTCATTCGACTCACCCCAAAAACCTATTTGTGTGGCTGACAGATAAGCTTTGCTAGTGGAACGCGGTTTTGATGAATCTATGAGGTTGGGACGATATTTTCTGATAACTTCATATGGCACAGTTTGGCGTTGAACAAACTTCTCAACCAAACCATAAATTGCTTCTTGCAAAGTATTCATTGCCACCTCGCATTATAAAGCTACGAGCTACCAAAACTTGGAAGAAAAGGTATAGGACGCCAAAAATGGCGTCCACCCTGAAATTTATAACACGCGCTAGAACGGTATATCCTCTGGCGGCTGCGTCCATTGATCGATCAATTCGAGCAGTTGATCGGTTTGATCCTCTGTCAGATCGCCCATCAGGATTTGAAACATCTGCTCTTTGCCCTTTTGGAGTGCATGAGCAGCATCGATCTCGGCCTGAGAATTGGACTCGTACAGTCGCATGATCGTGTTTGCCAGCCGGGTCATGATGCGCGCGATTGGGCCAACGCGACGTTTGGCGTCGAGCAGGTACAGTTCCATATCGCGCAGTTCGGCACGCATGGCGGCGGGATCGTATTCCTCATTGTTCAGCGGTTCGCGCGCCACCTCAATCGTAGTGGTCAGCCAGTAGAGCGCCTCCTCCAGTTCATCGAGTGCCTTGCGCCCCTCTTGATAGAGTGTCAAATCTTTGAGGCTGCTCATGACGCACCGGCCTTTCGCAGTAGAAGTTCACGGCGGGCGTGGGCAACGTGGCGGGCGGCGATCTGTTCCTCAGTTTCGCGCAAGATGTTGGCGCAATCCTCGTAGGTCTCGTTGATGTAGGCGGCCATTTCGGCTGAGGTTTCGCGTCCCATTTCACGATACAGCGCGGCCACATCGGGCGGTGTGTACGGGTTATCTGCGCCGCCCGCGTGCCGAATCCGCTCCAATGTGTTCTCATAGCGCGAAACGGAACGCCGGAAGATCATATCGCTCGATTCGTGGTTGAGAAAACGCGCGGCGCTGGTCAGCAGCTTTTCGGCGGCGGCGAATAGTTCCAGAAGATTTTGTTCAGAAAGATTCTTGAAACGTGGATCGGTAAACTGAAAAACGGGGGCAGGTTCGCGCGCCCGGAGCGACTCGGCGCGGGCGGGCAGCAGGGCAATGGGCGGTTTCGGCGGGGCGATCAGGCGAATATTCGGCGGTATGGTATGTGAAGGCGACACGAATTGCTGTACAATGTGCATCGGAAAGTATTCCTTTCTTAGCGGCGGGTATCTGTACCAGAGATGTCCGCCGCGCTTGTGAATCGGCATTGATCCACATAACTACTATGATAGAGTCGAATGTAATGCTTGTCAAGTACCCAAATGCGGAATAAGAGTGGATTGCGTCCTGATGCGGCGCTTAGATTAGATCGACTCCGCTTGGTGCGGGAACAACACGGCTGGTCTCAACGAGAGCTTGGGCGTTTATGCGGCATGGGTGAAGCACAAATCGGCAAGTATGAGAATGGGGAAAACGAGCCTACAGCGACGAAATTAAAACTTATCGCTGAACAGTTGGATGTTAGCATTGACTATTTGCTTGGCACGACTGATGATCCACGCCCGGCGCTCAGCCGCAACGAATTGAATCCACTTGAGCGCGATGTGTTGAATACCTATCGGCGCGATGGCTGGCTGGGGTTGATTCGGATGAGTACCGATCAGTTGGCGAAAGATATGGCTGATGCGAAAGTGGCGGGTTGAAAGGCGGTACGGAACCGATGGCCGATTTGCAAATTGGAGATGAATTGTCGGCGGCGCTTCAAAAGTTGGCTGACCGTGAAAACCTATCGGTTGAGGCGCTTTTGAATAGCTTTCTAGGGCGCTATCAACTTGAAAAAGACATTGAGCCGTTCGTAGAGTCACCCGATGACGAAAGCTGGCGTGGGGAAGCCCTGGACAACTTCATTGGCATGTTTGACGATGATGTTTCTGAGCTTTCAACGTCGGTGCGTGAATCGGTAAAGGACGCGATCAGAAAAAAACATGCCCGTTCTGGTTGATACCAATATTCTGGTGGCTGCAAACTATAGCAAAGACAAAAATCACGCAGCCGCTGTTCAAGTCATGAAAGATATTCGAAATGAGGTGCGGATCGTTGCCGCGCCGACTCTTGTCGAGCTTTTCTATTTCATTGCGGATCGGATCAACTACTCGCGCGCCTTGCAAACCATTCGCGCCACACGTCTTGCATTTGACATTCGGCCTCTGACTAACGAGGACATGATCAACATGGAAGCGATTATGGCACGGTATCAAGATGCCCATTTTGACTATACCGATGTGGCAATAATGGCCTTATCCGAACGTCTCAACATCAGCAAAGTTTACACTCTGGATCGGCGGGATTTCCAAATCTTTCGTCCAAAACACCACTCCCACTTGGATTTGCTTCCCTAGAGCCTGCCACGAACTTTCGGGATTTTGGTTCAGACGGGTAGAATAACAGGAAAGTCGAACACAGATATTGAGGTGTTTAGAATGCAGCAAAGCATAATTGATGCGGGTGCTGAATTTAATGACTATGCCTCAAATGGTTCGCATCATCCCTTGTTCCTGACGGGGAGCAGCCTCGATATCCTGAAACAACTGCCAGCCAATACGATTGATTGCTGTGTTACCAGCCCGCCCTATTGGAATCAGCGCGAATATGCGGATGGCGGGATTGGACTTGAGCCTGATTATCAGCTTTATATTCAGCATCTTCTCGCAATTCTGGCGGAAGTTCAGCGCGTACTCAAAAGTACGGGTTCGTTATGGCTGAATATTGGCGACGCCTATATCAATAAGGGACTCGTCGGCTTACCCTGGCGGGTTGCATTGGCCTTGAGCGATGAGCAGGGCTGGATACTGCGAAACGATGTTGTGTGGAATAAACTCAAGGGACCGGACAACACCCTTGATAAACTGCGAAACATTCACGAATATATCTTTCATTTTGTGAAGCAAGCACATGGTTATTACTATGATGCTGATGCTATCCGAAATAAGCCGCGCCCAACGCAAATCAGGAACGGGGCGATTATTTCAGCAACGGGTGTTTCAGGCGTGCGTTATCGCCGCCAGCTTGAACTATCGACGGCGCTGGCGGAACATGAAAAGGCGGCGGCCTTCAAGGCACTTGATGAAGAACTTGGGAAGCTCACGCGCGGCGAACTCTCCGACTTTCGGATGGTGATCCGTAATCAGCAACGCACCACCCATTCCGACTCCGAGAAATTGTCGGGGCGCGCTAAAGAACTTGCACAGCACGGCTTTTACTTTCTGCGCTACCACCCCAAAGGCAGCAAACCAGGTGATGTGTGGGAGATTGTCCCGGAAGATACGACTGACCGGGAAACACATTACGCAGCCTACCCGGAAGACCTTTGCAAAATTCCAATTCTGGCAACGTGTCCGCCCGCCGGAATAGTGCTTGATCCTTTTTGTGGCACTGGAACGACGAATCTGGTCGCCATGAACTTCTTTCGTAAATCTGTTGGTATTGATATTTCCCCGGAATACATCCGCTATGCCGAACAACGGTGTCACACCCTTCTATGAGCGTCCTTGAACTCTTTGGAAATTCAACGCAGCAGACGAATATAGATTGGCAGCAAGTAGTCGAAACACAACACTGCCCCTATCTCAACAGGAAGTGCGTCAAAGTCCGAAAGAGCCAGCCAGAAATCTCAATTGGAACTTGCTCTGTCAATCATCGTACGCAAAATAGCCAGGGTGTCATCATTTGCCCGCATCGTCTGTTGGAGCGTCGGCAAATCTTTATGGATTGCATTCACCTGTTGACGCTTCATGAGCCGGGAAACGAGCTGCACCGAGTCGGAGAGATCGCTATTCCGGGCGGGAATGTTGACTACTTTCTGGTTTCCGTCCGAAATGGAACAGTGGTGGATTTTGTCGGCATTGAATTACAAGCTGTTGATACCACGGGGACGGTCTGGCCGCAGCGTCAAGCGTTCTTAAGGTCGGTTGGCATATCAGCTCCATTAAGTAGTGATGTCGCCCGACCCTATGGCATGAATTGGAAGATGACTGCAAAAACGACGTTGGTGCAGCTACATCACAAGGTCGAAACGTTTGAGCGCCTCAACAAACATATGGTGCTGGTACTTCAAGATGGTCTGATGGACTACATGCGCGCAGGGTTCAACTTTGCCCATGTTGAAGCCCCAAAACTCGGCGATGCGATGCAGTTTCATGTGTACTCGTTACAAAATGCCGAGTCGCAGTATCGTATTCAACTGGCGTCGAGATGGAGTACAACGGCGGCTGGAATCGCCCGATGCCTCGGTCTGCAAGCCAGCCCAAAGGTGGAATTGGAAGTCATTATCGCGGGTCTGCAAAGCAAAATTTCGTCTCAGACATTGTTTACATTATAAGTGCTTAAAATACCCATTCTTTACTCCTTCCCCTGAGTGGGAAGGGGTAAAGAATCTATCTATCCCTAGCCTTTTTCTGGCTGAAAGCTGACCGCTGATAGCTTTTTACCGCCCCGCTTGTGTTACTGGTTGTGCTGAAGCCGCCGGGCGACGCAAGCCGCCCTTCCACAAGTTCGCCAGTGCCACGCCGCCCATGACCAGAATCGCGCCGACGATCAAGCGCCAGTCAATCGGCTCATGCTCGAAAAGCGCGCCCAATCCCAGACCAATCGGCGGCATCAGGTACGTTACCATCGTGGTACGCGAAACGCCCCACACCTTGAAAATGTTGAAGAACAGCAGATAGGCCACGAACGTATTGAAGAAGCCAAGCACAATCGCCGCCCGGAGCGCCTCCGGTTGCAGAGTCATGAAGTTCGGTAGCGGATGAAGGGTAAAAAGTGAGACGATGACCAGGATGATCGCCCCGGCGGAGATGGACAAACCCGCCGTCATGATGCCCTCAAGATGGCGCAAGTTACGCCGCATGTAAACCGCCGCCAGTGCATAGGACAATGACGCGCCGATCACGGCCAGTTGCCCGCTGATCGGGTTAGCGTGTGTCGGATCGAGGCCGCGAGTCGCCAGCAGCAGAACGCCCGCGAATCCTGAAATGAGGCCGAAGATTTTGCCGAGGCTGATTTTATCATCGCTCAGGGCAAAGTGGGCAATCACGACGCCGAACAGCGGCACCGTCGCGTTGAGAACTGTCGCCAAACCGCTGTCGATGGAGCGTTCACCCCAGGGGATCAACGTGAACGGAATGGCGTAATTGAGCAAGCCCGTGATGCACAGGTTAATGATCGTGCGGCGGTCTGTCGGCAGCTTGCGACGGCTCAGCACCACCAGCGCCATGAAGCAGATCGCCGCAATGGTTAGCCGCACCGTGCCAAGTGCTACCGGGTCAAGCAAGCCGACTTCGGTTGGGATCGCGCCTTCGGGGGCAACCGCCACTTTGATGAGCAGGAAGGACGATCCCCAGATCGTCCCCAACAGGAGAAACATCGCCCAAATTTTCAAGATGCCAATACCTTTTCTGATGCTTGTTCGTTGCTCAGAATTTGGCGTTTACGGTCAACGCCCCAGCGATAGCCGCCCAACCCGCCGTCCGACTGCACGACGCGATGGCAGGGGATACACAGCGCCACCGGGTTTGTCGCACAGGCGCGCGCCACTGCCCGTGAAGCGGTTGGGCTGCCGATTTGCCGCGCAATCTCGCCATAGGAGCGCGTACTGCCATACGGGATAGTCTGCAATTCCTGCCAGACGCGCCTCTGAAAGGCCGTCGCCTGAACGTCAATCGGCAGTCCCAAATGGGGTTGTTCGCCGTCGATGTGGCTGAGCAGCGCGGCCACCCATTCGCCAAGTCCGGTGTCATCGCGGCGCAGTCCGGCAGCAGGATACTCGTTGAGCAAGCCTGTCTCCAACGCTTCAACCGAGTTGCCCAGACTGACGGCGCAAATTCCTTTGTCAGTGGCGGCTACCAACAGCAGACCCAATGCCGAGTCGGTGATCGTGTAGTGAATATCCATTCCCTGTCCTCCCTTTTGATAAGTCGTGGGCGTCATACCGATGGGCATTCCATCGTACAAACGGCTGCTGGAGTGATAACCGGCGTCGAACATGGCGCGCGTCACATTTGCGCCATCACGTAATCCGGTCTTGAGCCGTTGGAGGCGACACGCTTCGGCATATTCGCGCGGGCTGATACCCATCACGCGCTTGAACTGCTTTTGCAGGTGATGCGGGCTGACGTTAAGCTGTACGCCCAATTCGGCCAGCGTCAACGGA
>JBBSEU010000240.1:0-9378 GCA_038239365.1 Aggregatilineales bacterium
CTATCCGGCAGTAATGCTTGTGCAGGGCGTGATGTTTGTGGTGTGGTTGGCCTCACCCCCCCGCCCCCTCTCCGTTTACAGAGAGGGGGAGTCAAATCAAACACAACGTAATCGCCTCTTAACTTATATTGCCCTCAATCTCATCACCTTGATCATTTTTGCGCCGCTGCTGCCTACCGCCTTACGACAGGTGAGCGCATGGCCGCGAACCGGGCAGCCCATCGACGCGGGTACAGGGCTGGCAACGGTTGTGCGCTGGCTCATCTATGGAAATACATCGCTGGCTTCGGCGTGGTGGCTGTATCTGTGGCCGGCCCTGTTCATCGTGGCGGCTTTTTTGCCCGATTGGATGCGCCGCCGTCAGCCGTTCGTGTGGCGATTGGCGCTGCCCTGGCTATGGCTGCTGGTGACGATTGTGCCGTTGTTCGCGCTTGGCCTGTTTCGTGAAGCCAATCTCAAGTTTTTGCTGCCCGTACAGATCGCCGCACTGCTCTTGATCGCGCGCGGCGCATGGCTGTTATGGGAAATCGGCACGCCAAATCTGTTCATCCTGATTGAAGCGATTCCGCGTTATGCCGCCGGATTCGGGTTGTTATCGTTGGCGATGCTGTCCTCGGATGCGATCAATAATTTGTATTATGTCGAAGGTTTTGCGCGCGATGATTACCGCCAGATGGCGCGCATCATCAGCACCGATCCGCGCCCCGATGATGCCGTTGTGCTGGACGCGCCGAATCAACAGGAAGTGTTCAGTTATTATTTTCACACTGCGACTCCGATTTTTCCGCTGCCAAAGGGCTTGGGCGGCGATGATGCAGCCACGCGCGACTCGATTCAAGCCGTGATTCGTGAGCATCGGCGCATTTACGTATTGTTTTGGGGCGAAGGCGAACGCGATCCGAACGGCATTGTAGAACATGAACTGAATGCGGCCACTTATCCGGTCTGGTCACGCTGGTACGGGCATGTGCGATTGGTGCTTTACACAGTGCCGAATGCGCCCGCCGCTGCGCCCACCCGCAAGCTTAACGCAAACTTTGGCGATCTGATCACGTTGAAGGGTCTGGCACTCGACTCGGACTCCGTGCGGGCGGGCGATGTGTTGGGCGTGACGTTGTTCTGGCGTGCCGACAAACCGATCTCGAAACGCTACAAGGTGTTCATTCAACTATTGGATCAGAACGGAAAATTAGTCGCCCAACGGGACAGCGAACCTCAAAATAATAGTCGTCCAACGACAGGCTGGACACTCGGCCAAACGCTCATTGATAGTCATGGCTTATTGATTCCTGCGACGCTTTCATCGGGCGACTACAAACTGATCATCGGGCTGTACGATATAGACAATGCAGCGGCGCGACTTCCGGTGAATAATGGCGATCATCTTGATCTGGGGATGCTTCACGTTCAGCCCTGAAAAGAGTGGCAAAGATTGTACAAGTCTTATACAATCTGAAACAAGGTCTTGGAAATTTTCATTCAATAGTGGAGGGCAGTATGATTTTAGTCACTGGCGCGTCAGGCTACGTTGGCAACAATCTGGTTCGGCGTCTGGTCGAAATGGGCAAACCCGTTCGGGCGATGGTCAATAACCCGGACAAGGCACTTGTCCGATTAGGCGATATTGAGAAGAAAATCGAGATCGTCAAGGGCGATGTGACGCGCCCCGAAACGCTCACCGACTGGGTACAGGATGTTGAAGTGGTGATTCATCTGGTCGCTATCGCCATCGAAAAAGGTAAGCGCACCTATGAGACGGTGAACACTCAGGGCACGATCAACATTGTGGACGCCGCCAAAAAAGCAGGTATCCGGCGCTTCATCAATATGTGTCAGAACGGCGCAAGCGCACAAACCCCATCGCGCTTTTTACGCAGCAAAGGGATCGCTCAGGATTACGTGGCCGCGTCGGGTCTGGACTGGACAGCGATGCGCCCATCTGTCATCTGGGGGCCGCAGGATGAATTCGCCAACGTGCAAGCACGCCTGATCAGAATGACGCCAATTGTTTTCCCGATTGTGGGCGATGGCAAAGCACGTTTCCAGCCTGTCTATGTGGGCGATGTGGTGGAGGCGTTTGTCAGGGCGGTAGACGATCCCAGTACGATAGGCCACGAGTACGAATTGGGCGGCCCCGAAGTGCTGACCTATGAGGAGATCGTCAAGCGCGTGTTCAAGGCACTCGGCACAACGCGCATCACGCCGAAGATTCCAGTATCGGTATTGCGACCTGTCGTTTCGATCATGCAAGCCGTGCTGCCCAATCCACCTGTCAGCACCACGCTGCTTGATCTGCTGGCCGTGCCGAACATCGTCACCGATAACGCGCTGGTCAGCAAATTTGGGATGATGCCCAAACCGTTCACGCCGCAAAATCTGCAATACATGCGTAACTTCACGATTGGCACGACGCTTGGCAAGTTCTTTGGCCGTACCACCGAGGAAGAAAAAGTCCGCAAGGCCGCCACGACGGGTTAGCCGTGCTGAATGGTTAATTTTATAGTGTAACTGCCCTCACCCCGGCTCCTTTGAGAAGCTGAGGCGAGGGCGGCACAGATAGTCGGCCAACCAAGCAGGTGATCTGTCGTGCCTCGTCTATGTTTGATTACGCTGCTACCAGACCACTGTTATCGGGTACTTGCCAATTTGCGGATCGTCGCTGATAAGCGGTACTTTCTCAATTTTCGCCAAGTACCTCACAATTGGTCTTCACCCAGCCAGAAAGAGTCGGGCAGCTCGGCATCAAAATCGTCACTCATCCAGGTCTCACCGATATTCTCAAACAAACCGAGGGTATGAGGTTTGGAAGGCGTTTCTGCTGGTGCTGCAACAAACTGTACGCGCGTTTGCATAATATGCAGGTAGAGCTGCTTCAACTCATCTGCTGATAGTTCATCAACCGTTTGAAAAAGTGTCTGTAAGTCCACCATAGTACCTTTTCGGCTTTACTCACGCCGTCCGAGAAATTATAGCAGACATGGTGCGGTTTGCTTTTGATTGACAGCGTCGGAACCGTCTTAGCAGTTATCGGATGCACACCCCACCATCGTTGCAAATTGCGGTTGATTGTGCGTTCTTTTTCGACATCCGCGCCAGACGTGAGTAACTGACCTCATTCCCGTTGACTCCCTGCACCGACAGTTTGCGCCGGGAAATCAATTCCCCAGCATAGTTTTTCATTGCTTATCACCGCAAAATCTGGTAAAATTCCCCGGCTGCAATTTTAGGGGAAAAGGCGTGCGACTGCGACAAAAACTGCGACACAGCGCGATTGTGTTTTGCTGGCTTTTGCTGCTTGCTCTGCCGACTCTGCGCGGACTGGCACAGGACAGCGGTTCGGCGAAGATCGCCGCGCCCGCGACTGGCAGCACCTTGTTCGGCGTTGTTCAGATCGTCGGCACGGCCAGCAGCCCCACTTTGCAGTCCTATCGGCTGGAATACCTGTCGCTCATCGAAGCCAATGCCCAATGGCAGCCGATTGGTAAGCCTGTTTCGCAGCAGGTCGTCAATAATGTACTTGGACAATGGGATACAACGGCGCTGCCCGAAGGCGGCTATCAGCTTCGGCTGCGCCTGACGCTCCGCAACGGCGACGTGTTGGAAGATTACGCGCGCGATCTGAAAGTCAGCAATCGGCAGCCAACGGCCTTACCGACGATCCCGCCGCCGCCAACGGCAACCTTTCTGCCGACTGCCGGGCCGTCGCCATCGCCGCGCATTCAGCAGCCGCCCTCGGCGACGGCGCGCGCGGTTGTGGTGGCCGTCAGTACGCCGAACACGCCCGGATCGGGTATTGGGACGATAACCGATAGTGTGCCGTCCGCCCTATGCGGCGGCCTGATAATCGCTTTGATCGGCTTTTTATTGTATGGAGTCGCGGGTGTCGCCCGTGAACGGATTCGGCAGTTGCCCGTAAACAGAAATGGCTAGGTTGAACACATGACGGATAAGCACATCATCGTTGGCCTGGGCAATCCGGGACGTGAATATGACAACACGCGGCATAACATCGGTTTTCGGTGCGTCGATGCGATTGCCGAAGCGCATGGTCTCACTTTTGCCAGGAAACAATCGCGCGCCTTGATCGCAGAAGGAATCATTGCCGATCATAAAGTGCTGCTTGTAAAGCCGCAAACGTTTATGAACCTGAGCGGTGAGGCGGTGAGCAGTCTGGTCACGTTCTACAAGCTGCCGCTCAAAAGCCTGATGATCATCTCGGATGATATGGATATTCCGCTGGGCACGCTTCGCATCAAGCCCGGTGGCGGCGCAGGTGGTCAGAATGGCCTTCGCAGCATCATCGCGCACCTGACAACGCCGAACTTTCCCCGGATGCGCTTTGGTATTGGCCGCCCGCCGGGACGCATGGACGGCGCGGCCTACGTTTTGCAGGAGTTCGAGAAAGCCGACTCGATCCTGATCGCGGAGACGATGGCGCGCGGCGTCAAGGCGATGGAAACATGGCTGCACTCCGGCCTGGAACTGGCAATGACGCGGCATAATGGCACGAATGAAGAAGCCGCCCGAACGGTGAACGCTGAACTACCCACAAAAGCTGATCCCAAGAACTGAATCCTATGCAACTTGATACGTTAATTGCCCTGATGCGGGGATCGCCGCATTATCGGTCTCTATTGGAAACGCTGCGAACGGGCGGCACAACACCTGACCAGCATTTGCTGCGGGCAGCGCGACCCTACCTGATCGCGGCGCTGGCACGCGACCTGAATCGCCCGCTGGTGATCATCACCGGGGCGGTAGAACGCGCTTATAACATCGCTGAGCAGCTTCCGGTGTGGCTGCCCGACACACCGATTCTGCGTTTTGCCGAGCCGAGTGCGCTGTTTTATGAACGTTCGCCCTGGGCATCCAACGCCATTCGCGCCCGGATCAGTACGCTGGCCGCGTTGTGCCCACCCGTTGGCGTGTCGCAAACCGATCATCGCCCGCCCGTGATCGTCACGTCGGCGCTGGCACTGATGCAGCGTACTTTGCCCGTCCGCGAATTCAAACTCGGTTCGCGCCTGATCAAACGCGGTCAGCAAGCCGATCCCGACAAACTGCTGCGAAGCTGGCTCAGCCTGGGCTATGTGCCTGCATCTATCGTCACGGAGCCGGGCATGTTCAGTCGGCGCGGCGGGATCGTCGATATTTTCCCGGCGGCGGCTAACAGTCCGGTTCGCATCGAATTTTTTGGCGATGAGATCGACTCGCTGCGCTTGTTTGATCCGGCCACGCAGCGATCCGCCGAAACGCTGGATCGGGTGATCATCACGCCCGCGCGCGAAGCCCTGCCCCGGCATGGCGGCGCGGTGGCCGATACGCTGAAAGACTGGTTCGCAGCGCAGCCCGCGCCCGATGAAGATGTGACCAGCGCACTCCCGGATGAAGCCGAACTTCGCAGCGAAACGGCTTTCCCGCTGCTTGAATTCTATCTGCCCTACCTGTTCAGCACCTCGGCCAGTCTGTTGGATTATGTGCCGGATGATGCGCTGATCATCGTTGAGGACTGGAACGCGCTGTCCGATTATGTGGGCGATCTGGAAGGGCAGGCCATCGAGCAGCAGCGCGAAAAGCAGGGCAGCCCCGAACTGCCGCCCGACTATCCGCTGCCCTACCTGACCTGGGACGATCTACAGGAATCACTGTACGAGCGCAAACCGCTGCATCTGGGCGGTTCGGAAATCCTCGAAGATGCCAGCGATGATCGGCTGCTTCGGAACACGATTGGCGATCTGTTTGCCCCGGAACGACGCTACGGCGGCCAACTGCGTACCTTTCTGGATAACCTGCGTACCCTGTCGCGCGAAGGCAGCCGTACCATCGTGATCACCCGGCAGGCACTGCGCCTGACTGAACTCTGGGAAGAACACGAACGGCGCGGGGCGATCACCCCGTCGGCTGATCTGACGGCGCTGCCAGCACCCGGCGAAATCATGTTCATCGAGGGCGAAATCGCTGAAGGGTGGACATTCACCGATGGCGAAACGGATCAACCGAGTCGCTTGCACCTGATCACCGACTCGGAGATTTTCGGCTGGCATCGCCCCGAACCGCGCCGCCGTCAGCAGCCCCGAACCGGATCGCCGGAAGCCATGTTCGCCGATATGAACGTCGGTGATTACGTGGTTCATGCTGAATACGGGATCGGGCGCTTTGCCGGGCTGCACAAGCGCATTATCGAAGGCAGCGAACGCGAATATTTCATGATTCAGTTCGCGGGCACGGATACGCTGTATGTGCCGATTCATCAGGTAGATCGGCTGACGCGCTATGTCGGGCCAACCGATCACGCGCCGCAACTGCATCGACTCGGTTCGCCGGAATGGAGTCGATCCAAAGAAGCCGCCCGTGCCGCCGCTGAACAAGTCGCCAAAGAACTGCTTGAACTGTACGCCATGCGCGCCCACGTCAAGGGCTATGCGTTCAGCCCCGATACCCCCTGGCAGCACGAAGTTGAAGCCGCTTTCCCGTATGTCGAAACCGCTGATCAACTCCGCGCGATCACTGAGGTCAAGGCCGATATGGAACGCGCCCAACCGATGGATCGGCTGATCTGCGGCGATGTGGGTTATGGCAAAACCGAAGTTGCGCTGAGGGCGGCCTTCAAAGCCGTGATGGATAACAAACAGGTGGCGATCCTCGTCCCAACGACCGTTCTGGCGCAGCAGCATTTCACGACGTTCACGCAGCGGTTGGCCGCCTTCCCGATCAAAATCGAGATGCTTTCGCGTTTCCGCACCCATCAGGAACAGGAAAAGATCGTCGAACAGGTGACATTGGGCGGGATCGATATTCTGATCGGCACCCATCGACTGCTCGGCTCGGACGTGGTTTTCAAGGATTTGGGGCTGGTGATCGTCGATGAGGAACAGCGTTTTGGCGTGACCCACAAGGAACGCCTGAAAAAAATGCGTACCGAAGTCGATGTGCTGACGCTGACTGCCACCCCGATTCCGCGCACGCTGTACATGAGCCTGACCGGAGTTCGAGACATCAGCGTGATCCAGACCGCGCCCGACGAACGCCTGCCCGTCCTGACGCATGTCGGCTCGATGGATGATAAGCTGACCCGGCAGGCCATCTTACGTGAACTGGATCGCGGTGGGCAGGTCTATTATGTGCATAACCGCGTATCCACGATTGACGCCGTAGCGCGACGACTGCGCGATCTCGTGCCGGAGGCCAGCATTGTGATCGGGCACGGCCAGATGCCCGAAGAACAGCTAGAAGACGTGATGGCCGCCTTCGCGCACGGCGATTACGATGTGCTGCTGTGTACCACGATCATCGAGTCCGGGCTGGATATTCAGAACGCGAACACGATCATCATTGACCGGGCGGATATGTTCGGGCTGGCGCAGTTGTACCAGTTGCGCGGGCGTGTCGGGCGCAGTTCCAACCGTGCCTATGCCTACTTCTTTCATCCGAAGCTGAGCCGCCTGACCGAAGAGGCACGCGCCCGTCTGCAAACCATCGCTGAGCAAACCGAACTTGGCGCGGGTATGTCGATTGCCATGCGCGATCTGGAAATTCGCGGCGCGGGCGATCTGTTAGGTAATCGGCAGAGTGGCTATATCGCGTCTGTGGGATTCCATCTGTATACCCAACTGCTCACTCAGGCCGTGCAGCGCCTCAAAACGGGTCAACCGATACCCACAACCGCCAGTAACACACCGTCGATTGCGATTGATTTGCCGATCACCGCTTTTGTCCCGACGGACTTTATCCCGGACATGGTGCTGCGAATGCAGTTCTATCGACGGCTGGCAGAAGTGCAAAGCGAATCGCAGATCGACACGATGCACGCCGAATTGACGGATCGTTTCGGCACGCTGCCGCCCGAACTCGAAGGCTTGTTGTTTCAGCTACGGGTGAAGCTGCTGGCGCAGCAGGCCAATGTAACCGGAATTTCTTCGACGGATGAGCAGATCAGCATTAAACTACCCTATCTGGCCGAAGTGGATCGAGTCGCTTTGCAGAACTATCTGGGGAATGGTGTGCGCGTCAGCCGAACCTCGGTCTGGCTCACGCGCGATCTTGACTCGGCACTCTGGCAGGAGCGTCTACTGCGCGTGCTAGGTCGTCTGGCGATTCAAACACCTGCCGCCGCTTAACCCACAGACGAAGTGGGTTAGTGTTGGAAATGGGTGGGATAGTGCGGGATAGTGTCGGTTAATGTTGGAAAGTGGGTAACGATGATGACGGATCGAACTGAGTTATCGCAACTGCTCAACACAACCCTGCAAACTGGCAATGCTGCCGATCTTGAACATTACCTGACCGAACGGAGCGCCTTGCCCGGCCCGCGTATGAACACGGCACTGCTCAACACCTTTGCCAACGTGATCGGCGATCTGCTCAAACAACCCGATTCACCGGAAAGCCTTGAAACGCTGATAGATCGTTGGGCGGCGCTTTCGCTGGACGCCACACCTGTCAACGATCCGCGCGAAATGCTGCCATGTGCGGCAGTGCGCGCCTACGGTCAGGCGGCTATTTCGCGCCCGGAGTGGTGGCCGGATGAGATCGCAAAGCTGCACAAGGCCGCGCAAGACCCGCGCTGGCGCACGCGCGAAATCGTGGCCGCGACCATGCAAAGCCTGTTAGCTGCCGATTGGGATCGCGCCTATGCCGTCCTGTTACACTGGCTGTCCGATATACATCCGCTCGTGATCCGTGCCAGTGCTGCCGCGATTGCCGAACCGCCCTTGCTCAACACCTTACAGCGTGGCGAAAACGCGCTCACAATTCAGGCGCGCGCGATTGACTGGTTGACGAAAGTACCCGCCGAAAAACGCCGCGATGAAGATGTTCGCACTTTGCGAAAGGCGCTCGGCTTCACGCTCAGCGTAGCCGCTGCCGCCGCGCCCGACTCCGGTTTCGATCTGCTCAAAACGTTAGCGGCGTCCACTGATTCGGATGTGCAGTGGATCGTCCGCGAAAACCTCAAAAAGAACCGACTAACAAAATGGCCGGATCGCGTCGCAGAGGTGATAGCTATTACGCCGGGGAATCAATTCCCCGGCAATAAGAAGCCATTTTGAAAGTGTGCAGCCCTCATCCCCTAACCCCTTCCCGCGAGGGGGAAGGTAAATCAAGCAAGCGGATTTTTAGCCCCTGTCCCCAAGTAGTGGGGTTGGGGTGAGGGCTTACCAAATGGTCACTAAAACCACACGACTCGGTATTGCCCTCATCGATCAGCGGCTTACCCGTCACGATGTCGATGTTCAGGGAGCGCCCCATTTCGTCGGCCTGTTTGCCCACCAACTCCGATTTTTCGCGCACGATGGCATCCGCTTCGTCGAACTTGAGTCCCCGCTTGTTCGCCAGCGCCAACGCCGACACATTCTCGGCCAGCATTTCGTAGTTCAAGGC
>JBBSEU010000241.1:0-9350 GCA_038239365.1 Aggregatilineales bacterium
GAATGACCACCAGATAGCCGTAGCCCAGTTTGCTCCAACTGGCAAAGATCACCTGCCCACTTTGGGTGGCATGAACCGGTGTGTTCGGATCAGTTGCAATATCGATTCCGCTGTGCAAGTGGTTGAAGTCCTGCGTCAAAATGCCTTGTATGGGATAACTTGAGGGCGCGCAGTTGGCCGCGATGATCCTGGGGTTGGGCGTCATACTCACACCATACATCGCCTGAATACCCGGATCAATGACTGGAATTGTCGTTGGGAATGGGCTGCCTGATGGTAAGGGCGTCAACGTTGACAGCGGTGTTGGCGTCGGGAGCGGTGTATAGGTTCGAGTCGGCGTGGGCGTAAATGACGCAGTGGCAGTATTCGTAGGTGTAGCCGTTCGTGAAGGCGTGGCCGTGTCCGATGGCGTCCAGGTCAGGGTAGGTAAGGGGCTGGGTGTGTGCGTGCCTGTCGCAGTAAGGGTCGGTGTTGGTGTGCGGCTGAAAGTGGGCGTGATCGTTGGGGTATTGGTCTGAGTCGGCGTGAAGCTGGGCAAGACCGCCACAAGTGTTCCCACACTCAGATAAACACCAATCGGCTGCACACCCGGCAAGACAGCGAACGGCGTCCCGCGATCCTGATTTTGCAAAGCGGCGATCACCGCCGGGTCCAGCGCGGCGAAAGGCGCAATCGGCGTTGGATTGCTGGCTGCCGACGTGACACGCACATTGGCAGTCACGAGCGTATCCCGATCTGCAACACGCACCGCAAACGAACCGACTGCCGCCAATACCAAACCGATTCCCAGAATCAGGACAAACAACAAGGCCAATCGACGCACGTTAAGCATTGATGTACTTCTTTAGCCAGCACCTTAACCGATAATTTTAGCGCCAAACCGGGTTCTGCTTTAATCGAGTAGTTTGGGTACACTGAACGGCAAATTTCCACTTCAAATTTAATCATCAAAAGAGGACATTATGTCTGTCACGCTTCGTCAGATACCTTTACCCACTCCCGAAACCTCTTTTACGCGGCCAGACATCCCTGCCGCCGAATATGATCAGCGGATGCAGCGCCTGTACGATGCGTGCGGCGTTGACTGGGTGATCGTTTATGGAGATCGGGAACATGCTGCCAACCTGACCTTTCTGACAGGATACGATCCACGTTTTGAGGAAGGGCTACTGGTATTAGGCGCACAGAATCGGCGGGTACTGATCGTGGGCAACGAAGGCCAGGGCTACGCAACGCTGCTGACTTGCCAGTTAGAAATCGCACTGTGCGAGTCCTTGAGCCTTTCCGGGCAGCCGCGCCAGTCCGCGACACAGTTGCGCCGTGTGCTAAGCACGATTGGGATCACATCTAGGGCACGAGTTGGGATTGTCGGCTGGAAATACTTTGAAGCCGATGAGGATGATGATCCGAGTCGCCCCGCTTTTGTCCCGGCCTTTCTGGTCAATGCACTGGAATCACTGATCGGCGCTGACGGACAGGTTCAGGATGTGACGGCAACCATGATGCACCCTGAACATGGCTTGCGGACGATCAACTCCGCCGCCCAGGTTGCGGCCTTTGAGTGGGCGGCAGTACAGGCGTCCGTCAGTATTATGAAGGTAGTGCAGGGCACACGTCCGGGCATGACCGAATACGACTCTTTATCGCTGATTGGGTACGCAGGCGAACCGTTCATCGTTCATCCAATGCTGGCTTCTGGTAGCGGATCGATCATTGGTCTGCGAAGTCCAGCGTCACGTAAGATCGCCGAAGGAGACGGGATCACGACGGCGATCAGCTATCGCGGGAGTCTGTGCTGCCGCGCCGGGATGGTGCTATCCACACCCGACACCCATTTTTTTGAAAATGTCGTGACGCCCTACTTCCGCGCACAGACGACATGGTACGAACAGATACGGGTGGGTATCACGGGCGGCGCAATTCACGATGCGGTGATCGGCGCATTGGCGGGTGCCAGTTTCAAACCGCTGCTCAATCCGGGTCATCTGGTTGACTTTGAGGAATGGGTACATACGCCGATCCGGGAAGGCAGCACGGATCGGTTGCAATCGGGCATGATGCTTCAGTGTGATATTATCCCATCGCCGCTCCCGCCAGGGCAATCACTCAACTGCGAAGATACGATTGCCCTGGCGGATGCGTCGTTGCGCGCGGAATTGCAAGCGAACTATCCGGCGCTCTGGGGACGCATTCAGCGGCGCAGCGATTTTATGCGCCAAGCACTGGGCATTCACCTGACTGATGATGTTCTGCCGCTGTCCATCGCACCAGCCTACTTACCACCGTTCTGGCTAGCCGCCGATCTGGTCTGCACTAATGCGCAGTAGTCTATTGGTCTAGCGTCCGAACCAGTTGCGGTTGACTCCGGTGAGGTCATCGAAGCGTTTCATTTCGTCTTCGGAGAGCCGATAGCCAACCGCGCCAAGCGATTCGTTAAGCTGCTCAACCGTGTTCGCGCCGATGATCGGTGAAGTCATAAAGGGCAGCGTTTGTAACCAGGCCAGCGCAGTTTGAGCAATCGTCTTGTTGTGTGATTGGCCGATCTCACGCAGCGCATCAATCACCGCGAAACCCTGATCAGTTGTGTAGCGTTTCATGCGATCATTGTCGTTGCCGCGCGCTTTTTCCGGGCTGCCCTCGCGCGTATATTTGCCCGTTAAAAAGCCGCCCGCCAATGGGCTGTATGGAATCATCCCAACGCCCTGATCGAGACACAGCGCGGCCAGTTCCGGTTCGACTTCGGCGCGGTTGAGCAAGTGATAATGCGGCTGGATCGAATCGTAGCGCGCCAAACCTAGCTTATCGCTCGTCCACAATGCTTTGGTGAGCAGCCATGCCCGATGATTGCTGGCACCGATATAGCGCACTTTGCCCTGATGAACCAGATCGTCCAGCGCACGGAGTGTCTCATCGAGCGGCGTATCCCAATCGGGCGAATGGGTTTGGTACAGGTCAATCGCCTCGACGCCTAACCGACGCAAACTGTGTTCAACCGCGATCATAAGGTGCTGACGGCTCAACCCTTCACCGTTTGATCCTTCCCACATGCGTCCTCTAGCCTTTGTTGCGATGATGACCTGATCGCGCGGTTTGCTTTTCAACCACTTGCCAATAATTTCCTCAGCCACACCGCCGGGGTTGCCTTCTGCCCAACGGCTGTAAACGTCCGCCGTGTCGATAAAGTTGATCCCGGCTTCCCATGCGCGATCCAGCACTTGTAGCGATTGTTCTTCGGTACTTGTCCAGCGAAAGGTCATTGTGCCCAGACACAATTCGCTGACCTTGAGTCCAGTGCGGCCTAATTTGCGATATTCCACAATATTGAGTCCTGGTTATTTGTTTTGATCTCAGTCTAGCGCATGTTGAAGGCGCTGTCGCGTAAACGCATGACCGAGTTTTCTAAATCCCTGTTACACTTCCCTCAAACACAAGTTAAACAGACAGGCGCGCTATGTCCACTGATGCGAACACCTTTCCGCCGATGCTGAGCGATTTTGATCTACATTTGCTAAGCGAAGGTCATCACCTCTCGACTTACGAAAAGTTGGGCGCTCATCTGAGGGAATTTGACGGAACGAAAGGCGTCCTGTTCGCGGTCTGGGCACCCAATGCCGCGCGCGTAAGCGTTGTCGGCAACTTCAACGGCTGGGATGCAAGCGCGAATCCGATGCGCTTACGAGAGGGTCACGGCGTCTGGGAGTTGTTCATATCCGGTATCGGTGAAGGCGAAGTTTACAAATACGATATTGTGTCGCGTTTCAATGATTACCACGTTCAAAAAGTTGATCCATATAGCTTTGCCAGCGAACTTCGCCCACAAACGGCTTCGATTGTCGCCAATCTGGATAGCTATCAATGGGGCGATGCCGATTGGATACAGGCGCGTACAGGGCGTAATCCATTGATGAAACCGATGTCGCTCTACGAGGTACATCTTGGCTCATGGCAGCGCAAAGCCGATGGTTCGTGGCTATCCTACCGCGAACTGGCACACGCGCTGGTAGCGTATGTGCAGCGCATGGGCTACACCCATTTGGAGATCATGCCTGTGTCGGAGCACCCGCTCGACGCTTCATGGGGCTATCAAACGGTTGGCTATTACGCACCCACCAGCCGCTACGGAAAACCTGCCGATTTCATGTACTTTGTCGATTACTGTCATCAGCATGGAATCGGCGTAATCCTTGATTGGGTGCCTGCCCATTTCCCGAAAGATGGTCACGGCCTGAGCTATTTCGACGGTACACACCTGTACGAACACGCCGATCCGCGTCAGGGCGAACAACCCGATTGGGGAACTTACGTGTTCAATTTTGGCCGTGCCGAAGTCGGCAATTTTTTATTATCAAACGCGCTGTTCTGGCTGCGCCGCTATCATGTGGACGGTTTCCGCGTCGATGCCGTATCCTCAATGATCTACCTGGATTTTTCGCGCAAACCCGGCGAATGGCTGCCGAATCAGTACGGCGGTAGAGAAAACCTGGAAGCGATTGCTTTTTTGCGAAGCGTCAACGAGATCGTACATCGGGAGTGCCCCGGCGTGGTCATCATTGCCGAGGAGTCAACCTCGTGGCCGATGGTTTCTCGTCCGTTGTACCTGGGCGGACTGGGCTTCACGATGAAGTGGAATATGGGTTGGATGCACGACACATTGGATTACCTGCATACCGACCCGCTCTATCGGCGCTATGCTCACAACCGCATCACGTTTTCGCTGGCCTACGCCTTCAGTGAAAATTTTGTGCTGGCACTCTCCCATGACGAAGTCGTACACGGCAAAGGTTCACTGATCAACAAAATGGCGGGCGATTGGTGGCAGCAGTTCGCATCACTGCGGTTGTTGTTCGGCTTCCAATACACACATCCCGGTAAGAAGTTGATGTTTATGGGGCAGGAGTTCGGGCAGTGGAGTGAGTGGAGCGAAACACGCAGCCTCGACTGGGAACTGCTGGACTGGCCGACTCATCAAAAATTGCAAAACTGGGTGTCGGACTTGAATCGCTTTTATACCGCTCAACCGGCTCTATACGAACACGATTTCGATCCGCAGGGCTTCAAGTGGATCGAACCCAACGATGCCGAACAAAGCGTGTTCAGCTACATTCGCTTTGCCGATGATCCGACGGATTTTATGGTGATTATCTGTAACTTTACGCCTGTGCCGCGTTATGGTTATCGTGTTGGTGTGCCAAAGGGCGGGCATTATGCCGAAGTCCTCAACAGCGATTCAGAGCATTATGGCGGCAGCAATATGGGTAACCTGGGTGGCATCGAGTCACAGGCGGCGGTGTGGCACGGCTGGTCGCACAACCTGAGCCTGACACTGCCGCCGTTGTCTATGATCGTTTTGAAATTACAAAATTCGTGAAAAATTGATCATGTCAATTTCCTTGAACTGTAAATGCCGATTTAACATGACCCGTTTAGAATAGGCGCGGCAGGTCTGAGTCTAACTGATTCAAATTTTATCGAAGGCAGGCTGTCGTGGCACGAATACATTTATCGCTGAAATTTCGCCTATTAATGATTATTTTAGTTGCGATTATTGGCGTGGCGGGAGTTGCTCCGAGCGCCCTTGCGCGCCCCGTAGCGGTCTCAAGCGCAGCGGACACTATCGGCGTTTATCGTCGCTCAAACCACACCTTTTACCTGAGCAGCGATAATCAGAATCCGGTTGTTGCAGCCACAATCACTATTGGCGATGATACCAGTTATCCGGTGATTGGTGATTGGAACGGTGATGGCATGGACTCAGTCGGCCTTTACTATCAACAAGTTGGCGTTTTTGCTTTGTACGATAGCAACGTTCAAAATGCGCCGATCAGTCAGGCGTTTGTGTTTGGTAACCCGGGCGATACGCCGCTGGCCGGGCGCTGGGTCAGCGCCTTACAATCCGATCCGATTGGACAACTCGGAAGGGCGCATGATGGCGTTGGCGTCTTCCGATCCTCAAATGGCCTGATCTACCTGATCAGCGCGTGGCCGCAGCCGCCCAATCTGGCTGTTTTTTCGGATTATGTAATCGTGCTGGGCAACCCGGGCTGGAAAGGTCTAGCTGGGCGCTGGAACGCCGGGGCGTTGGATACAGCGGCTGTGTATAATCCCGCAGACTCTCATTTTTATATGACAAGTCAATCGTGCGAAGGATTAGTAACCCCCGGCCCGAATACCTTTTGTCTGCAATTTTCTACGAACGATACCTATTTTGGTACGTCCAGAGATGAGCCGCTCAAGGGTGATTTCGCGGGATCAGGTAAAGACGGTATTGGTGTCTTCGATCCAACCACTGGCATTTTTTCGCTGCTGAATGCGTTTCCCGTCGGATCGGGCACACACTCGACGCCAGATTTGACCGTTTCTTTTGGCGCGGCAGGCGATATTCCGGTGGCGGGTCATTTCCCATTCAGAGCTATTCAACCGACAGTCACGCCTACCGACAGCCCGTCACCTACGGTCAGACCGAGCAGTACAGTGGGCGTAACGCCAACGACCACGCCGACTTTAGTTCCGTCTACGACTGCACTCCCCAGCAAGACATTAACCTTAACCAGTACGCCAGTGTTTACCACCACTGCGACGCCAACGAATACGAGTCAACCAAGCGTGACCCTATCCACAACAACCACCCTGACCGTATCGCCTTTTGCAACGTCTATACCGCCAACAGCCGGTCCCAGCCCGACACGGACAAATACCGTGACACCAACACTGACCAGCACCACACAGCCGACTCTCACGCTTTCGCCGATACCATCACAGACTGTTGCGCCTACATTTACGGCGACTTATACACGCACATCAAGCGTGACACCATCGCCCACACTGACGCGCAGTGTTACGCCACCCAGAACCTTTACACCCACTCCTACGCACAGCGCAACGCCAAACCCGACAGCTACATCGACTTCTACCTCGACGCCCGCTAACGCGACGCCATTCCCAACCGCGACAGCATCACCTACCGCTCCCGATCTCTGCTTCGACGGAATCTGCCCTCCCTAAACATGAAAGGGGTAGCAGGTTTATCAGGGCGGGTTCGTGATCAGGCGCACGCCATTGACCACGAGCGCGCCCACTTCCCGGTACGAACCCCACAGGCCGCTGAACCAGGGTATCACCCCCTCAGTGGCCTGCGCCGGGCTGCTAACCACCGGAATACCATAGCTTCGGAAAAGCCATTCGGCGCGGAATAAATGGTAATTGTCGGAAACGAGCAGGGCATTATGCAGCCCATGTGCCTGCATCAATCGCTGTGATTCAATGACATTTTCGACGGTGGTCAGGCTCACATCTTCACGCAAAATAGCCGAAGCAGGAACGCCGAGTGACAAGGCCAGATCGACACAGGTTTGCGCCTCACTGACCGGATGATTTTGCGTGTAGCCGCCTGTACAGATCATCCAGGGTGCTAAGCCTTTTTGGTAAAGCGCCACGCCATGCCGGACCCGCCGAATTTGCGCCCAAGTTGGTGAGCCATCAGGCCATGTGCCCGCTCCAAGCACGATGATCACGTCCGCCGCCGCCGCGCGATCTATTTGCCCATAAAAAAAGACAAAGGCGGCCACCGCCGAAACGCCCAAAAAGCTGATCAATCCCACGAGCAACAGGACGCGCCATAACCGTTTCCAGCGCACCTTCAATACTTGAAGACCTTCATAAATTCATCCAGTGCCGGGCGTGAACTAGCGGTCACATCGAATAACCAGAAACTGCGGGCATAAATGATCCGCACATTGCCATTGGCTGTCGTTGCCATTACATAAGCAAAACTGCGATCCGTGCTGCTGACTCGATCTGTCCCAAACACAGTAGGTGACTGTTGATTGAAGTCATTCAACATTTGGGCGGTATTCGACTCGCGCACGCCGTTGATTTTGATCGTGTTCTTACCACTGGTGTAGCTTGCGCCAAACTTGACAGCCTCAGAACCCGATAGATCACCGCTGATAGTTTTACGAGCAAATGTGCCCAGTGTTTGCGGGAACACATCACGGATGTTTGTTATCGCAGGCAAAGGGCGTGCATTGACCAAATAAGGCACGGGGGCATTGTTTCCGCCGGATTCGCTTCGGCTGGCACCATACAAAAAGAAGATAAATCCACCAACCAGCAAAATACTGACGACGATCAAGATCATCAGTATAGCATTTGGGCGTGGCGTCGGGTCTCGTTGAGCCATAAATTAACTACAGCGAGACTTCAAAATTATGTTTGAGATCTCAGTGCCTCATAAGGCTTAGTAAAACAAGCCCCAGTCCTGGCCTGCACCCTCCTCCATCATCGACGGCTCCCACATTTCGAGACCCATCTCAATGGTAGTCGGGACGCCTGTTGCATCCTGCACACAGCGGCGCGTTTGCTCCATCAACTGCGGGGCATAGGGGCAGAATGGCGTTGTCAGGATCATCACCACATGCGAACGATCCGGCTGCAAATCCAATTCACGGATCAAGCCGAGTGTGATCACGTCCATACCAATTTCAGGGTCAACCACCTGGCGCAGCATTTCGCGTACATGGTCTTCATTGGAAGCATACGTCACATTATCGGGGGTCTGATTATCGGTCACGTCAAGTTCTCCTTTAACTCGCTTTCGCGGAATGATCTTTCACACTAAATACACACGACGCATCGCCATTCAACACACATGACGTTTGCTCAACATCTGCGCCAAGCACCTGCCGAATCAGCGTTTGATCGATGCGGCAAACTTCGGGATGGCGCTGCCCCACATACAAATATGGGCAATTCAATTCAGTCAAAACAGTGTTACCATCGACTCGGCTGACGGCGGCCATAAAGCCTTCTTCACCAAGCACCTCTACCAGATGTTGCAAACGTTCCTCGATGGTTCCGTCCACCCGCTGCGTGTTATAGCGCGCCGCAACGCTGGCGGCCATACCATCAATGATGGCTTCAACCTGACTGGGTGGCAACTTGCTTTTGAGTTCGTCCAGCAAGCGATCTACCAGCACATGATATTTATTGGGAAAATAACGCTGTGCGGCCTCAGTCACCGAGTAAAGGTGCTTGGGTCGCCCAACGTGAAGCCGTTCAGCCTCGACTTTGATCAGCCCTTCGCCTTGTAGTGTACCCAGGTGGTGACGAATCGTGATCGGCGAAACATCAAGCGCCTCCGCGAGCGAAGCAACGCTTGCCTGCCCTTGTGCCTTGATCAGTTCCAGAACTGCCCACCGCGTATCGTGCATATGCCTGCTAAATCTACCCGCAAAAATCACGTTTTTGTGACTACAGATAGCAGAAAGTATAAGATGCTTTTCGGGAAAAGTCAATATTCGCTATTTTTATCTAGTTTATTGACACATGTAGGGTGAATGTTATACTGAACA
>JBBSEU010000242.1:0-9305 GCA_038239365.1 Aggregatilineales bacterium
GTTTACGGTTATTCACCTTGACTACGAAATCATTGAAGCCAAGCCGCCGCAATGCCGTGACGACTACACTGACGATCTCGGCATCGGCTTCCATGCCGCCAATCCCCACAATATCCGCGTCGCATTGGTAGAACTCTCGGTAGCGGCCACGCTGCGGGCGTTCGGCACGCCAGACCGGGGCAATGTGATACCGCTTGAAAGGCAGCGGTAGATCGTTTTCGTACATGCTGTAAAAACGCGCCAATGGCACAGTCAGGTCATAGCGCAGTGAAAGGTCTTCCTTGCCGCCGGGGTGCTGCGCGTTAAAGATCAATTTTTCAGCATCTTCACCGTACTTGCCCATCAGGGTTTCGTTCAGTTCCAAAACGGGTGTCTGGATCGGCTCGAAGCCGAATGTCTGGAACACATCGGTCACAATATCGATCACATACTGGCGGCGCAGCATATCGCCCGGCAAAAAGTCGCGCATCCCTTTGGGCAGGCGCGGTTTGATGATTTGAGTCGGCATATCCAATCTTTCTGAGGTCTAATAAAATTGCCCTGTTACCTGTCTTTTCGACAAGGGTAAGAGCCAAGTTTGCTAAAAATGTGACGCTCCGCAAGTGCTTCTGGACGGTTAATTCGCAAAATGGTTACTGTGACCCGACCTTCCGGGGTGAGCGGCTCGATCCATGCGCCATTGAGTTGAAAATGATCGTCCCAATGCTGAGTACGCGGATTGAATAACAAGGTTAGGATTGCTGTTCCAGTAATGTGCTCAAATGATGCAACATCAGAACCTTTGAACGTATTACATTCCGGGCAACTTAGACACAAATTACTTTCAATCGTTTTCCCGCCATGTTTTTCAGCGATCACATGCTCGATGTGGAATGTAAAACTGCCATCGTCCTGACTGAGTAAACAGTATTCACAGCAATTACCTGCTCTGGAAGTTACTTTGCGATGTATTTCAACGGGAATGTAGGTCATGGCCTGCTAATAATGTTGAGGCGCACCTTTCCCTTAAGCATCTTGAGCAGGTGACTGACGCGCAGGTATTCATCCAATTCATGTTGTTCCCGATCCGTGAGTGCGCCTTCACCTGCATGATCGAGGAGTGCGTGAAGCCGCTGATTGAGTGCTTCCGAAGGCTTAAAGGCAAGGACTTGCTCTGCCGTTGGAATCGACGCCAGAAAGTCGGTAATTTCTTCCAGCAACGTTTCAGCAGGTGGCGCAACCATCATTGAATTTCCTTCCTGTACATCTATATCTCTTCACCGGGCAGCTTATCGCTTAGTGACGACCACGCTGATCGGTTTCTTTTCGGCGTTGATATTTACGTCGTACACGTAGAACACAATCGAGTCGTCTTCGTTCAGGTGTACCTCTCTGGCCTGACCGCCCGGCCATTTCGCCATAATAGTGTTCAGATCACCAATACGCGACTTGGCGATGATGAAGGTTAGCGGTTTCTGGTAGGCTTCGGGCTGCCAAACTAAATCCCGATAGTCGTTAAGCGGCTGATCGGCATAGGTGTACTGCTTGCCCGCATTGAAATAGGTGATCACTACCGTATTTTGCACTTCGGAGTCCCAACCGCCCACCAGCACCACATAACGCCCGGCTTTCTGGCTCTCCAGCATCTGGCTGGCAACACGGTTAGTCACCCAGTTTGGGCGGTTGGCAAGGTAGCCTTTCACGGGCACATAATCGTAGATGTAATAGGCGGCGTTGGCAGCACACAGCAGCACGCCCACGATCAGAATCACCCGATTCCGAAGTTCGGGCTGCCTGGTCACTTTGGCGAAAGCCGCACCGACAGCCCCAACACCTGCTCCAAGCAGCAGTGCGTAAGCACTGACTCCCGGATAGAAGCGTTCGTACTGAGGCGGACTGATCGCCAGCGCACTCATAACGATGATGATTAACGTACCCCAGCCGATTGGAATGCAATATTTCGGGTATTTCCAGAGCGCCGCCAACGTGACGATCACGCCAAGCAGCAGCAGCGCCCCGCCGACGGGTCCCATAATCGGTGAACCACGCCCATACCAGCCGCTTCGATCCGAATTAGAGATAAGCGCGCTAAAAGCCCCTCGAAACTGATCAACCAGATAATCCTGTAGGCGCGTCATCCCCTGTTCCAGGTTATATTGCAGTTCGCCATTGAGCAGAATACTTTTGTCGGCGCGCGTGCTGAGCGGCTCCTGGAAATGCAGCAGATAATAATTTTGTGGCAGCGTGATCAGCAGTGCCGCAAACGGGATTAGCAGCAGATGTCGCCAATATTTGGTGATGACCTGTGGTTGGCGCAGTGTCTGATAGACCAGATATGAAACCATAACGACAGGCGCAAGCCGCCCACCGAGGTAAAACATTTGCGCGACACCCAGAAAGATGCCACTGGCTGCAAAATCAACCGTCGCGCCGCGCCGCAACCCACGCAGCAGAAAGTAAAAAGCCAGTGTCGCAAACAGCGGATCGGCGGGCTGATTCATGGATAGACGGCTGAATTGAATATGATAGGCCCAGGGTATCATGAACAATGCCGAGACCAGCCCGACACGCCAACCGTAAATCTCACGGCCTAACAGGTATAACGCCGGGACACCAAACGCCCCCATAATCGCTGAGGGCAAGCGCGCGGCTGCCAATGTAGGACCAAGCAAGCCGACGGCCACGCTGATCATCAACTGGAAAATACGCGGGTGGCTGTCCACACCCGGTTCAAAGGGCGTCGCCAGAAAGTTTTCGACGCGCAGTTCCGCGCCTTCAGTGGCAAACTTGGCTTCGTCCTGATCCATCAAATAGGGTACTGTACCCAGATTGATCGTTCGCGCAGCAAGCCCGGCCAGCAGCAAAACACCAATGAGCAGCCATTCTTTGGTGCGAATCGGGTGCTTGTCACGGGCGAAGGGTTGGCCTTCCGAGGGCAGCACGGCCATGAGCAGTGTCAACATCGTCATTATCCAGACGATAATGTACTCACCCAGGTAGGCTTCCTGGGGTTTGAGGACTGAACGATACGAAGCAAAAGCAGCAAGGCCAATCGAGGCGGCCAACCAACCGATTTTGATACGGAACGGCTCAACATAAGTCGTTTCAATGGTTGGCACGGCGTCGGGCTGAACCAGCATCGTGCGTCCCAGCACAACGATCATCAACACAAGACCGAAGACGAGCAGAGCCAGATTACCTGCACTCAGGGCATTCGGCGGATCACGAAAGATTTGATGCTGCCCGGCAAATAGCATGACCAGCGCACCGATCAGGATCGCAACCCTGATATTTTTATCGCGCGCTGTAGACACAACCGCCATCGAATCATCTGGCGCAGGGTTCGTTGATGCGGCAGGCGGCAGCAAATTGGCAGGGGTTTGTTCCTGAGACAGTTCCATAAACACGTCACCTGTTTCAGCTTGGACAGTAGCGACACTGAATCAGGCGTCTATCATAGCATAGACGTGCTATGAGTCATACGTTCAAAGTTGTATCGGTTTTGTCAGGTAACGGTGAGGCGCAAAGCCCTCTCCTTTGGGAGAGGGATTGGGGTCAGGGCTTCCTAGCGCGTGAACAGCGTCCCGCGCAAGTAATCGGCTTCATCGGAGAGGATGAAGGCGATGATGCGGGCTACACCCATTGGGACGCCATAGTTCTGGCGGGCACGTTCGAGGGTTTCCTCGACGGATGTACCTGCCCGTTGTGCCGAAGCGACTTCAACGCTCATCTTCATGTCTGTGACGATGTTGCCGGGGCATAGCACATTGACCCGGATGTTTCGATCTTTAAGATGGCCTGCCAATGTCATTCCAAAGCCGTTTGCGCCGCCTTTGCTGGCACCGTAGGCCAGCGACGAGCTTCCCGCGATAACCCCGGCACCTGATGCAATCACCACGATCACACCGTTCCCGCTGGCCTCAAGCATCGAGGTAGCATACTTGGTGCAGAGGAACGTTCCCTTGACGTTGATGTCCATCACTTTCTCGAAATCTTCGAGTGGAAATTCCTCCGGTTGCAGGAAGGGGCCAAGCAAGACGCCTGCCGCGCACACCATTCGATCTAAGCGTCCATGCTTTTGACGGACAAAATCAAGCAGGGCACTCACCTGAACGGCGTCTCGAACATCCGTCGCCACAAAATCGGCTTTGCCGCCACTTTCACGAATACGTGCGGCGGCCTGTTCACCTGTTTCGCGGTTGTAATCGGCAATCACTACGGACGCGCCACGTTGGGCACAAAGCTGTGCGGTGGCCTCACCGATCCCTTGTGCGCCACCAGTGATCAGAACCACTTTTCCAGTCAAATCAAGTTCTATTGAGTCAGTCATCAAGAATAAACCTTTGTTTAGCGCCAACACCTGAGAACAAATGCTCAGGCGGAGCAACAGTGTACGTCAATATCCTTTGAATTATGCCAGCAATAGCTTCCGAGATCAATATATTTTATTATTTATAATCGAAATTAGCCCAAACACGTATGGTTGACACAAAGATCGATTATTTGCTATACTGATAATCAAACGAGCATTTGATTATTTGGTGAGGCACAAACGACTATGGCCGATAACACGCTTATCAATACTTCTGTTGATTATTATCATTTTGACGATTTGCTGACCGATGAAGAACGCGAAATTCGCTATCGCACGCGCCAGTTTTGCGAAACGGAAATCGAGCCGATCATCAACGACTATTGGGAGCGTGCCGAGTTCCCAATGCAAATTATCCCCAAGTACGCGCACCTGGGACTTGTAGGGGGGATGCTCAAGGGTTATGGCTGTCCCGGCATTAGCGCCGTTGCGTCAGGCGTGATGGGCATGGAAATGGTTCGGGTCGACGGCAGCACCGCCACCTTCTTTGGCGTTCACAGCGGTCTGGCGATGGGATCCATCAGCATTTTGGGCAGCGACGAACAAAAAGAGCGATGGCTGCCGCCGATGGTTCGCATGGAAAAGATCGGCTGTTTCGGCCTGACCGAACCGAATGTCGGCTCCAACTCTTGGAATCTCGAAACGACTTTCCGCCGCGATGGCGATCATTTTATTATCAATGGCCGTAAGCGTTGGATCGGTAACGCCACAATGGCTGATCTAGCCGTCATCTGGGCGCGCGATGAAGCGAGTGGTAAGGTGAACGGCTTCGTCCTTGAACTGCCGACGCCCGGCTTCACGGCCACAAAGATCGAGGGCAAGATCGCCCGCCGCGCCTTGATCAATGCCGATATTGTCCTTGATAATGTGCGCGTACCGCTCGAAAACAAGCTCGAAAAGGCGAACGGCCCACGTGATACCACTCAGGTTTTGACGGCGACGCGCGTAGGCGTGGCCTGGGAAGGTGTTGGTCATGCACTGGCCTCATACGAGATCGCCTTGAACTATGCTAAGCAGCGCCAGCAGTTCGGGCGTCCGATTGCGGGCTTTCAGATGATTCAGGAAAAACTGGTGCAGATGTTGGCAGCGGTTACGTCGATGCAGTTTTTGACGCTCCGTTTGAGCCAACTGCTCGATGAAGGCCGCTTGACCGATGGACAGGCCAGCCTGGCCAAGATGCACAATGCGGCCACTGCGCGGCATGTGGTGGCGATGGGGCGCGAAATTCTGGGTGGCAACGGCATTCTGTTGGAGTACAAAGCCGCCCGTCACTTCGCTGATACCGAGGCCACTTACACCTATGAAGGTACAAACGAAGTCAACACCCTGATTGTTGGACGCGATATTACCGGGATACAGGCGTTCGTCGGCTAAATAAAAACGAATCAGCCCCGCTGATGGTAAGGCCGCACCTTCACCGCCGTTTTGCTGCGAATGTGCGTCTTCAAGCGGCGCACCTTCACGGTTGCTTTGACAGGCCGATGCGGATTATCTCCCTGTAAAGCGTTGATCGCGGAGGCCGGGCGCGGCGGTGGTGTTTGCAGGCTTGCGATCACCGCGTCGAGTTCGGCTTTGTTGCGCTGACTGGGCGGTTCAAGCCCGAAAATGTCCCAGATGCTCATTTCGCCCGTATCGAGTTTTTCATAGGGTGGCGGCGGCACGGATGGCGCAGTCGGGATCGGTGGTTCTGGCAGTTCAACGGACGGCACGGCCTTGACTTCGGGCAGGTTTGGTGGTCTGGCGACAGACGTGTTTTGCGGCGCAAGCGTCACGTTCGCCATGACGGGCAAGGTTTGGGTTGGCGGGTCAGGTGGGCGCGGCGGCGCAACCATCGCGGCGGGCACAGTGGGCGATAGGCTTTGTGCCAGTTTTTCGGCTTCACTCGTCTTATCAATCGCTTCGCGCAATCCTTTGGGGGCGCGCGGCTTCGTATCATCTTTAATCGTGTCCGCTTTTAAGGCGCTGGCAACAATTGTCTGCGTGTTGACAGGCAGCGGTACATGCGTCGGAATCGAGGTAGGGATCGACGTTGGTTGTTCGACTGGCCGTTCGGGTAGATCAGGCACATCATCTGCGCCAAAGATGGACACAGCCGGAGCAGTGGTGATGGCGGCAGAAGCGCGTGTCGATTCATTCACGCGCGCCATCCGAGCCTCGATCCCCGGATCGGCTTGCATGGCAACTTTCGCCTGCCGGACGGGATCAAGTTTGACGCCGCTGGCTTCGATCAACCGTCGCAGTGCCCGCAAGCTATCGGCCATTTGCACGCGCAGCCCACGCCGACGGCGCAGCGCATCCCGCAGCCCGGCCAATACCCCTTTTAGCTGATACTCAATTGTCCAGTTGACAATCGTGCCTTCGGGCACGGGTTGAAGCCGTACACGCCCCTTGAAAGTGCGATAGGGACCGTCAATGATAATATATTCGTAGCCGATATTTTCCAGCCAGGCCGTCATTTCCTCGACCACCGCCCGCCCACGCGTATCGACACAACGCCGCCGCATCCCAACACCCGTCAGGCGCGTGGTGAGCGTCGAAATGCTTTTCGCACCTCGATTCCATTTGCTGACATAGGCCGGATCAGTCAGGTACAACCAGACCGCCTCGACAGGCGCAACAACCAGGATACGCTGATCGATCAGCGACAAAACTCACCTCACACAACTCAGGGCAAAAGCGAACGCACCAGCACACCCAGAATCACGGCCAGAATGATCCCGATACCCATTTCGGCCAGACCGCGCCGCTGTTTCCAGATCGGGCGATGAGTCAGCCAGCTAGCGATCAAACGTGGCAGCACGCACAACGGCGCAAGATAGAACAACCCGGCCAGACTGAGCGTGAACATCGCCAGCCGTTCAGCATAACCCACATTTCGCCAATGTCCCATATACGGGATCATATCCAGCCAGTTCGCCCACCACGTCACATCATAGAAACGTGTCAGGCTGATCACTGCCGCGCCAATGCTCATCAGTGCAACTTCGGCTTGAGAAGGCGGTGGTTGCAGCAAATGCCCGATCAAAATCTGCATCACCCCAATCGTAACATAATGCCCTACCTGATCGAGCAAATAGGAATAGATCGGATGAATCTTGATGCGCGTCCCGGTGTAGATTTTCAGCCAGTCCTGGGCAGTATGCAGCAGCGACATCAACGCGATTGGCAGCAGCACCACGCCCGCGTAAGGTGCAAGCACCAGCATCGACATGACAAAGACCATCAGGCCATGCAGTGCCAACCCATCCCACGCCTGACCTTTGCGCGCGACAAGCCAATTCGTTTGTAGAATGTAATCGGCCAGCATGTGTGCAAAGAGTAGGTGGGTGATGAGCAAAACGGAAGCCTTTATCGCGCTGACTCTGATCTGACCGATGGAAACTAATCTATCATAGATCGATTTCCTGTGCTACAGTAACGAAAGTTTCAAAAATACGTAAAAGAGTCGGGAACGGTTTATGCCAAGCCCAACGATTGCACTGGGGTTCATCCTGGCAACGCTGTACGGAGCGGCTTTTCACTTGTTGGTGGGCGGTGATGCGCGTCGGCTGGCCTTCTTTTTGCTAGCAGGCTGGTTGGGTTTTACACTCGGTCAAATCTTTGGCGTGGTGTTTGCAGTAACAATATTCAGTATTGGGCCGCTGCACACCTTTGCCGCGACATTGGGCGCATTGATTGCGCTCTCGGTAGCGCGCATTCTGACCGGAGCGCGGCGACGTATTGAGACGTAATAAGGCTATTCTACGAGGGGTGTTATGACGGATCAGGCGCAGCAAGACGGACAGGGCGGACCCGCGATTAAACGCTATCTGCTCATTGGCCTGGGGGGGCTGGCAGTAGTGACCATTATCGGCTTGCTGGTGGGGATCATCGGCGGCGTGATTAACTCTGACGGCGTGGCGAATTTCTTCCGAATTTTGAGAGATTTCTTTATCATCGTGCTGGCCTTGCAAGGCATCCTGATCAGTGTGGCACTGGTGATTTTGGTGGTACAGGTCAGCACGCTTGTTAATCTGCTCACGACTGAGATCAAGCCGATCATCGACGAGACGCGCGAAACGATGACCACTATTCGCGGCACGGCAGAATTTATGAGCAAAAATGTCACCTCACCGGTGATCCGGGCAAGTTCGGCAGTCGCTGGCGCGCGGGCACTGCTCGGTGAAATTTCATCCTTGCGCCGCAACACCGTTGGCAGCCGTCGCAACGGCCACACGAAAGGGGAATAAAAGCGATGTTGGAAAAACGCCTGCACGATTTGAATAAAGAAATTGAATCGCTCAAACGCGAACTGGAACATAACAGTGAGCCTACCCGTCATAACATTGAACGCACCGCCGAACAAGCGCGTAAAAATATCGGGCGTCAGCAGTCACTTCGCGCCTTGAATCGAGAACTTGACTCGCTTAAACGCCAGGCTGCGACGCGCACCAGTAAAACGCGCAAAGATTTCGAGAAGCAGGCGCAGCCCATTTTGCATAGGCTCACTCAGGAACTCGAATCACTGCGCGACAGAGTCGAAAAGCGCGGCGGCGAAATTGTCCATGATGTAGAAAAACAGGCCGAACCCGCGCTGAACGATCTGGCAAAAGAAGTCGAAACGCTCAAAACGCGCCTTGATGAAGGTCAAAAGCAGTTACGGCATGAGATGGCACAGCGCATCGAGCCGGAACGCGAAAAAGACGTGGTGCGGCAGCAGGTTGATCCCGCCGCGGACACGGGTGCGTTTGTATTTGGGGCAATTGCCGGAGCATTAATCGGCGCGTTTATTGCCCTCTGGTTCGCGCCGCAAAGTGGTGAGAGAACGCGCCACGACATTGAAGAACGTGGGCTGGAAATTCGCGCACAGGCCGAACAAACCGCCAATGAAGCCCGTCACAAGATCGAAGGCCCCAAGCCCGATGATTTGATCGCCAGTGCGAAAGCTTCGGCGCGTCTGTACAAAGACGAATTA
>JBBSEU010000243.1:0-9303 GCA_038239365.1 Aggregatilineales bacterium
CCCTGCGTTTCCCCTTTTTCACGCAGTTGGATCACCCGTTCCCGCAAATCCGTTGAGTACGCTCGCATTTCTGAACCCGCTTTTTGACCCAATAATAGCTCAATCTGTCTGGTTATCGCTGTAGTAACCGTGAGCTATTTGGGTGAGCGAGAAGCATCAGCCAAGATCATTCAACAGGCATTTGCGACGTCACTCGCCGGTCCGTGGACGCTGGAAAAAGAACCGCTGATCAACATCGGAACGCCACTTGCCCCTGAAGCACTCAGGAATGGAGCAGGCAAGAAATCGATAAGCGTATAAGGGTAGTGGAAAAACAATACGGGCGAGTTGGTGGGAGTTCCGAAGAAAGATAAAGAGCGTGGCCGCAGCGGTGAGACAGGCCAAAGAGAACTGCGTCGCTATCAGCGAAATCGGGTTTACGCCGACTTCGCTGCTCAGATTTCACCATACAATCAGACAGGTCTCAGTGTGACGAACGCCAACTGCGTTCGCAATCCCTGCGGTAATTCAATGGCCGAGCGACTTGAGATCGGGCGATTCCACAAATGCGATCAGATCATATTGTCCGGTGACAGCATGAACTTCTTTGATTACCGATCCGTCCAGTTCCATGTGTGCGAGTTCTGCGACCAGGTCTTCGACACGCGCGGTTTCGGCCTGGATCAGAATGTAGGCTTGGATCATCAGTCGGCTGCTCCTTATAGTTTCAGGGTGTACTTATCAGTTAAAGGCGTCACACGGACGCCAAAGGTTATCACCCTCAGGTGAAGGTCATTAACGGGACTCCGCCCGTCTCGGCGATGGCCTGCAACTGTGCGCTGACTTTTTGAAGCGCATCCGAAAGCGGGAACATCTTTTTGCTAACCTGCATATCGCCGTCAGTCGAAAGCGGGTGCCAGAACACACCATCCAGGTTGACGGTTAGTTCCGGTGAGAGCGTATCCATCCCCAGTTCGATGCCCTCTTTGGAGTAACCGCGTTTGGCAAGTGGGCGGACGAAATGATCTTCGTCGGGGATGCCCAGCGCACGATGAAAAGCACATAATTCATGCAGATGATCGGTGTTGGCCGGGGTTTCGGTCGTGCCCAGTCGAACCCGAAAGCCTGCCTCTTGCAGTAGTTTGATGCCTTCAACCGTCTTCGCCCACGATCCTGCACCCCGATAGGCATCGTGATCTTCCGGGCGACCACCATCCAGGCTGACCTGAACGATCAAGTTGGTATTGGCAATCGCTTTCAGTTTTTCCAGACGCGGACCGCGCAGCAGCATTGCGTTAGTTAGGACAGTGGTCTGTAGACGCGCCGAAGCGTAGGCCAGCATATCGTAAATGTCATTCAGCAGGAAGGGTTCACCCCCTGTGAAAAAGACGTGATCGAAGCCGAGCGCGATTGATTCATCTACCAGCTTTTTGACATTTGGCAGTCCAATCGCACGACGCGGGACGTTCGGGCCAGATTTCGCCACGCAGTACGAACAGCGTAGATTGCAATCGTAGTTTGTGTAAATCCACAACTTCCAGGCAGGCACAGCCGGACTACGGTCGAGTTGGGTTGAAGTGAAATCGGTCATGGCATCTCTTTCCACTTAATTTGATTGTAGTGCATTTAACTTTCGTTGGCGATTCCAAACGGATAACCAGTACCCCCCCACATAAAGCCACGCCCCGCCCATAAACACACTGACCGGGATCAAATCACGCCAGGGTAAGGGCATCCAGCCGTCATAACGAAAAGTGACGTAGTTATAGAGCAGCGGTTGCCATGTCACCAGATAACTAAACAGGAGGGTCAGGCGGCGCACGGGTGTGTCTTCCAACAGGGCGGCCAGCGGTATCACCCAGGCCAGGTACCAATGCTGAAACCAAATCGCGCTGACCATCAAGTAAAATAATAGCACTCGCAGCAAAACCCGGACTGAATAAAGCGGCTCGTGCCGTCTGGAGCGTATGATCGCCCACAATTGCCACAGGTAAAACATCCCAAACAGGATAACCGCTATATCGCCAACAACTTCTCCGGCGCTGCTCTCGCCCAGAAACGGGGTCAATGCCTGCCGCACCAGCGTTCCAGTGGAACTGGTGAACAATCGCCCGCGACGCCCCATTGCCAGTGTATCGATCCCTGTCCAGAAGGGCGCATAAAAAGCCAGGACAAACAACATACTCAGGATCAGACCTGAGATATAAGTTTGCAAGCGGGCGCGCGGCGGTTGATTTTGCCAGATCAGGATGACAATGATCGGCAGCAACAACAGCGGAATAAATTTCACTAATCCGCCCAGTACCGCCGCTGCCATTGCCCCAATGTACTGCCGCCGAACGATGCAGTAAATACTTAACGCCACACACGCGGCCATGATCAAATCGTTATGTCCAGTACCGCCCGCGAAATAGACCATCAGCGGATTCCAGGCAAACAACAGCAGACCCACTTGAACACGTTCTGGTGTAACTTTCCGAAGCGTCAAGCCGATGAACAACGCAGTAAGCGCATAGCCAAGGCAGGCGAGCAGCTTGAACGCAATCACATTCGTATTGCGATCCTCGCCCACTACTTTGGTAGTCAGCGCGGCCAATGCTTCCCAGGCCGGTCCGTAGGCCGAAGTGGCGTCGTGCCAGGCAGCAAATGGATAAACCGAGTCGCCCACTGGAACCGCTGTCGGCGCATCCTTCATGGGGTTCAGCCCATAGCTGGCCGTCATGCGCCCGCGAATAATGTAGTCGTAAATATCCGCCGCATCGAATGGGTGCATAGGCAGCAGCGTCGCATTCATCAGCACCGCGCCGCCGACCAGAATCATCCATCCACCGCGCAAATACGGCTTCATCGTTCGGGCCGCCAGCCAATACAACCCGAAAAGCACCGCAAAACTGGCGATGTACAGCACGGCGCTTTCCAGCGAGTTTTGATTGAGCGTGGCAAGCGACTGCATCGGCAAGTGTCCAAATTCGGTCAGCGAGTACCGCCCGCCAAACGCAGCGAACCAGATCGCGGCCATGCCCAGACCGATCCCGGAAAGGCGAATGGCAGGTGATATGCGATTAACGCGCGCGACGATTGAACGCATAACGCAGCGTGACGCCCAAAATAAAATAAGTGGCTAGAAGCGTGCCGCGTACTGTGCCGCTCACCTTCGATTTACCTGTCCAGCGGCGGCGATAACTGACCGGGACTTCGACCATGCGTGTTTTCAGGTTTGCCGCCTTAACGATCATTTCCGTCGGCCAGCCGAAGGTCATCTCGCGCATATCGATCCTGGCAAGCGTCTCCCATCGAATCGCTCGGAACGGCCCCAAATCGGTGAGGTTCAGGCCGTACAGCAAGCCCATCAGCCGTGAGACCAGCCGATTACCAAAGCGTTGATGGGGCGGCATCGCGCCAATTTCCATCCCACCCAAAGCTCGTGAACCAAGCACCATTTCAGCCCGATTTTCGGAGATCGGCATGAGCAGGCGTGGGAGTTCGGCGGGATCGAAGCTGCCATCGCCATCGAGAAACACAACGACATCCGTTTCATTCGCTGCACGCAGCGCCGCCACCCCAGCCGCGCACGCCTGACCGTAACCCCGGCGCGATTCGCTGACGACCTGTGCGCCCGCCTGCTGTGCGACTGCGCCCGTCCCATCGGTAGAACCATTATCGACCACAATCACCCGGATCGACTCCGCCGCATCACGCGGAATTTCGCTGATCAGGCGCGTGATATTCCCCGCTTCATTCAAGGCCGGGATGATGATCGTGACGCGCATCAGACCTGGCTTTCGATGTTGGGGTTAGCATGGAGGAACGCGCGTGTATATGGCGCGAAGGACTCCGGCAAAGTACGCAGTTCATCGAGCAGTCGCCGCAAATCAGCGCCGTAATCAATGTCAAACGCAGTGGGCAGCAAATAGACACTTAATTTTTCTTGGGCGGCACAATCCAAAGTATCCTGGGCAACGGTTCGTGTACTCATGGTCACATTGAGGAACAGGCGCGGCGCGGGCTTCTTGAGGCCAATCACGTAGTAACCGCCATCGTCTACCCGCCCGAATGTTAGATCCGCCTGATCGAGTCCCGTGAAGGCGGCACTCAGATATTCCGGGCGTAAGGTTGGGCTATCGCTGTCCATAATTGCGGCCTGATCGTACCCGCCTGCCGTCAAATAATGAGACGTGGCGTTGTGCAGCCGCTCGGAAAGATCAGCGCCCTGTTGCAATAACAGGTCAAAATCGGGCGCAAGCGCACGGAAGTAAGCCTCGCCACCTTCCGGCAAATAGGCGATGATCGGATCGAATGGACAGAGCTTACGCGCCGCCCGGATAATTTCGAGCGTATCGCGCAAGAAACATTCGTAAAGCGCGGCGGCGGCTTCTCCGGTCAGTGGCGGCGACAGGCGGGTTTTGGTCTGGCCGGGAGAGGGCTGTTTGGCAACGACCATCAAGGCGCGTCGAGTCATACCGTTTGTCCTTTGCGTAGGCTGTTTCTACCAGCAGTTAATGCTGCCAGTGCGAGAATAGCGTACAGTGGGATGAATTCCAGCCAGGCGACCCACTCTTGCGCGTAACCCGTAATAAACAAGTGATATGACAGCACAATCAGCCCGGTGAAAAGCCACCATCCAAATGCCGCGCGGAACGGCGAAAACGTCAGATCGAGCGCACTAAAGGGGATCGTCCACAGCACATACCACGAAAACAAATTGAGCGTGATCAACACTGTTGCCCCTATCGGCCATAAGCAGCGCCGAGTCGCAGTTTTCGCATCGCGCGCCGGGAAAATTACAAAATAGAGAGTGATCAATATAACGACCAGCGGTAGTAAAACCATTGTAGGTTGGTAGTAGGCCATTTTATTCGCTTGTGCCCAACGGACCAGCGCCATCGGGATCGGGGCGATATTAAAAAACTCGCGTGCATAACTGGGCAAAAAACCGAGCGTATCCACACCGGGCGCGATATATAGCGCGTAACCCAATCCAATCGTTGCCAATGCAGTGATCGGCAGCAGCAGGCGCACCCGAAAACGCCCTCCTTGCACGCTCCACAGTACCGGAATCAGCAAGATTGGATACAGCTTAATCAAGGTTGCCAAACCGAGCAGAACACCGATCCCGGCCTCGTGCCTCGGGCTAGGGCGATTAGCTGGCGCACTCATGCGGAGCAGCAGCACCCCCACAATAAGCGGCAGATAGAGTGCATCCACATGCGCTGAATGGGCGATCTCGAAGATGAGCAGCGGATTCCAGAGGAAAATCAATACCCGCGTCGGGTGAACTTCCCACAGTTTGAGCAAGGGCACTAACAGGCCACCCGCCATCAGCACGAACATGATGAAGACCAATTTGAAGCCCGCAATACTATCAGGAAAAACACGCCAAATCGCAGCAAAGAACATCTGCGCGCCCGGCGGATAAACCGTGACAGCCGAAGGTCGATTCATGCGTGCCCAGATTTGATCGTCGCGGAGATAAGCCGTTTCAGCAGCGTTAGACGGATAACGATACGGGTTGATTCCATTCGCCTGAACTCGTCCATCCCACACATAGCGGTACATATCGTCTGACAGGTTGGGCAGCATCGGGAACAACGCGCCGTTGAACACTAGCGCAAAACCAAAGATCAGCAGCAGGGATCGGCGGTCAGCAGGTGGGTGGCGCACGACGAACCAGCACGCCACCGCATACAGCACAAATGCGATCCCAAACAACCCTAAAAATACTTCCACTTGTCCGGGTCGGAATGCGCCATGCAGCGCCGCAATCCCGTAGACCGCTAACGATAGCAGTCCGATTAGGGCAAGGGGAAGCGTCTTGTGAGTCAAGAATGGTCGCCTATTTACGAGCCATTAGTAGGAAATACAGGCCGCACCCTGACTCAACAATTCGACGAGCCGCGCACCCCCAGCCAATACCGAATTGGCGACGAGCTGATCTTCAACCAAGCCGCGCGTTTTGAAGCAGGGTGGACACACGATTAATTGACCGCCGTTGCTCACAAAGGTGTTGATTAGTTCCGCCAGCGGTTTGAAGCCTTCTACCATCACGTCATCGGCATAGCCTTTTTGGGATAGATACACGCCGTCCAGACTCAACCAGACGTAGACTTCCTGACCTGCCGCAACCCCGGCATTGGCGACGACAAAACCGACAGTAGCCGAGTCCGGCTTGTTTTTTGCGTTGGTGATGCTAACAACCAATTTTGACATATTTGCTAGTCCTTTTTGCGGATATAAAAATGAACGGACGACGCTTTTTCGGATGGGGCACTGTGCAAAAGTTTGTGGCCTGTCTGCCGACACCACGCCGGAATATCGACAGGCGCTCCGGGATCATTTGTCACGACTTCCAATACCTGCCCGGCTGCCATGACCTTCATCCGCCCGAAAACGAGCATAATCAGATCGCCGCAGGCCGTTTCGCCTGCATCCAAAGTGCTGTCTGGAATCATGACTGTCCCCACTTGTCTAAGGTTTTTAACTGACCAACCGGGCAACCAGTTTGGCGAACCCGCCTGCATTCGCAGCACTCAACCGCTTGTGCAGAATACCGTCGATCCCGAAGTAGCGACCACCCACCAAGAGGAAAGCCAGGTTGATCAAGGGCAGCATCAGGTAGGTCCAGTCCCACTCATTGGGAACTGCCGTCAACCCGATAAACAGATTGATCCCCATCAGAAATCCAGCCAGCCCACCAAGTCGGGTCAAAAATCCAAACATCAGCGAAACGCAGATGAAGGCCTCACCACCGACGATCAAGAAAGCCATCCAGCTCAGGTTGGGGGAGATCACACCTGTCAGAAAGTCTTTGTATGCGCCATAACGCGGGCTGGCAACTTCCTTGCCGATCCAATCGCACAGGCCGCTTGTGCCCGCCGCCGGGGTAAGCGCGCCGGGGGCGCAGCCGAAGTTGTTCCAGGGCAATTTCCAGAGTAACTGCGTAAACCAGAGGGTCGCCACCAATACGCGGATCAACGCGAACACGACTTCGGAGGCGCGCGCATGAGCGACATAGCCGGGGCGAGGCAAAATTGCCTGCACGAGCATCAACACGCAACCCAGCATCGCCAACCAACCGCCCAATGCAAGGCCGGGCTTGCCACGCAGCGCATTATCCACAAGGTAAACCAGCCCAACGATTCCCAACCCGGCAAAATACCAACGCGCCGCCTGTTCGCGGAGCGAGGTGATGTTGACCAGTGCCGCCACAATTGCCGAGACACCGACGATCAGGGTCAGCGCCGGAAAGGTAGTCCCAGAGTCCAGGAAGCCAAAGCCGGTGGCATTAACATCACTGCGGAGCGGAAGGATCAGGTAAGCGATCAAAATCAAGACTCCACTCACCAGGGCGATCAAGTCGCCTAGCGCGGGTTGGCTGGTCGCGGTTTGCGGCTGTAGCGCGGCGGTTGTCATACGTTTCTCCAGTCAGAATATAACTAAAGATAGAATATTGTTCAGTCTACCCACTCCTGCTATCGTTACAGCGATTCCTTACGAATTGATTGCTGAACGATTCGCCTTTGTTTAAGGATCGCTTCGGCGGCAGCAAAGTAATCCCGGACGTGCCCCAGTGTGCGAATCCAATCCATGTAGCGCCGAATACCTTCGGCCAGCGGCACAGTCGGTTGATACCCGATTTTTTTGGCGCGCGTCGTGTCCGATTGCAGATCGCGCATCTCACCGGGTCGGAATTCGCCGCGTACAACGGGTTCAATATGCACATCGAGCGCATCCGCGACTAACTGTGCCATTTCCATGACCGTCGTGGCGACATTCGAGCCGATATTGACGGGCAGACCGTCCAGTGCGTCACTCTCCATTGCCAGCAGGTTTGCACAGGCAATATCCCCGACATAGGACATATCGCGGGTTTGCTGGCCGTCTTCGTAGAGGACAGGCGGTTGGCCGCTCAACAGGCGTGTACTGAAAATGGCGATCACACCGGTATACGGGTTGAAGATCGATTGGCGCGGCCCATACGTACACGAGTAGCGCAGCGCGACGGTAGGAATGCCGACCTGTTTGCCCCATTGCAGGACGAGCCGTTCCTGATCGACCTTCGTGAGCGCGTAGACCGTTTCGCCGCCGATGGGTGCATTTTCAGGTGTTGGGGCGCGGCTGGTTGGAGTGCCACAAATGGGGCAGTAGACGCGCCAATCGCCGCGTTGAAGTTGTTCGAGCGGGCGCGTCATTGGGAAAACAAGACCATGTGTCGGACAAGTCGTTGCGCCTTCACTGTATACAGCTTGGGATGAGGCCACGACGATCTTTTTGATCGGGATGTTCTCCTCGCGGATCACTTCGAGTATTTGTGCCGTGCCAAAACTGTTGACATGCACATATTTGCTGATTTCGGGCATGTAGCCGCCGTAAGCCGCCTCGTGAAAGATCACGTCGATGTCTTGCATGGCGTCATGGATCGCCTGCCGATCTCGAATATCTGCATGGATAAATTCGGCGGCGGGATTGATCCAGGCAGGCTTGCCTTCACGATGCGTTTGGGGTTCGAGCGCGTCAAAAACGCGGACTTTATAGCCCTCACGAATCAACAAATCGGTCAGATGCGAACCAATCAAGCCCGCGCCGCCCGTGACCAACGCCCGATTTCCGTGTCGAAGATGTTGCGATACACTCATAGTATTCCGTAATTACCTGCTTAGTGATCCGTTGAAAGGCGATTTGCCAATGCCGCCAAAACCCTGGAAGACGGTTAGCACCCGCCCCATCTATGAAAACAAGTGGATGAGGCTGCGCGAAGACGTTGCTGAACTGCCTGATGGCCGCACCACGATTTATGGTGTGTGTACCTTTGGGCAATGCGTTGGTGTGCTGCCTTTTGTCGATGCCGATCATGTCATCCTGGTGCGGCAATATCGCTATGTGCAGCACGAAGCGATGCGTTGGGAGATGCCGACGGGCGGCATGAAAGCCGACGAATTCCCCGAAGTGGCGGCACAGCGCGAACTGGCTGAAGAGGCGGGTTATCGCGCCTCGCGCCTCATCCCAATCAACATTTACTACACCTCTAAAAGTATTTGTGATGAAACGGCGCATTTGTTTTTGGGCTACGATCTGGTTCAGGAAAAACTTCCCCCTGATGATACCGAATTTTTGGAAGTGCAGACGTTTCATTTTGATGAGGTGCTGCGAATGGTGCAGCACAGCGAAATTCGGGATGGCATGACCGTGATCGCCGTACTGCAAGCGGCATTGCTGCGTCAAAGTCGTTGATAACGACAGTGGATAAACCGTTGCTCAGACTCCCAGGGCGTCTTGTGGGTATGCCGAATGCTCTCGATGAGTTTGAAGCCGTCCCCTAACACTGCG
>JBBSEU010000244.1:0-9281 GCA_038239365.1 Aggregatilineales bacterium
GAAGCGGACGGTGTGCATGTACCGCGTCCACGAGGCCCCGCCGCGCGAGAAATTGGTCGCGCTGAAGGATTATCTCGAGACGTTCGGGCTGCCCTTCGCCCTCGGGCAGGTCGTCGCGCCCCGGACATTCAATAAGCTGACCGCGAATGCGCTTGATGCGATTGAGCCACTTCTGACGCTCTTTTTCTGTTTCGCCGGGCGGCGCGAAGAAAACAGTGATGCGACGTGCCGGGAGCGCGGGCGGTTCGTCATCATAGGGTGAGGTATCTGTTTGTTGGGCGGGTTGTGTTGTTTGCTGCACGCCGTTCCCATTCAATTGACTGCTGTTCGTGCTGCTCTGGCGGCGGGGTGGTGTATAGAGCGGCTCAAACGACTCGGTCTCGTCGGGTGCTTCAGGCGGCGCGCCTTCAAACAGAGAATCGGGTAAACCGTCCGTTGTTGGTTCATCAGCGTCGTGCGAATCCAGCATCTCGTTTTCGTCAGGGGCATTCACTGCTCTGACAAAATCGGGTGGCGCAGGTGTGGCTTCATCGGCGGACACTACATAATCGAAGTCCTGAGAAACGGACTCAACGATAATTTGCGGCGTACTACCTTCGCGGCTGGTATCAGCCCGCCCGCGTACAATGTAAATTTTATCGTCTTCGATCATGTCCTTGTAGCGCGTCCAGGTACGTGGGAAGAAGACCGCTTCCATATTGCCCTGAGCATCTTCGAGGGTGACAATCGCCATCGTATCGCCCTTTTTGGTAACAATGGTGCGCGTCCCGACAGCAAGCCCGGCTACTGTGATAGCGCGCTCATGGTATTGGTCGCCATCGGCTTTTAATTGGCCGCTCAGAACCAGATTCGAGAGGTTTTGCATGGCGGCTGACCACGCATTCAGCGGATGATCGGAGATGTACAATCCCATCAACTCCTTTTCCCAACGGAGCATATCGCGCTTCGACACTTTTTCGTAGCTGGATGTAATCGCCAGGAAAGACACATCACTGTTCATATCTTCGGTAGTGTTGGCAAATAAGCTGGCCTGTCCGACTTCTTTGGCGCGGTGCTGGTCGGCACTGTAGTTATTGAGGCGTTCGGCCACGGAGAGCAGCTGATCGCGTTCGCCAAACTCATCAAACACACCCACTTTTATCATCGGCTCAAGGCCACGTTTGCCGAACAAGCGCAAATCGACACGACGGCAAAAATCAAGCAGGCTGGTAAAGGGGCCGTTGGCGGCGCGTTCTGCCGGGATCGCGGCGGTTGCCTTGTCGCCCGCGTTTTTGATCGCGCCCAGACCGAAGCGGATACCACGCCCTTTTTCCGTTTCCTCGATGGTGAAGTCCTGCTCACTGTGATTCAGACTTGGTGGCAGGATCGGAATACCCAGACGGCGACAGTCGGACGTGAACAGCGCCACATCGTCGATCCTATCACGCTGAACACTAAGCATCGCTGTATAAAATTCGGGTGAATAATGCGCTTTCAGAAATGCCGTCTGGCAAGTTAAAATTGCATAATCTGACGCATGGGAATTGTGAACAATAATGTCATTCGCCACAAAATTGTGGGTTCCTAGCACAGTCAGATCATAGGTTGGCTGCTCACCAATATATTCAATTGAGACAATTCGATCCCAATAGACGTCGTTATCAGCATAACGCCGCAGTTCATCCGAGTCGAAAAACGCCGCCAGCTTATCAATTACAGCATGTGTATAGCCAGATTTTGTTGGTGTATAGGCAGTTCGTCTGAACTCGGAAACAGAAACACCCGCTCCTTGAGCCACAGTGTCCCATGAGTGACCTTGCGCGATTTTTGTAGCACGAATCATATCTTGAACAGCAACTGGAACACAATCTTTTGTACTTGTACTTGCAGGCGTATCAAGCACCATGTTTTTTAGTTTTGTACGTCGCTCATCACTGATGAAATGGCTGGCTATTGTGTCTAAGAAGTGTTTCAGATTTCTGTTGCCTGTGATGTGAATTTGATAGCCAAACTTTTGCCCGCCTCGATATTTGAACATCACCTGCCGTATGCGCGAAGGAATACTGAATCGCAAAAATAAATGTTGAAGCTGACGCCCCATTCGCTCAGAAGACGTAGCGTAGTAAAGGTATCTGCCCCTTTCATCAATACATCCGTCGCCTTCCCACATTCGAGCAATTAGCAAAGCGATTTGGCGATGCGTGAGTTCAAATACTTCATCAGGAATAAACTTAGTATACGAATCGGCATTGCGAAGACCAAGTTCCTCAATCCACGCAACGGCGCTATTTGGCAGTTTGGGATCTACCTTGCGACTGTAAACGTCGTGCATATTGTTCCTTCGGAAGTGCGTGCTTGCAGCAACGTTTTCAAACTTTTCCAGATTTTTTACATAGTCGCGCCATTGCTCGTCATCGCTTGTGTAGTAATAGAGGCCATGTGGATGGCATAAATTGCCCTCTGCTAATAGATGGCCTAAAACAATTACTTCGTGATCTGCCCATTCCTTTGTACCTTGAATAGCAATTTTTCGTGGAACGGCAATTTGATCACTAACTGCTAAGTCACTCAGATTGCGCCAACCCGCAAACGTCAAAAACGGATGATTTGCAGTCGCATCGATCTGCTTACCCAAGCCAGTAATAAGTCTATAGACAGGCTTGACGCCATTACTATGAACAAGTGACACCTTTCCAGAAATCAAACGCAATTTATCGGTATCACAGGCGATCGTTTTGGTAAGGGCCACTTTACCTTCAACCAAGTCTCCAATTCGTACAAGCCGTCCCGTATCAGCATCGATAATCTGAGTATCCGCCACCAAACACTTGTTGAACCCATAAGCCGCAAAATACTCCACCTGATCGAATATCTTCTCGGCTACTTCAGGCGTAACACCATATTCTGGACCCTTTTCCTTGAATATTTCCTTGTGCTTGATCAGGTCTTTGGCTTTTTTCTTGGAGACCGCACGACGCATAAGATCAGCATCACCCAAGGAGTAACCAAATAGTTTGGCCGCGATCTGTTGGATCTGTTCCTGATATACTATTACGCCGTATGTTTCTGATAAAATGTCTTCGAGGTCTGGATGCAAATATTCAATGGTTTCTGTACCATGAAGTCGATTATTAAACATTGGGATGAACTGCATCGGGCCGGGACGATACAGTGAAATCGCGGCAATGATATGCTCGAACGTTGAGGGCTTCATATCCACGAGCATCTTACGCATTCCCTGGCCTTCCAGTTGGAAAACACCCGTCACTTCGCCGGAACTGATCAACTTGAATGCCGCTTCCAACATCCGCGATTGTTCGGGATCGTTCGGATCGGGGCGATAGGGGATATTGCTCATATCGTAGTGAATACCGTAATAGCGTTCGATCAGTTCGCACGCTTTCCGCATGATGGTCAGCGTCGAGAGACCAAGAAAATCCACCTTGAGCAGGCCAATCGACTCGCATATTTCCATTGGGAACTGCGTGATCCGATTGATCGCCACATCGCCGCCTGTGTTAGTGGGGCGGTGCAGCGGAAGATATTCAACAAGTGGCTTATCACCAATGATGATGCCCGCTGCGTGCGTTCCGGCGTTGCGCGACATGCCTTCGACAGTGAGCGCCGTATCAAGCAGTGTCTTGATTTCCGCGTTTTCGGCATACAACTTTTTGAGTTCGGGCAAGGCGTACTCAGGATCATCGCTAAGGCATTGCGCCAACGTAACCGGGTGGCTCGGAATCTGGGGAATCATCTGCGTCAGCTTGGAGACTTCGGCCAACGGATAATCTAACACACGGCCAACGTCTTTAATCGCTGCGCGGGCTTTGAGCGTGCCAAAGGTGATAATCGCAGCGACTTTATCTTCGCCGTACTTGCGCTTGGCATAATCGATCATCTCTGAACGGCGATCATCGGGGAAGTCCATGTCAATATCAGGCATACTGACGCGGCCAGGGTTGAGGAAACGCTCAAAGATCAGATTATTTTGGATCGGATCGATGCTGGTGATACCCAGACAATAGGCAACTGCCGAACCCGCGCCGCTGCCACGCACGTTCCACCAAATATCAGCTTTACGGGCAAATTCGCACAAATCCCAGACGATCAGGAAGTAGGTATCGAAACCCATTTTGCTGATGATGCCCAATTCGTAGTCCAGACGTTCGCGGTGCTGATCGGCGTCTTCACCCCAACGCCAGCGCGCGCCACGAAGCGTCAATGCCTGCAAATAGGACGCTGCGGTGTAACCTTCGGGAACTGGAAAAACAGGCAGGTGATAAGTTTTGTCGTCCAGCTTCAGATCGCACATTTCGGCGATGAGCAGCGTGTTCATCAGCGATTCGGGCGCGGCCTCACCAAAGATTGACCACATTTCTGCGGGTGTTCGCAAGTGATAGCTCGGATCGCTCATCCGCATCCGCTTCTCATCTTTTTTGAATGCGTTCGTCTGGATGCAGAGCAGCGTATCGTGTGCGTTGAAGTCCGTATCCAACACATAATGCACATCATTGGTGGCGACCAGCGGAACATCGGCCTTACCACGATACTGAACTAGCCACTCGTTCAGCTTGTGAATTTCCGGGATGTCGTGCTGTTGAAGTTCTAAAAAGAAGTTTTCTTTGCCGAAAATATCCTGATAGGTGCCGATCAGATCGAGGGCTTGCGACTCACGCCCTTCTCCGAAGGCGCGTGGAATTTCGGCGGCAAGGCAGCCCGACGTGCAAATCAAGCCTTCGTGATATTTGCTGAGTAGTTCCTTATCCACGCGCGGCTTGCTGTAGAAGCCGGTAAGCTGCGCCTCGGAAGTGAGTTTAAGAAGGTTCTTGTAGCCTGTCTCGTTTTTTGCCAACAGCAGCAGGTGATAGGGCTGCCGTTCAGTAGCATCGTGAATCAGGCGGCTTTTGCGCGCCATATAGCTTTCAACACCGATAATCGGCTTGATGCTGGCATCCTTGCACGCCCGGTAGAACTGCATGACGCCGTACATCGTGCCGTGATCGGTGATCGCCAGAGACTTCATTTCGAGTTCCTGAGCGCGCGCAACCAGCTTATTGATCTTGCTCAAACCATCGAGCAAGCTGAATTCGGTGTGAACATGCAGGTGGACAAACGGCTGTTCAACTGACATCGTGATAGCCCTGATTCATTCCTAACAATACGGTAAACAATTCAATTCGACACTTCTATTCCGAACAACGACTATTATAGCGCCCCTATCTACCTGAAAGATTTTTCTCAATGCAGTGTTAATAGAGTATATCGTTTATGTTTTGGGAACATTGGATGGCTGAAACTGAAGAAGAACAACTCATCCGACGCGCGCAACATGACGCACAGGCTTTCATCGCACTTTATGATCGCTATATAGACCGCATTTATGGTTTCGTCCGTTCGCAAACAGACGATGAGAGCCTTGCCAAAGATGTGACCTCCGCCACATTTGAGAAAGCATTGAGCCACATCAAGACGTACCAATGGCGGGGTGTCAGTTTTGGCGCATGGTTGTATCGAATAGCGGTTCACGAATTAGCGCAGCAGTACCGAAATGAGCGTTTCACCGTTCCATTGCTGGACTCACAAGTCAGCAATAACGATGTGGAAAAGATCGTTGAAGATCAAGACGAGTATAACACCCTGCAAACAGCCTTCACCCGCCTCTCAGCCACCGATCAACAGGTGATTCGCCTGCGCTTTTTCGAGGAACTGTCCAGACCGGAAACGGCTGAAATCATCGGCTGCTCCCTGCCAAATCTATATTTACGGTTACATCGCGCGCTAAATCGTTTGCGCGAATTGCTCAAGACGATAGAAATAACAGAGGAAACCACACATGTCGCAAAATGAAATCGATTAATGGGTAAAGAATCTTGAAACAGGTAACGAGGATGATCCGTTGTTGGTATTGGCAACACGCCTACAGACAGAACATAAACCGTGAGAAACACCGGCCGCGTTCAAAGCTCAGTTGCGCGCGCAGCTATTGACGCAGTATTCGGTCAGGCCAGCACGGAAATTGAATGTCCGGCGCACGGTAATCGCCTTTGAATTGAGCGCCGCCTTGTTCAGCATCGTTATGTGGATGATTGTACGGCCACAGACCGTCAGCGCCGCCGAAATCCTGATGCGTGCGGCCAATGTCGCGGATTTGCATTCCTACGAAGGCGTGATCAATCAGGATCGCGGCACTGACAATGAATACAATAAGACACAGCGGCATGTCTGGTTTCAGTCGCCGCGCAGCCGCCGCATCGAAGATTTCAGCACGCTCTATCCCGGATCGGCTGCACCACCCGATAATTTGATTGCCCGATCTATTCCCACGATTCAACTCACACAAGGGCATTTCTATTTGCAACAGTTGATGGTCAGCGATGGCTCAAACGCTTGGCATTTCTCACCCAGGGACAACTCTGCCCTGAAACAAGACCTGGATGAATTTGATGTGCTTTACCCAACCTGGGCGATATTTCCGCTTTATGATACGACAACTGTTGTCAATGGCAGCAACGCGAGCAATCTTCAGTCGATTCTGGACAGGGCACAACTTCACTATCGAGAAGCCAAACTTCTGGGGACAGAAACCATTGCCGGGCGAACCGCCTACAAAATTCTACTCGTCCCTGAGCCGGACTATGCCACCGAACTTGGCATCGGCAAGGAGATCACCCTCTGGATCGATCAGGAAACCTACATTCAGCTTGGGGTAGAGATTCGGGCGGTTCAGGATGTCATCCTGATGCGAAGTGTTTTTGAAAGTATCCACATCAACGAGCCAATAGATTCGAGCATTTTCACCTTCACTCCATTAGCAACGACAAAGGTGGTCGATGCGCGTCCGAAACTCTCCCCCACAGTGGACGAACTAACACAAATGTGGAAGGCTATTGCCCAGTCAGTGCCGTTCAAAGTGTTTGTTCCGACCACAATTCCAGCGTATCTGAGTCCTAAAGGGCCAACCCAGGCATTTGGGCTGCATCAGACTTTTCGCTCACCGACTGACGCCGTCGCGCTCACTATCCAGCAGCTTGCCTTACCATCAAAGACAATTCACACTCTCGGTAAACTGGTCATGCTCGGAAGCGACAAAGCATATGTTTGGGAACAGTTCAACATTCGCCAACTTAGCCTCATCCGTGATGGAACGCTGATCATCCTGACAGGCCGTGCAGAAGTGACTCAGGACAATCTGATTACGATAGCCGAGTCACTTCAAGCAGTAGCGAAGTAGCTCATTTGGAGTGAACGCGCCGTTCGTTAGCGCAACGTGAGCATGTAGGCAACCAGATCGTTGATCTGTTCCGGGGTCAGGTCTTTGGCATAATTCTGATACATCAGGCTTTGACCGCCCGCTGCATAGATATGATTACCTTCATTCGGGACGATATACGCATTTGGGTTGATAATCGAGTTGCGAATGTAGGTCGCCGCGTTCTGACCGGGTACGCGCGTGGCCGCCCGAACCGCGATCCCCTTTTGTGAGGGACCAACCAGGATTTGATCGTTATCGACATAATGGCAGGAGGCACAGGCTGGAATCGCGGGCTGCCCTTCGACGCCCTTAGCGAAAATGACCTGACCCTTCGCTACGTCACCGGCGGGCACGGCTGCGGCGGCCTGAGTAGCGGTTGAAAGCTGAGTCGCCGTAGCGATCTGGCGCGTTGCCGTTGGTGGAATCAGGGTGATCGTTGGCGTGGCGCTGGCCTTCGCAAGCGCCGGAACGGTTGTTGGTGGAACGATAGTTGCCGCTGCCGGGGCTACTGTCGCGGGGGTTCCATTTTGCGTTGTTGGTAGAATAGCGATGCGCGTTGGCAACACTTCAGTTGGTGGAAGTGCAGGCGCGGGTGTGGCGGGTGTTCCACAGGCGGCAAGTAAAGTTAGCGTCAAGGCAAACAAACAAATCCGTGCTGACCGAAACATTCACGGTCTCCCATTGGCGTGTAAAGGTGATTGTGATAATTGTAGCAATTCGCGCGCCGCTGAACAAGCACACCGGAATAGCGGTCAATCTCCGGGCGTTATATACTCTGTGGCATGGTAAAACGTGAACCCATTCGGAGTGAGCCTGGCTCCTGGCATCACCTGACTTTATTCGCCGCTAATCGTCAGCCGCTTTTCAAACGCGCGGTCATGGCCGCAACACTGCAATCGGCGCTGAACCTGATCCGCGAACGGCATGGTCTGCGCGTAGTCGCCTACTGCATCCTGCCCAATCATTTCACCTGGGCAGTGCAAGTTACAGAGTATTCGCTGGAAGTGTTCATGCTCAATGGTTTGCGACGGGGCAGTCGTCTGGCCGGGAAGCCGTCCGATTATTTCATAGATCGCCTGATGCTCGATGTACGCGCTTTATCGGGGACGATGCTGCGTTCGACGGACCCAAACTTACCGCGCGATGTATGGCATAAAGATTTCTGGCATCAGCGCATCCCTGCGCCTGCCGAACTTGCTGCCGTCATGGCTGCGATTCATGCAGAACCGATCCGAGCTGAATTATGTGTTTCTCCAGGTGATTACCAATACAGCAGCTATGCCCATGTTGTTTATGGGCGGCCATCACTGGTGCAGATTGATCGGGTGCCGCGCAGCATGATCTTCCATCAGGGTTGACCTCAACGCCCAAATTTTAATTTACTAACGTCCGTAAAGCAGTGGTCAGGTTGCGGACACCTTCACGTAAGGTCAGCGGATCAGCGGCAGCATAACCCAACAACAAACCCTTACGTGGCACAGGGTTTATACTGAATGCGGAAAGTGGTGAGACTAGAACATTTTGGAGGCGGGCCGCTTTGGCTGCTGCCCACTCATCAATATTAGGCGACAGCCAACCGACGAGGTGCATCCCTGCTTCACTAGCCGATATATCAAGCAGTCCGTTCAATTCCTGAGCAGCATCTACCAGTACGGCTTGACGTTCTCCGTAAAGTGCGCGCATCCGCCGTATATGGCGTTCAAAATAGCCCTCCTGAAGATACTTTGCCAACACAACCTGATCGAGGACAGAAACCTGACCGCTGCTCAGCAGATGGGCATGTGTGAAGGTATCTATCAGATCAGGTGGTACAACCATATAACCCACCCGCAAAGATGGAAATAGAACCTTGTTAAACGTGCCAATATAAATTACACGCCCGCCAGTATCCAAGCCCTGCAAAGAGGGCGGGTGCGAGCAAAGGTTGTCAGGGAAAAGATAGACAAAAAGCCTCAAGTGAGCTAAAGGTTGTTTTACGAGGACAAACCTTAGACACGAGAGGCTACAGTGGAGTTTATCACAGTTCTAAAGGATACATTGGCTGGGCACA
>JBBSEU010000245.1:0-9261 GCA_038239365.1 Aggregatilineales bacterium
ACCTGACTGCGATAGTTGAGAATCGCGGCGCGGCTTTTATCCTGCGTCACGTCGCGCCCTTTGTAGAGGATTTGCCCTTCACTTGGGGCAAACAGGCGCGCCAGCATCCGTACAATGGTGCTTTTGCCGCTTCCACTCTCGCCAACCAGCGCGGTGACATGCCCTCGATACAACTTGAACGAGGCTTCCTGCACCGCCTTGACAACTTTCCGCGAAAGTGCGCCGCCCGTGCTGAACGTCTTGCCCAGATTGATTGTTTCGAGGATCGGCTCCTGATCTTTACTCATAGTGTTAGTCATGGGTCAACTCGTTTTTTTCAGGTCGATCAAATGACAGGCAGCGATGTGGTGTGGTTCTGTTTCCTGCAGCGTCGGGTGGGCGACCTCGCACAGGTCACGGATTGCCAGATCGCAGCGTGGATGAAAGCGACACCCGGAAGGTGGTGAAATCAGGTAGGGCGGCGAACCGGGGATGCCCACCAGTTCACGACGCGGCCCGCTAATCGCCGGGAATGAACTCATCAGTCGAGCCGTATAGGGATGCTGCGGATTGTTGAAAATGCGCTTGGACGGTCCCACCTCGATCATTTCCCCGGCGTACATAATCCCTATTCGATCCGAGAACTCGACCAACAGCGATAGATCGTGCGTAATGAACAAGATCGAAAAACCGAACTGCTGTCTGAGCTGGCGAATCTCCTGCAAAATTTGCTTTTGCACGACCACATCCAGCGCCGTCGTTGGTTCGTCCATAATGATCAGTTCGGGCTTGAGCGCCAGCGCAATGGCGATCACCGCGCGCTGGCGCATTCCACCGCTTAACTGGTGTGGGTAACTATCCAGTCGATTGGTGTCGATCCCAACGATTTGCAGCAGTTCTTTGGCGCGGGCACGCGCCTGCTCTTTGGTCATCGGTATATGTGCCTGAATCGCATCAATGATCTGTGCGCCGATGCTGAGTACAGGATTGAGCGCATTCATGGCACTCTGGAATACAATCGACATATGTTCCCAACGGAAGCGCCGCAGATCATCGGCATCCATGCCCAGGATATCAACACCGTTAAATTTGACCGTTCCGCCTGTGATATAAGCAGGCGGTTTGAGGATGCGTGTCACGGCGTGGGCAATCGTCGATTTGCCACAGCCCGATTCGCCGGCCAGTCCCAACACCTCATTCGGCCACAGGTCAAACGAGACATGATCGACGGCTTTTACATTGCCATTGTGCGTGCGATATTCAACCTGTAAATCGTCTACAACCAACAGCGGCTTATCTGACTTTACCGCTGGATCGTAGCCTTTGACGGCCAGCAAATTAGCAGCCGATGAAGTCATCAATTAAGCTCCTTCGCCTTTCAGGCGCGGGTTGGTAATTTCGTCGATTGCATAATTGATCAGCGTCAGGCTGAGTCCGATGAGCGCGATACAGATACCAGGTGGCATAAACGTCCACCATGCACCTACCAGCAGTGCCTGGTTTTGCTGCGCCCAATACAAGATTGATCCCCATGATACGGAACTAGAATCGCCCAGACCGATGAAGGCTAACCCCGCTTCGGTCAGTACTGCATACAACACTGCGCCAATCCAGGCCGAAACAACTAAGGAAATCATGTTCGGCAAAATCTCGAAGACAATGATGCGCCAATCAGGTTCACCCGCTACCTTCGCTGCTGCCACAAATTCGCTATTTCTAAGTGCCAGCGTTTGCGAACGCAGCACACGCGCACCGTATGCCCAGCTTGTCAGGCTAAGGACCAGAATAATGGTGGTTGCGCCGGGTTTATCGAGCCAGCCGGCTACCACGATGATCAGCGGTAAGCCGGGTAAGATCAGGAAAACATTCATCAGCAGGGAAAGCGCCTCATCAACGACTCCGCCCACATAACCCGCCGTCACACCCATCAGCGTCGCAATGATGATGATCACAGTGCCCGTCAGGAAGCCAACCGTGAGTGTAGTACGCGCACCATATACCATTTGCGCCCAAACATCTTGCCCCTGTCGCGTGGTACCCAGGATGTATTTGGCATCTGGGGCAAGATGGGCACGGGCAACGATTCGAGTTGGGGTGGGGGTATTCGTCAATTGGGGCGCAAACACGGCCATCAAGGTGAATACCAATAAAATCGTAAACCCAATGACGGCCTTGCGATTGCCGCTAAAAGTACGTACCCAACCGGGCAGTCGCGGCCTGACTCGTGCTATGCGTCGTTCACTCTGGGTGACGGAGATAGGAGTTGTTACGGGTGTTGCCATCAATCAAATTCCTGTTTAATTTTTCGCCTAGCGTGCGCGCGGATCGAGCAATACATAGATAACATCAACCAAGAAGTTGGCGACCAGGACGGCCATCGTGATCATCAAGAAGATGCCCTGCATGAGTGGATAATCGCGGTTATTGACCGCAGAGAGCAGCAAAAAGCCCATGCCCGGATACGAAAAGACGACTTCGACCAGCAACGCACCGCCCAAAATGAACCCCAGACTCATGGCGAATCCGGTGAGGCTGGGCAGAATGGCATTGCGTGCCGCATAGGTGTAAATGACACGCCGCTCCGAAAGCCCTTTTGCCTGCGCCATCACAATATAATCCTGCGCCAGTACACCAATCATGTTATTCCGCATCCCCAGCATCCAGCCACCGATTGCGGTAACAACAATGGTCACGGCAGGCAAAAACGAGTGAATCAGGACGCTTTGCAGAAATTCCGGTGATGTCCAGTTCTCGGTCAGGTTAATATCGTAAGCATGTGCCGTTGGGAACCAATGCAGGTTCATGGCGAAAAAATAAAGACAGACCAGGGCCACCCAGAAGTAGGGAAAAGCGCCGAGGATGCTGAACACTGGCAGCACGTAACTGTCCAAAAAGCGACCACGCCGCCAGGAAGCCAAAATCCCCAGCACCATGCCAACGACAAACGAAAAAATGGTTGCAACGCCGATCAGACGCAGCGTCCAGCCCAGGCCAGTACCGATCACCTCGCTGACTTGCAGTGGAAAGGCCGAAACCGAAGTGCCAAAATTACCCTGCGCTAGATTTTTCAGATAGACGAGGTATTGTTCGTGAAGCGGCCCGTCCACAAAACCGAAGCTAGCCCGCATCGCATCCATCGCACGAACGTCGAGCCGCCCCTGAAAACGTGCGAAGATAATATCCGCCGGATTGCCAGCCATCAAACGCGGAATCATAAAATTGAGCGTAATCGCAATAAATGCGGCGATGAGGTAGAAACCTGCGCGGCGAAGTAAAAAACGCATCGAACTATCCTTGAACGTCTTAATCTATTTTTGAGCGTTTTCTTAAAATACTGTACCCACTTCAGTATATCTAATCAGTTGAGAAGAAGTGGTTTTGATAGAACCGCCCTGCTGTCCGTTTGGAGCAGGGCGGGAGTGAAGTTATTTTATTTCTTCTGGCCGCAGCTTGTATCGTCCTTGCAGTGCAGGCGCAGGACAGTGATCAGGCTACCGGGTTGATTCCAGGGGCTGCCCTGTGCATAGTAATCTTCCTTTGTCGGGAAGCCGACAAAACGCGTGGTGTTCCACTCGTACCATTGCGGATTCCACCAGATTGGAATGGCAGGGACATTCGTTACATAAGCCATCTGTAGTTGGTTGATGATGTCCTTCTGTTTGGCCGCGTCGGTAGTCTTGGTAAAGTCACTCAGCAGCTTGTCTGTCTCCGGGCTTGTCCAACGGTGCCAGGTCGTACCATTAGCGGCCAGTTTGCCATCCGCGCCTTTCGAGATCAGGCTGCTATCGAGCGTGTCACGATAGAAATCCCAGGGCGTGCGGTTATAGTTCGCCCAGCCCATTGAGGCATCATAGGTGCCTGCTTGCAGATTGGTGAACCATGCGCCGAACTCTGGTGTTTCAATCGTCACGTTGAGGCCAATGTCCTGCAAGTTCTGGGCGATGATCTGCGCGCCGTTCGTCCAGTCCGTCCAGCCGTTCACCGTCTGAATTTTGAAGGCAATCGGCTTGCCATCGGGTGTCGTGCGGAATTTATCAGCGCCGACCTTGTAACCCGCATCATCCAGTAGTTTCTTGGCACCTTCAACGTTGAACGTACCGAGACCTGTCTTGTTAGCTGCGTCAACTGCCGCCTGGCTGATCCAATCCTTGTAACGTCCGGGGCTGAGGCCAACGGCGTTGGCTGCCGATGAGTAACCCGGACCGTACACGCTGTCGACCATGCTGGTGCGATCCATCGACATGCTGACGGCGGTGCGGAATTTTACGTCACTGTAAGGTGCTTTGGTGGTATTGAAATACAGCATTACCGCGGGTGCGCCTTCCGGCCAGAAGTAGTAGTGATGGTTCGCTGCGTCTTTATCGACATAGGTCTTCTGAATCTCAGGGATGAAGTTACCGGCCCAGTCGAGTTCGTTATTGATGGCCGCATTGTTAACTGAGTCGTTGCCTGAATACGCCGGATAACGCACGCAATCGACGTAGGGCTTACCTTCCTGCCAATAGTTCGGGTTGCGGCAGATCGTATAAACCGATGGACTGAAATTCACCTCTGTGAATGGCCCAGTCGCAACAGGCTTTTCGTTGTTGTACTTGACCGGATCATCGACCTTTGACCAGACATGCTGAGGCAACGGGCGCAGGTTGCCGATGCGCGTATCGGCCTGCGTATAGATTTCCTTCAAATTGAACTTGACTGTGCTGGCATCGACTTTTTCGACGCCAGTAATGATGCTCCAAATGGCGATGTTATCGAGCGCAGAGAACTTCTTGAGCAGGTCCATTGTGAAGATCACATCATCGGCAGTGAAGTCTTGCCCATCACTCCACTTAACACCTTTACGCAGGACAACATTATATGACTTCAAGTCGTCGCTGTACTTGCTGGCATCCGTCGCCAGCCACCAGGTTGGCTTGCCGCCATCGGCTGGGTTGAACACAATCAGCGGCTCGTAGACGAAGTTCATTGTGCCGTGACGTGGGCTGGGCGAGTAGGGATTGAAAACCGCGCCCGGCCAGTTGCCCTGAGGCGATTCGTTGATGGTGACAGTTCCACCGCGCGGTGTATTCTGAGCGCGTACCGACTGTGGCGCAAAAGTGGTCAGCGCCAATGTAACAAGGACAAAAATTGAAATGGCTAATTGCAGTTTACGAAACATGACTGAATTTCTCCTTCAAATAACACTGAGACTAAGGCAACAAGTTATTCGTAAAGAACGAAACGACTAAAGCTCTAAGCGGCGCAGCTACCTCCTTATCCTATAAATCAAATAATTGTTTAGCATGACATACACCTGGCAATTCTTGATTTGAATAATTATTGAGAACGCTCCCAATTCCTCTGAGTTTAAGCAACTCGGAAAATTTGTCAAGCGGCAAACTGCCTTTCTGATTTCTATTCCCTTAAACCCTGCTTTCGTGTACCGTTCGTTTTATTGGGAAACTGCCCACGCAGCCGTGCGCCGCACGAGTCGCGGATCACAAGCTGTGTGGGCAGAAGAATGCCGCGTGGTACAGAAGGTGTTTTTTGAAGACACAAATCGATCAGTAAATTTGTCATCGCCTCGCCCGCTGCTTCGGGTGATTGATAAACGGTTGTCAGGCCGTGCTGATCAGCTTCATCAACATCATCAAAGCCAACCACCGCGATGTCTTTTGGCACTTCCAAATGGGCTTCCCGGATGGCACGAATCGCCGCGATTGCCATCTGATCACTTGCTGCAAATACGGCATCCACCCCGCATTTGAGCAATGTTTGCATGGCAGTGTATCCACCCGCTTCGGTGAAGCCACCGTCCACAATCAATGTTTGGTCAAGAGGTCGCCCTGCCGCATAGTGGGCATCCGTATAACCTGCCAATCGGTCACGCCCAGCAGTATGATTGAGCGGCCCAGTAATAGTACCGATCCGTCGGTAGCCCAACTGCATCAGATGGTCAACGGCTTGCCGACTCGCCTGCCGATTATCGACATCGACATAGTTAACATTATTGAGGCTGGATCGCCCCATCACAACGAATGGAATGTTATCTATGTGCAATTGTTCAGTGAGCCAATCATCATCAGGGGCGTCTGCAATCAATACGCCATCAACGGCACGCCGCTTAATCATACGCTGATAGAGCCACTGCTCATCGGTTTGTTTCTCGCCCATCCAGAGCGTAACCAGGTAGTTACGCTGTGTGGCTGTGGCATAAACACTTCTCACGAAGGCGGGGAAATACAAGTCGCCAAAAAGATAATGCAGGAAGACAGGCATCACGAGCGCGAGTGTCTCAGTGCGCTGCATTGTAAGCGCACGGGCAGCCTGATTGGGCTGGTAGTCCAGCTCTCGAATTACTTCCAGCACGCGCTCACGGGTGGTCGATTTCACACCAGTTTGGTTGTTTAGAACGCGCGAAACAGTCGAACGGCTCACGCCACTGCGCCGCGCTATATCCTCAATGTCTAATGGTGAATCCATATTGGTTAAAAATCAGGAGCGATCCCGGAATATAGACCAGAGAGTAAGTCAGACGTGCTGTATTGTCAAGGCAGAACAAATAAAGGGAAGGGATAAATCAAGGAGATTTGAAATCTTTGACAGGGCGGGTTGGGCGGGAACTATCGTCGATCATTGTTTCGCAGCGTAATATTTCGAGTAATTGCCCAGCCAGTAGCGGGTTCGCCTCCAGCGTCGTCCGGGGACGTGATCTGGATCGCGCCGGGTGAGAAACACTGGCACGGCGCTGCACCGACTACGGCGGTAACACACATCGCCATTCAGGAACATCTTGAGGCAAGAATGCCGACTGGATGGAAAAGGTCAGCGATGAACAATACCAAGTCGGAATAAACGTTCAATAAAAGAAATCGTTTGAAAGGAGAAAACTGTGAAATACGCTCGATCAGGTTCAACTGGGCTGAAAGTCTCACGCATGTGTCTTGGTTGTATGGGGTTTGGGGACGCGACAAGGGGGTTCACAAATGGGTACTTGACGAGGAAAACAGTCGACCGATCATCAAGAAAGCCCTCGAACTGGGGATTAATTTCTTTGACACAGCGAATGTCTATTCCCTTGGACGGAGCGAGGAGATTCTCAGAAACGCAGGGATAAAACTGATGGGCAACAATAGCGAAGAAAGAGTCGTGGTCATCACGGGAGCAAGCAGCGGGCTGGGCGAAGCGACCGCTCGACTTCTCTCAGCACAGGGGGGAAGTGTTATGCTAGGTGCCAAGCACGATAGCGACGGAACTAGTGGGACGGATGGCAGGCACAGTGGGATAAAAAGCGATGACGGGCGGGACGAGCAGTAGCAGCACCGGAAGCAGCTAAGCGGTGACGTTTGAGGGCAGCGCGGTTCCGACGGGCTTTGCGTTTGGCGGCCCAGACAAAAGGTATTGGGTGTTTGTTCCAGTGGGCAGCGACCGTTTCAAGGGCATGGCTAATTTGCTGAGGGGAGGTCGGATAGGTTCCATCCAAGGCGCGCCGCTTGAGAAGGCGTTGGATAGATGCAGCCCTATTGAGCCAACTACCAGCGAGCGGTGTAAATAAGGGCAGAAGGCCCTGACCGAACCACCAAAGCAGCCACTCCGGGTTTTTATGACCGACCAGATTATCCATAATCAATAGGAGACGGAGCGGCGGCAAGTGGGCTGGCAAGGTGACGAGATGCAGTAAGCCTGCGCGCCACTGCTGGCAAGGCAGGCGGTCCAGATGAGGCAAGCCCAGCCTGGACTTCGGCAGTTGGGCTAAAATAGCCAGCAATTGCACTTTGAGTCAGGTATGGAGAACGACATTCGGGGTGCTGGTCAAGCCTTTGACCGGCAGTTGACCGCTCGCTGGATGAAAAAGGGTCAGCAGTTTGGCGGTTCCAGCGCGGCTATATTCATGAGGTTGCTGGGTGGGATGACCTGTCATCTGCCAACTTGCGCCTGGGGAGGGTTTGGTTTGGTAGGGTCCTGCTTCATCCTGACAGCACACGCTCAGTCCAAGCAAGTGGGCGATGAGGTAGGCTTGTTCTATTAGTTTTTTTTAGCTGCGCTATCTGGGTCAGTGACGGTCACCGTCCCCGCTTTCCGTTTGCACACGACCTCGCCTGTCTGACACCAAGTCCGGCTCGACTGCCAGTTGTAGCCTGCTTCCAGCAGGACTTTCCGAATAGTGTCTTGGCTGACATGAGCTAACCCGTCCCTCGCTTCTCGTAAGGTCCGTTGCAGGCTACTCAGATTCCAACTCGCCGTGCCATCCGCTTCGCTGGTGGGTCGCCGCTGCACTTCCCGGAGAATGCGCTCCCGCTCCGCAGACTACCTTTGGTCCGCCACCGTGTCTGGACGCCAGGGCGGCTAACCCTTCCTCATTGAACCGCTTGACTATCGCCGCTACCCAGTCACCGGCCCGTCGTCCCACTTCCTGCGCGGCTGTCTCGTATTCCGCTCCAGCGCTCACCCGTAAAAGCAGTTTTGCCCGCGTCACCCACTCGGCTGACCCACTCCGCTCGCGGCTGATGGCCTCCCGTTCGGCTCGTTCGTCCATTGCCCATTCGCGCAGCGGATAGGCTTTTCCTCGGCTCATCTTTTCCTGCCTTTCTTTCCCCAGTTTTCGCTACAATCCATTCTACAGCATCCTTATCCCGCTGTGCCTGCCAATCCACCCACTAGCATACCTCCACATAAATTGCGTTATTATTCAAGACTGCCCTCCTCTGGCTGTGCTACGATACACCCATCAATAGGTGATGGTGACACGGTAAGTGATAAAATTATGCATTCATATAGGGCAAGGCGTCCCGCAGGGAGGCTTCGCACTGCCTTGCCCCTACGGAAATGCTGCCTTTTCATAAATACCCATTTGCCCCGTTGGTCTATTTTTTTATAAGGAAATGATTATGAGCCAGAATGCCGTGAAGCGTCTTTATCTGATGCAGGTTGGGTCCATGCCGGAATACCAGATTCCGATTGTTTGCTATCTGGTGCAAACGGGTGACGGCAAGAATATTCTGATTGACAGTGGTCTACCAGAGATTATGCCTGAAGGAGAATCGGAGTTCGAGAATGGGCAGGACGTTATCGAGCAGTTGGCGAGCATTGGCTTAAAACCGGACGATATCGATATAGTCATTTCAACGCATTATGATATCGACCATGCCGGGAGACACGCGGCATTCACGAAGGCGCAATATGTTGTTCAGCGTGTGCATCATTTGGATGCGGCGAGCAACCCACGTTTTGCTGCCAATCGACCCCAATGGGATCAGCCAATGGAGCGCATTCGGCTGGTGGACGGGGACACGGAACTGCTGC
>JBBSEU010000246.1:0-9240 GCA_038239365.1 Aggregatilineales bacterium
ATGTTTGCGGAAAGCCGATCTTGGACTTTTGTGTAAGCATCCGCCGCATTACGATCTGTCACTGGTTCACCTTATACTTACACTGCAAACATCGTCAGGAGTATACTGTACGCAGGTAGGCATCGCAAAAGAGGGAAGGCTCAGATGCAATCAACACACGAAGAACGATTGAAACGTGCGCGCGAGTCGCTTGAAGGATTATCAGTGGGCGACGCTTTTGGAGTGTACGCTGCTAGAGGGCGTATCCAGAAACGCTTGTTGATGAGTCCGCCCTGGCATTTCACCGATGATACAAATATGGCGCTGTCCATTTTCTCCATTTTGCGACAGTATAAATCTATTGATCAAGACGTACTGGCACTCGATTTTGCCATTCATTTCGATAATTCGCGTGGCTATGGGCCGGGAATGCGGCGCTTGCTGCCGTCCATCACACGCGGCACACCCTGGCACGAAGCCGCGAAAAAGCTGTTCGGGGGCGAAGGGTCATTCGGGAACGGCGGCGCAATGCGTATCGCGCCACTCGGCACGTACTTTGCCGATGATCTGGAAACGGTTGTGGAGCAGGCACGTCTTGCTTCTGAGATTACACATGCCCACCCGGAAGGTATCGCGGGCGGTATGGCCGTCGCCATTGCCGCCGCTGTGGCTGAACAGCAAAAAGCCTCTAATGAAACGGTGAGCCGCGCTCAGTTTTTAGATAAAGTTTTGGCCGTGCTGCCTGATAGTTTTGTTAAAGAACAAACCCGTCTGGCACGCGATCTGGAACCAACCGCATCAACGGCGTATGCCGTTCAAAAGTTAGGCAACGGCAGCGCGATTTCGGCACAGGATACAGTGCCATTTTGCCTGTGGTGTGCGGGTGAGCAGCTCAGCAATTATGAAGAAGCATTGTGGCTCACGGCCAGCGCAGGCGGTGACGTGGACACAAACTGTGCCATTGTGGGTGGGATCGTGGCGTCGTATACAGGTGTTGAAGGTATTCCGACCACATGGCTAAGCAGCCGTGAGCCATTGCCGGAGTGGGCGTTCACCGAAGGGACCCAACCCTAAATAATCACGAGATGGCGGCAGCCAATGCCTATTGGCTTACGAATCGCTGACACCGATCAGCAAATCCAGTACTCCAGCCCTAATTTGCCGTTGGCTATCGCCTACCGACTCGCCACCTGATTCACGAATAACGCGACCACCCATCCTGCGATCAACAATATCCCGAAGCGCATATGAAGTTGGGCGGTTTTCCGTAAGACCGGGTTCAGCGCCGCTGGATCGCTGTTGGCCGAAACACGCTGCATGAGCGCCACCGCCGCCGGGAGAGTCAGCGCCCCGGCCAGCGTGTACCAGGGCGAGACACGTAGCACAACCATAATTAGCAGTACCGCATACGTCCCACCGATCAACACAAAATATTCCACATTGGCGCGCTGCCGTCCGAGGATGGTTGCCAGTGTGCGCTTGCCAATTTGCCGATCCGATTCCAGATCGCGCAGGTTATTGGCGTGCAAAATCGCAGCCACCAGAAAGCCAACCGGCAACGAGGCCAGCAACACTTGCCAGTTCAGGGTTTGCGCCTGCACATAATACGCCCCGATAACCATTACTGGCCCCATGAAGATGAAAACGATCACCTCACCCAGGCCGATGTATGCAAATGCTGCCGGACCTGCCGTGTAGAAAAAGCCCGCCAACACGCTCAATACACCCAGAACCAGGATGAACGGCCCGGTCACACTCACCAGATACAGGCCGATCACCGAACCGAGCGCAAAGGCCGCGATTCCACCCCAAAAAACCTGCATCGGCGTCAACAGGCGCTTCTGGATCGCGCCGCCAACGCCCAATGATCGTTCGGTATCTGCGCCTTTGCGGTAGTCGTAATAGTCGTTGATCAGGTTCGTCCCGGCGTGGATCGCCAACGAACCGATCAGCGTCAGTGCGAAAAGCCACAGGTTAAAGTGCCCATCATAAGCGGCCACCATCGCCCCCAGCAAAACCGGGATCAGACTGGCCGAAAAACTCCAGGGACGGGCAGCGCGCCACCACACCTGGAGCGCCTGAGTAAACGCCGACTCTTGTGTGGCGGGTGTGACCGGACGCGGATTCCAGGGGATGATCGTCGGGGTGATCGCATCAATTATCGCGCTGAACGTCAGACCCAGCACGGCGAAGATCATGATTCCCGCACCGAGTCGTCCGTACTGCAAGAGGTTGAAGGCATTCCAGGTCAATGTTCCGACGCCATCAGTGGCGCTGCTAAAGACCTCGACGCCCAATAGTAGGGTCAAGGTATACGCCAGACTGAGTTTGACGGTGTTGACCAGACTTGGCAGACTGGCGGGCAGTGCTACCGTAAAGAAGGTGTCCCAACTATTTGCGCCGAAACTGCGTGCCACTTCAAAGTATTTCGGTTCGATGCGCCGTACTGCTGCCGCCACATCGAGCAGCATCATGAAAAAGATGCCGATTGCCAGCGAAACAATGCGCGTCTGTTCCTTGAATCCGCCAACCAACACAATGAAGAAGATCAGCACAATTTTTGGGATCGGGTTGATGATCGACGCAATCGGATCGAGTATCGCACGTACCAGAGGATTGATCCCCATCAGCAGGCCAAGTAAAATCGCCGGGATCGCGCCCGCCAAAAAGCCGAGCAGGATTCGCATCAGACTGACACCGAGTGAACTCCACAGTTCACCCGATGCCGCCAGATCGCGCAATGTGCTAAAAATTTCGGACGGGCGCGGATAAAATTTCGGATCAAGAATTTTCACCGAAACCGCCCATTCCCAGATGAGTAGCAGCAGGATCGGTGAAAGAATCGAGAGCAGAGTCGATAGCTGACGACGACTCATGACGTGACCTTCTCTGCTTCGCTGCGAAGCAAGCCCCACACACGCCCGAACACTTCACCAAAACGCGGATCGTTGCGGAGCGATAACACCTCACGCGGGCGCGGAAACTCGACGGACTCTTCGGTCAGAATGTGACCGGGACGCCCCGACATGACCACTATCCGATCCGCTAAGGTCAGGGCTTCGTCGATGCTATGCGTCACAAACAGGATCGTCATGCCGCTGGTTTGCCAGAGCCGGAGCAGCGTTTCCTGCAAGACGAGCCGTGTTTGAGCATCCAACGCGCCGAACGGTTCATCCATCAGCAGCACTTCGGGATCGTAGGCAAAGGCGCGCGCCAACCCGACTCGCTGTTGCATACCGCCCGAAAGCTGATAGGGATACGCCTCCGCGAACCGATCTAACCCCACTTTGCCGATCCATTCGCGCGCGATCCGGTTGCGTTCGGCATATTTCACGCCGCGAATACGTAAGCCATAGGCCACATTTTCGAGTACCGTCATCCAGGGGAAAACCGCCGCGCCCTGAAAGACCATTGCCGTCGCCGGACGTTTTGGGTTTTCGCGCCGAATGTTGAACGTCCCACTGACCGCTGGTTGCAATCCGGCCAATACGCGCAGCAGCGTTGTTTTGCCGCAACCACTCGGCCCGACGATGCACACAAACGCGCTATCGTCCACGTTCAGACTCACTTTATCGAGTGCCAGCAAACTGCCGCCCGTATTGGCAAACTGAACCGAAAGTTCCGAGACCGTGATTTTCGGGTCTGTCATGTCTGGCGTTCGCTTTCGCTCATTGCTTCTTTGGCGTCTTCATTGGCGCGGGCATAATCCTCGAAGCGGCCAATATCCATCCAGTATTCCTCAATCAAGTAGCTATGTACCGCATGTCCGGCATTCATCGCTGCCTCGATCAGTTGAGTCGCGTCGAAGCGCCCGGTAGTGGGCAACACCGCCAATACCTTCGGATCGATCAGGTAGATTCCGGCGTTGATCTGCGGTGACAGGATCGGCTTTTCGCGCAACTGCGTGACGCGGCCATCTTCCGAGTCCACCACGCCATACGGCACCTGAATATCGTAGCGTTTGGTGCCAACGGTTATTCCTGCCCCTACCGATAGATGATAATCAAACAGCTTGCCGAAATCCAAACGGGTAATCAGGTCGCCATTCATCATCAGGAAAGGAACGGTCAACTGATCGCGCAGCAAATTGAGCGCGCCTGCCGTGCCAAGCGGTTCCGTTTCGTGAACATATTGAATAGAAACGCCCAACTGAGAGCCATCGCGGAACGTCGCTTCGATCAACTCAGCTTTATAACCCACCGCGATAAAAATTTCGGTAATGTGATGCAGTCGTAACCGTTCGATCAACAGTTCCAGAATCGGGCGATCCCCAATTGGGAACATCGGCTTGGGGATGATAAATGACCAGGGGCGTAAGCGCGTTCCGAGGCCGCCGCACATCAAGACCGCTTGGAGCGAACGTTGCGGCTCACTGCTCATACCACGTACTGCCCGACATCGAACAGATCGATATGCTCCCGAATCCAGTCAATTGTCTTCTGCAAACCGTCATCAAGTGTGTATTTCGGTTGCCAGCCGATCAACTGTGCCGCCAATCGGTTATCCGATTCGAGACGCAGCACTTCGCTGGCATCCGGGCGCATTCGTTCGCCCTCATTCGCTGAGACCGTCACTGACCGCCCGATCAAGGCGATGATTCGGTTCGCAATATCACCAATCGTGGTGCTGACGCCTGTGCCCAGGTTGACGACCTGACCGTATGCTTCGGGATGTAGCGCGGCCAGCATCAGACCACGCGCCGTATCTTCGGCATAGGTGTAATCGCGCCACGTATGAATCGCGCCGAGCGAAACGGTGTCTCTGGTCAACGCCTGACTGATGATCGTCGGGATCACGGCGCGGGCGCTCTGGCGCGGGCCAAACGTATTGAAAGGCCGAACGACCACAATTGGTGTGTTGTAGCTGCGCTGAAAGCTGATGCTCAACGCTTCTGCGCCGATCTTGGAGGCTGAATAGGGTGACTGCGGTTGCAGCGGATGTTTCTCGTCTATCGGCACGTACTGGGCAGAACCATAGACTTCGCTGGTTGAAACGATCACGCCACAGGCTGTACCATGTCGGCGCATGGCCTGCAAAACATTGAGCGTGCCACCAACATTGACATCAACCGTTTCTTCGGGGTGCTGATACGAATAAGGGATCGAGATGATCGCGCCCAGGTGGAAAACCGTCTCCATCTCGGTCAGCGCATCGCTAACCGCATCAGCATCATGCAGATCAGCGCGATAAATCTCAACCTCGTTCAACAGGTCAGCGGGCAGCAGTGCTAGATTACCCTTGCGACTATCAGAGGTGTAGCGGGTCATCGCCCGAACGCGGTAGCCTTCGCGTACCAGCAGTTCGACCAGATGACTACCAATGAAGCCACCAGCCCCGGTGACCAGAACTTTTTTTGCGGCCAATGTGAATTCCTTACGGTCAAAACAGATGGCTGTCGCAGGAAATCATAACACGAATGCGGTTATACCGACGATTAGCGATTCTCGCACGCTTGCAAACAGGCTTGCATGTGCCCGCGCGACTCGGCGACAATGGTGCAGCACTGGTACAGCGAATAGCCCATCGCGCCGATGATCTCCAGATTCAACGGGCCAGCGTAGCCGTTTTCGTGCAGCACGCGAACGTAACCAACCAGATCAATATCGCCGCGCCCATTGGCCTGATCTTCCGGTTTGCCGGGCGACTGCTGACGACCTTTGCAATCTCGAATATGAACATGCTTGACGCGCGAGATCACGGCGGCAATCGCTTCGACGGGGTTTTCGCCCGCCCGGTAAATATGCGACGGATCCATATCGATCCCGAAGGCCGGAGAATGGATCGCTTCCATAACTTTCAGGGTGGTGGGCGTGTTGTAGATGCTTGCCCCGACATGTGCCTTGACGCACAGGATCACGCCATATTTTTCGGCCATATTTGCCAGACTGCCCAGCGAGTCAATCGACTGCTGCAAGCTGACCGGATCATCGGTTTTGCCGCCGGGTCCGCAGTTGATAATCGGAATCCCGATTTCGGCAGCGGCCTGAAATGCCGTTTCCATGATGGTCGCGTCCTGAGAAGGCTGCTCCATCGCCAGCAGTTCCAAGCCGTAAGTCTGGCTCAGTCGCTTGATCTCCGGGACGAGTTCGCGCCAGTTATCAAGTACCAGGTGATAGCTCATGCCGTCGATAGCCGACAGTTCGATGCCATCATAGCCCGCCAGTGCAATGTACTTGAAAGCACTTTCCATATCGTGGCCGCCGAACAAGACCGAGTTCGCGCCTAATTTCATAGTATTGATCCCTTAATGAACGTAAACAACTGTTTCGTTTTCCAATGACTCAATCGCGGCGGCCAGCACTTTTTGAGCGGCCAAACCCTGTTCGCCCGAACCGTCGATCTGCTCAGGGGATACGCCCGCCGTCACCTGCTCTAGAAAGGTGTGAATGCGATTTTTGAAGGTATCGTCAAAGTCGCGCGTCCCACCAAAGACCGGATTGGTGTAGACCGTCTTTTCGAGCTTGCCCGCCGGGTACAAGGTCAGTTCGCGCCACATATCGTCAAGGACAAAACGCCCCTTGAGTCCAGCCACTTCGCAGCGTTCCATCGGATGGCCGCGCTCAATATCGTAGCTGCCCGTCAATGAGCCGACCACGCCATTTTTGAAGCGTAGATTGAACTGCGCGGTTGACCAGATCGTGCGACCCGGCGCTTTAGACGCAAAACACTGCACAGCTTCCACATCACCGCAAAAGTAACGCATCACGTCGATGGTGTGCGGGTGCAGCGCCTTCAAATGAAAGTAGGGCGAACTCTCTGCCGGGTTCTTGATCCACATGCTCATATTGATGAACAGCAAGTGACCGAGCCGCCCCTCGTTGATCCATTGTTTGGCAAGGCACGCCGCCGGAGTGAAACGATGATTCAGGTTTATCCCGTAGCAGAGTCCTTTTTCGCGTGCCAGCGCGACCATTTCCTCGGCCTTTGGAATCTCATTAGAGATTGGCTTTTCGCCCAACACGTGACAACCTGCTGTCAATGCTTGAATCGTTGGCAGGTAATGATCACTGCCGTATTCATAGCCTCCCGTCGTGACGCTGCACAGATCGGGGTGGAGCGTTTCGAGCATCTGCGTTAGGTCGTAAAACGCTGGGACGCCATATTTCGCGGCGGCAGCATCAGCACGATCCTTTTGCAAATCGCACACGCCAACCAGTTCGGCAAGCGGATCGGCCTGATACATTCGGGCGTGAATATTGCCAATCGGCCCCAGGCCAATCACGACTGTTCTGAGCATTGTACCCTCATCTATACCCGAACTCATCCAGGAACGGCCCGAAAAAATCAAAATCGTAGAAGCCTGTATCCGTTTTCCAGCGACCAACCGCTTCTGGGTTCACCGGAATCTTTGCCAGTGGAATGCCCAGGTAGGCTTCCAGGCGGGCAAGCGTTTCGTCCTGCTTCAACACGAAATCCTCAAAACGGACTTCGATCCAATTCTTTGGTTTCGGTGTCGCCTTGATCAGATCGTACTGGTAACGCCACGAGATCGCCCGCCGCAGTCGTTCATCTTCTGTCGGCGGATAGGAAATGCCGAAGCGCGTCATGTCATCGGTGACGTGCGCGCCCAAAATGCAGTCGCGCGGGTCACGAATCCAGAAGATATATTTGATGTCCGGGAACAGGCGCAAAATCCAGGGGAAAACGAGCGTTGTCTCCGGGATTTTCCAACCCTTGTGTTCGCCCGTATACTCCCGCACCGAAACCAGATATTCATCGATCAGCGATACGAATTCATCCGGGATCGGGCAGGTTTGTACCGTCTTGAAGTCCCATTGCTGTTCGCCCTGCCAGGCGATGTGCGGGGCAAGCACCCGGCAAGCGTCGTACATGGCCTGCGGTGGGAGCAGGTCGCCAGACGGATTCAAGGGCAAACCCATGAATACGCCGCTGGCCGTGAGTGTGTGTGACATGGCGCGTGTGCCGGAGTGACCGCGCCCAATGACTGTGATCAGCGACATAGCATCCCCTAGAGCGTAACGACTTGCCCGGTTTCCCAAGACTCAATGGCGGCTTCGATGACCAACTGTGCTTTGAGCGCGTCTTCGCCTGAGCCGTCGATCTCCTCTGGTTTGACCTTCTTGATGTTTTGATCGATCCAGACCGCGATCCGACTGCCAAACGTCTCCCCGAAACTTTTCATGCCGCCCAGGTAATCGAAGGTTTCGATCTCTTTGGTGAAACGCGGGTAAAACTCCAGGTGTTCGCAGGCATCACGCAAGACGAACCGTGCCTCAGAACCGACTACCTCAAGCGTTTCCAGCCCGTAGCCACCGCCCGCATCATAGCTTCCGGTCAGATGGCCGACGATGCCATTTTTGAAGAGCATGTTCACCTGCACATTCGACCAGATTTTGCGCCCCTTGCCCTTCTTGAAAAACGCCTGCACCTTCTCACCATCGCCCGCAAAGTACCGCATTACGTCAATCGAGTGCGGATGCAGCGCCCGCATGTGGAAGTGTGGCGCGCTTTCGTTCGGGTTATTGATCCACATCGTCATGTTGATGATGTTGATCTCTCCGATACGACCCTGATCAACCCATTCTCTGGCGCGGTAGGCCGCCGGAGTGAAGCGGTGATTCAGATTCACGCCGTAGCGCAGATTTTTGGCTTTTGCCAGCGCGACCATTTCCTTAGCCTTTTCGATCTCGTTCGAGATCGGTTTTTCGCCTAGCACCGGAAGTCCGGCGTTGAGCAGTTCAATCGTCGCCTGATAATGATCGCCGCCGTTTTCGACCCCGGCGGTACACATGCTGACCGCATCGATCTGGAGTCCACTGGCAAGCATGGATTTGATCGAATAAAAGCCCTGTGTGCGGTAGCGTTCGGCGGCTTTGTCCGAACGTTCTTCAATGATGTCACACACGGCCACGATCTTGCAATCGGGGTGTTTCTCGTAAACCCCAGCGTGCAGATTCCCGATGTTGCCAACGCCAACAACGGCTACATTTAACGGCATAGAACAGTCTCCTTTTTTATTTGATCAGGTCAGCGCGACTTCGCCTGCAAACGGGCGGCCTGTGCTGGGTTGCCGATGTGCAGCGTGTCGTAGGCCTGCTGCGAACTGGTGAAGCTGCCCAGCCCCTTGTGACCGTGCCAATCGCCCTGGTGGTACATCGGGTTGGGCAGCCCGGTTTCCTGTTCGCGTTTGGCGATCCAGGCTTCCATCCGCCCGCGCAAGGTCGCTACCATGTCCGGGTTAGCTTCCGCGATGTTGTTATTTTCGTCCGGGTCTTCGATCAGGTTGTACAGTTCGATTTC
>JBBSEU010000247.1:0-9230 GCA_038239365.1 Aggregatilineales bacterium
TGAATCGCGTCCTGGATGGCATCCTTCGTGATCTCGTGAAAGACCATGCGACGCACTGGCACTTTCGGATTCAGCACTTGCAATAAATGCCAGCCGATGCTCTCCCCTTCGCGGTCTTCATCCGTCGCCACGATCAGTTCGTCGGCATCTTTGAGCGCGTCTTTAAGCTCCTTGATGATCTTTTTCTTCTTGAGCGGCACGATATACAGCGGCTCAAAGTCCGCTTCAACGTTCACACCTAAACGCGCCCAACTCTTGCTTTTGACCGACTCCGGGATTTCTTCAGCGTCGGCGGGCAAGTCGCGCACATGCCCCATGCTGGCTTTGACAACATAGCCCTTTGGCAGAAAATTGCTGATAGTTTTCGCCTTCGTCGGCGATTCAACGATCACAAGTCGATTCATTCAGGTTTCCTTAATAACAATACGCCTTCGTAAGTTGCCCTCACCCTAAATCCCTCTCCCGAGGGAGAGGGACTTGCCGCCTCATTGTATCTTTTATCCCACGCATTGAAGGCAGGACTTGCAAACAATGTATGATGTTTCTCCCCTCGCCTTCGGGAGAGGGGCCGGGGGTGAGGGCTGGTTCGTCAGCCAGGCGACAGGTAAGCGTACTTAGACGCTCCCGTATCTACGGTACAATACTGCGTCGTTTTTGTACAGGGGAATTCGATGCTACGGACACTAACCGTATTCTTGTCGTTGTTTTCACTTTTCGTGACACAGGTATCCGCACAATCGCCCATTACCGCGCGTGTGCTGATGACGCCCACAAGCAGTCTTGATCCGGTCAGTTTGCCACGCGATGATAAAGCCGCGCGCGATCTGGCCGAAAATCTATTCGTCGGTCTGACCCGCCAGAACCCGGATAACGGCGCGATTGAGCCGATGCTTGCCCGTGAATGGCAGACCAGCCCCGACGGGTTGACCTGGACATTCAAATTGCGAAGCGATGTGCAGTGGGTACGCTTCAATGCAGCCAGCGGTCAGGTAGAAGCAGTACGTCCTGTTGTGGCGGGTGATTTCGTCTATGGCATCCGCCGCGCCTGCGATCCACAACTGCCGAATCCTGCCGCGCACAGTGTCTTCATCATTGCCGGGTGCAGCACCATCGCCAAAGCCAACCCGCAAATCGTGAATGATCTGTTCATCGCACGGCAGCTAGGCGTGCGCGCGACAGGTCAGCAAACGCTTGAGATCAGTTTGGCATTCCCGGCGGTCTACTTCCCAACTTTATTGGCCTTGCCGGAGTTTCGCCCCGTACCGCGTGAAGCGATTGCCAAAGACCCGGATTGGACAAAACCCGATACGATCATCACCAACGGCCCATTCGCGCTCAAAAGCTGGGATCGCGCCAACAGTGCCGAATTGATCCGCAACCCGCTCTGGTTGGATGCCCTTACCGGGAACGTGACGAACATCGCCGTCGCCTTTAGCAAGGACACGAACACGTTCACCAATGCCGATTTTGCGCGGATCGATCCGACTGCCGCCCAAACCCTCAAAGATGCCGGATTAACGGTTCAGAGTGTGCCGCGTTCTGTGACGATACTCGGCTTTTCGGCGGAGCGGACGATCACGCAAACCGATGCAGTACGGCGTGCATTGGCGCTTTCGATCAATCGAGATGCACTGATCAAAGCCTTACCCGCCGGGTCAGTGATGACCACTTCATTCCTGCTGCCCACCAACGCACCTGATAATCGCGGCTACATGCCCGACGCCGCCAAAGCCGCTCTGACCGCCTCATCGATCCCCGGCTGCAATCGACTGCCCGAAAAATTTGATCTGGCGATTGATACGAGTCCAGCCTCAGTGATATTGGCTCAAACCCTGATCGAAGGCTGGAAAACGACGCTCGGCTGCCTGACAACCGTCTTCAACATTCGGAAAGTCTCGGACACCACATTGCAAGATATTGCCAACGCGACGGTCAATGTCGATGAGAGTCAGAATGGCACGCCGCGCCCGCAGTTGTGGATCGCCACCTGGACACCCGATTACGACGACCCGAATGCGTGGGTAGCCGACGCGCTGCACTGCCAGTATGGGTATCTGCACGCCAACGTGGCCTGTGGTAACGCCGATACACTGGTCGATCAGGCTGGCCGCGAACCCGATGCTGCCAAACGCGCCGATGCCTACAAGCAAGCCGAAGCGATCTGGTTTGGTCCGAACGGAACGTACCCGGTAGTGCCGCTGTACACGACTCTGGAAGCACACGCCTATGCGTCGTGGCTCACTGGTATAGCCAATCATGGCGCGTTGCGTTTCGATTTGTGGAAGATCGACGCCGCGAAACAGCCCCACAATTAAACCTCACCATTTGAGCGGCGGTTGGCTATAATGTTCGCAGCGCCGCATGTCTCATAAGGGGTTCTAGATGCTGCAACTTCTGGCTGTTCTTTCGCTGCTCATTCAAATTCCAGTCTTTGGGCTGATGATCTTTGCGCCGCGCCGTGAATTGACACAGCGCGTGACGAGCAACTATTTAACCTATGTGATCCTGGGTATCCTGTTTGTATTTCTGGTGATTGGCCTGCTCACGCAAATCATTTCGTTGGGCAGCACCGTAAACAACGCCATTGCCAGCTTGCCCGCTGATCCGGCGGCGATCAATGCCGACGCTGCCAAACCGCTGGCTGATGCTCTGAAAACCGTCAGCGGCGCACTGCCCGGAATGACGCTGATCGTTGTTGGGTTGGCGGGCATGATGGATTTGGCGGGCGGCTACGTCGTCTACCGTGAAACGCAGCGGATGGGCACACGCCCGGCAACCGCAGGCGTGCTGTTGGCGCTTGTTTACCTGTTGAGCGCGCTGGGTATGTTGATCTTCGCAGTATGGCACTACCTGATCGCGCTCAAGCAGGCCACGCCGGTTGTGGAGTCCGTCCCGGTATGATCGCCCGCGCCGATTTTCAACTCGTTGTTAAGCCGATGCGCGCTGAAGATTGGGAACAGTTTCACGCCATGCGCGAAGAAGCCAGCGTGCGCTACAACACCCTGGCGATCCCTTTTGCCGATCCGGGACGCTTTCGGGATCGTCTGGCAAGCGCCAGTGAGCTGGATCATCGACTTGTGGCTGAGGCGATCTTCACCGATGGGACGCGCCAGATCGCGGGCAACCTGGGCTTGCATCGTGATAGTTTATCACGTGCCGATATGGCCGCGATGGGTATTCAGGTGGCGACAGACTTTCAGGGGATGGGCGTCGGTTCGGCACTACTGGCCGCCATGTGCGATCTGGCTGATGGCTGGCTCAATCTGCACCGCATCGAACTCGAAGTATTCACCGATAACGAACGTGGGATCGCCCTCTACAAAAAGTTCGCTTTCGAGACAGAAGCGACACTCCGCCGTTATGCCTTTCGGGATGGTGACTATGTGGACGCTTATCGCATGGGGCGCATCAATCCCCGTCACCTGAAAGCGGGTACACCATGAGTGTGAATACTCAGGTGGTGATTCGGGGTCGCAATGCCGACGATTGGCGCGCGATTGCCGCGATCTGCCGAACACTGCGCCCGGAGTTCAACCCACTCGAAATCCCTTATCCGTCCGATGATTACGCACGCGAAAAAATTGGCAAAGCGCCCGACAACACCACTAGCTTTGGGCTGGTGGCGGAGTGGGATGGCAAACTCGTGGGTGAGATCAGCTTAGCACGCCAGCATGGACGTTGTCGGCATGTTGGCCGGATCACGCGGTTGGTCGTCGATCCGATGTTTCAGGGTCAGGGCGTCGGCGGTTTGCTGCTCAACGCCATGATCGATCTGGCAGAGCATTGGGTCAATTTATCGCGCGTTGAGAACACGATTCACATTGATAATGCGCCTGGTATCGCGCTGCATCGGCGGCATGGTTTTGTGATTGAAGGCAGGATGCGGGATTATGTCTTCCATGATGGGCGCTATGTGGATGCCTACGTAGTCGCCAGAGTGCGCGATGCCTTCTGAGCTGGCCGCGCTGCGTGGCGAACCAAGCTACGTGTGGCGCAGCGGTCAGGAGCGCCGCCTCAACATGATCTTGCGCTATGTCAAACTGGATAACCGCCTGCTGCTCGATTACGGCTGCGGCAACGGCACCTATGCCAGTCAGTTTCGGCGGCGTTTTTCACCTCATGTTGAGGCTTGCGAAATTGAGGCAGAGCGCGTGGCCGAAGCCCGCGCCGATGTGCCTGATGCGCTGGTTGCCGCCGCTGAAAACGCACCCTATGCCGCCAATCGCTTTGACTTCGTATTCAGCAACGAAGTGATTGAGCATGTTCAGGATGACCGGGCGACGATGGCCGAAATGATCCGCATCACACGCCCCGGCGGACGACTCGTCATCTTTTGCCCGAACCGCTGGTATCCGGTAGAGCAGCACGGCCACTACTGGAAAGGTCAGTATCACTTCGGGAACACGCCGCTCATCAACTATCTGCCGGATCGCTGGCGTAATCAGCTTGCACCGCATGTTCGCACGTATTCAGCGCGCGGGCTGCGTGCGCTGCTCGACGATCAGCCCGTCCGGGTGATTGCACATACCCGTATTTTTGGCGGCTATGACAATATCACGCGCCGTTTACCGCTCATTGGCGGCTGGCTTCGGGCGGTTTTGTATGCACTCGAAAAGACGCCCTTTCGTTTTTTCGGCCTGTCACACTTTTTGGTGCTGGAGAAAATTTAGCCGCTTGCTCTCGGCTATACCGCTTGATCGCTGATGATCAGCAGTGCCGTTGCCGAGTTGCTGGCAAGCGGCACGTTATGCACATTGCAAATCCTCAATAAGCCTTGAATATCCGGGTCATGTGGTTGGCGTGCCAGCGGATCGACGAAAAAGAAAACCGCCGCGATCCGCCCTTCAGCCACCATTCCGGCAATTTGAGCATCGCCGCCTAATGGCCCCGACAGCACCTTTTGAACGGGCAGACCACATTTATCTTCTAACAAGCGTCCGGTAGTGGCCGTCGCAACCAGTTGGTAGCTCATCAATCGGTCACGATGCGATAAAGCAAAGGCGACCATGTCCGCTTTTTTGCCGTCATGCGCGATGAGTGCCAATGTTTTAGCACTGGCAAGATTGTTAGGCGTCGGTAGTTGCATGTTGGCTAATTTTGTCTCCTATGGTTTCGGGCAGCTAGGCGGCGCTTTGATCGTACCCACGTCCGGGTTGAACGCGGTCAGATCATAGACGGCGCTAAAGGATGTCAGGCTGCCTTTGCTGGGCGCGGCCAACCCCGGATACGCTCCGGCCACCGTCAAATTGATCCGTACCGGGATTTGTTTGTCAACGGTCACGTACACCTCGTAAGTGGTCGTGACGGCGGCTTTGCCTTCGCCTGTTTTGGAGTCGGCGTGGAAATGCTGAGTCAACACGCCGTTGATCGTTTCATTTTTCACGAGTGTAAATGACTTGCCCGTGAACTTGAAAAAGATACTCGGATTGAGCGTATCCAGGTTCGCGGCCAATATATCGGTTGCCTTAAGGGACTTGCAGGCCGTCGTGCCTGAGTCGGTGTAGTAGCCACCGCCCGCCAGCACGTAACGAACCTTGCCTTTGGTGAAGAACGTCTGATTGAGCGGTGCAATCAAGCGTTCCGTCTCCGTCAGGTTCACGTCGTATTGCGCCGTCGATTTAGCGGTAAGTGGTTTCGCCGTGCGCGTGGTCTGGATCACCAGCGTCCCGGTGGCGCTGCCCGCATAGTTGACCACGAGTTTATAGGTATAGCTGTCCAGCGTATCGAGCCGCAGGCCGTCAAAGGTGTAGGACTGCGGCAGTGTTGGAGTCGCGGTACTCACCGTTGGAACTATCGTTGGCGTGGCACTGGGGCCAGTCGTCGGCGTCATTGTGCTGGTTGGCGGAATGGCCGTTGGTGTGATCGGAGTGGCGCTTGGGAAGTAAGTCGGCGCAGGGTTATTGACCCAGGCATTAAATTTTAGCTGCGCCTGTTCCAGCACTTTGAGCGTTTTATCGATCTCAACGATTCGCCCTGGCGCACCGCCTTCCCCGGCATAGCGCGCAATCACACCTTTATCGGTTGGGTTGGCGCAAATGCCTTCCCAGTCAGTGCGTTGTGCGATCACCTGTTCAGTGGCCGTGTTGATCTGATCGTTCAAATCGGGCAGATCAGGATAGGTCTTGAGATCGATTGGCGCGACATCGGCCTTGGAAACATCAACGAATTGACCGGGGCAGGTGGGCGTCAGGTTCCCTTGAATCTCCTGCCATCGCTGCCGCAAATACGTGCCATTCGTTCGGGCATTCTCGATTCGCGTTTTGAGCGAAGCGGTCAGGTCATCACGCTTGCTGGCGACAAGCTGCGGCGCTTTCGGTGGCGGCGGAATCAGGCGAATGCCAAACAGCAAGCCATTGCCAACCAGCGTCAAAACCAATAAACCGACCAGCGCCGAACGCACACGTACCAGCATACTCGGTGACAAGGCACTCTTTTTAGCACCGTCGCCGCTGTTCAGCCGCTGTTCGATCTCTCGATAGACGCGAAGCGCACTGGCTGCGGCACGCTTCACCCCCGGATCAATGTCCTTGCGATACAGTGCTGCTAACTCGACAATCGCTCTTGGGTCTTCCAGCCCTGCCATTTTGCGAACAATTGCTTTGCGGGCACGTGGATCGTTCTGGTTTTCATCAAGTTGATCGAGCAACTGATCAAGTTCGGATTGGGGCATAATCACTAATTCTCCAGGCGGATACGCACGCTGTCCAATGGTTGTCCGGGTTGATTATGTACCGTCCGTGCGATTTCAAGCCACACATTGCTATCGTCCCGGTGTGCGCGGATCAAAACATCGTCGCCATCCTCGGCACTTTCGATCACCTGGGTAAGCGCGCCGCTCATCACTTTTTGCAATGTACTCAGGCGCATGGGCAGCGTGGGCAGGTCAGGCGCTATCTGCATCACCAGTGGCCGATTGATCGCTTTTTGGTCACGCAGCACGGCGGCGATCAGATCACTAAAGGCCGTCCGATCCGCCGGGTGCAGGTTTTCGCCCGCCAGCGACATGACGCCGTCCGCGCCGCGCACGGGCATTGCTTCGACTTCCATAATTTTACCATCCTCACCGAAGCGGATGCGGGGCGGGCTGCTTTTATCGGAGGCATGGGCGCGCGTTTTCCAATAGGTAACCGCGTGGTGCAGCCGTGTATGCGTGATCCCCAGCGTCGCCTGGGAGACAAGCATCTCGATTACCGCCCGATCCCGCTCATTATAGATGCGGCCTGGCTCCATTTCGTGAACGTTGATCACACCCACTGTCTCGTCACCGTCGACCAGCGGCACGCTCAGGCTGGCACAAAACGACTGATCGGCAAACACTGGTGAGCGCCCATCCCAGTTGCGGTAATTGGCAATGCTCATGGTTTGCTGGGTTTGCAGCACACGCCCGGCCAGCCCTTCACCCGGTGCCACTTTGCGCCCGATCAGTTGGGTGCTGCCACCGTTCTGCGCGGCAACGATCAGTCTGCCATCATAATCGACCAGCAGCACCAGCGCGATCCCGCTGTTGATGAGCGTGCGTACCTGATAGGCAACCGCATCCAGAACATCCTGTAATCCCTGCTGACGCGCCATCGCCTGCGACAAATCACGCACGGCGGCAAGCTGCGCCGTCCGCATGATCAACGGGTTATACAGTTGCAGCCGAGCTAAGGTGTAGCCCAGAATCACGCTGACAACAGACGCGACCAGTGACGGGAACGAGATCAGGCGCAGCGGTGGGAAGATGAGTGTCAGGGCTTGCCCAACCAATAACAGCGCGACACTGATCAACAGTGCGGGTTGTCCGATTCGGCGGCGATGTACCCAGGCCATGATCAAGCCCGCGCCCACGAAAAAGAGATTGACGCAGGCGCTCACAAAACCTGCTTGCGTGTATACATTCAACAGTTCGGCAGGCTGGCTGGCCGCTGCAAATAGCTGACCATTCCAGAGCGGCCACTGCATGATCACCAATGCGACCACACCCGCCCGTGTGATCACTTGGAAAGCCTGTTTCATCAGCCCGGCAGACGTAATAATCAGAGCGAAAGCGGTTAGCGAACAGACCGCAAACGCATCTACCGAAAGATAAACCGCGATCAGTTCAAGAACCGGCGACACTCCCAAAAACAATTCGTTGGTCAGTCGCAAGATGACGGTTGCATTCAGAAAGACCAGACTCGCCAAAAACGCGCTGAGCGCACGTCCCATCGGCGTTCCCGGATTCTGCCAGACGGCCAGTACCAGCACGCTTAGCGACAGGACGAAGGTCAACGTATTGATCGAGAGCAGGATGAGCGATATGACTGGACTCATGGGCAATTGAGCATCCGTTAGGGTCATATCCATTATATGCGAAAGGCTTGCCTTGCACTATCGGCAAGCCACCTCACCCTTGACCTGCTCTCCCCCATCGGCTATACTTTTCTTGTTCGCACCGCAGACAGCAGGCGCACGGCTCAGCCCGCGCTTAATGGATAACCTGCCGAGGTGAAGACCCTAACGCCCAATCCTCTTTTGAATTTGGACGGTCTTCGCTGCTTGTGTGCGAAGACCGTTTTTGCTTCTGTACCCAATCCTCATGGAAAGGAGGAACACGCACTTGGCACTATCCAAAGAGAAAAAAGATGAAATCCTGGCGGGCTACATCGAAATGTTGAACCGCGCACAGGGGTTAGTCATCACCGAGTATCGCGGCATGACCATGAAGAAATTCAACGATACTCGCAAGGCGCTTCGCAGCGCGAACGGCGGCTACACCGTCACCAAGAACACGATCTTCAAGATCGCGCTTGAGCAGGTGGGCATGGCCGTCCCCGAAGATTTGCTGGTTGGCCCCACCGCGATTGGGGTCGCCTATGGCGACTTGCCGAGCCTGACCAAAGCCATCCTGCAACGCGCCAAAGAAGACGAACTGCTCAAGCCAAAGGGCGCGATCATGGGCAAGTCGATTTTCAAGGCCGCACAGCTTGAAATGGTCTCGACAATGCCGACACTCGACGAGGCACGCGCTGGTTTGATCGGTACGCTCATAGCACCTGCAACGTCGCTACTCAGCCTGCTGGCACAGCCCGCACAAGGGTTGGCCGCTATTCTGCAAGCCTGGTCCGATAAAGACAAGAATGAAGCGAGCGGCGAACAAGCCGCCTGAAAGGAAACTGTATCATGGCAGATTTGAATCAACTCGTAGACGCATTGGGCGGCCTGACCGTCCTGGAAGCCGTTGAACTGAAGAAATTGCTCGAAGACAA
>JBBSEU010000248.1:0-9178 GCA_038239365.1 Aggregatilineales bacterium
GCTTCAGTCTGAACTCACTGCTTGGCAGCACTTTCGTAACAGCCAATGTGCCAAGATTCACTGGTCGTTTTCCCTGAAAGATGCCCGCCGTGTTTTCGCCCAGTACTACCCTGAATTCTTACCAAGTTGAGGTACTAGTCTTCCGCGTCTATTTCGGCCATAAACTGCTCAAGAGTCACATACTTTCCTTCGAGATATTGAACGTGTGCTGCATCAAGCCGGGCTTGAAATTCAGGATCGTCTGATTCTTCATCAGCCGTTAGCGATAGCCATAGTGCTGAACACGACGCTTCAGATCGGTGAGCCAGGATTGCTGATCGATTGCCGCTAACAATTGCTCTTGATCCTGCGAGGAAAGATAGTTCGGAATGTATTGCAGACCCGGCACGTTGATCACTACATTGTCCATGCTGCACCTCGAAATAAAAAGCGGCAATCTGACGATTACCGCTATTATATATCAATTGGCGAACAAATTTTCGGTTGTACATGAACAAGATGCGCTAACCATCCGGCGTATCTGTGTCGGGCTTATGAGTTTCGCTTCGCACATAGGCGACGTGCTGACCGTCCGGCGAAAGCTGAACATCATAGGGTGGACGGAAGTTCACGAGGTCTTCCAGGCTGAAGGGTTTCTGTTCCATTGCAGCCTCCTTGCCCGGTAGTGTATCAGACTCGTGAATAGTCATCCAATCTCGTAAAAAAATGTTGACCGTATTGAAATTCAATACTATGATGCTGATTATAATAACTTGTAAATGGGGGTTGTACCATGCGTCGCCTACCCATGTTAATAGCTGCAATGGTATTTGTAATCACCAGTGTTTTAGTGCCTGTTGTGCGCGTCCGCGCCGATGAAGCCTTTGAGGAATGCAAAGAGGTCTATCACCCAACCACAGACTCAGGTGGTGAGAAAGTGGGTAGTGTCTCTCAGCCGCTTTGTAAGCACCAATGGGCGTTTGAAGTCTGGCCTTCCATTCTAAAGCCAAGCCTGGGGCTGGCCGGACTCAGCCATTTGTGGTGGGACGGACTGGGCGTAACCCGTGTTATAGACAAAGAAACCATTACCGCTAATCCAAACGCCACCAATTGGGATTGGTTTAATGGATCGGTCAAGAACTATGCGGTTGGCGCGACAGTTAGCTGGCGCACAACACCCACAGGAAGCGATACGTGCGGCTTCATCGTGAATAGCTACGATAGCAACCAATTCCAATTGATTCAGGTGCTGCCACAAAGCGGCAAGATCAACTTCTATGCGTACAGTGCCAACAAATGGACGCAACTAGGGGAGGTCAACTCTGCTGTACCCATTCGCTCTGGCAGCAAAATGTACGCCGCGCAATTCGCCGATCACTACTATTTCTTCATCAACAATCAGTTGGCGGCATCGTTTCGCAGCACCTGGCGTGCCAACCTAAATGGCAAAGTCGGCCTGTTCAGTCAAAGTGGCGCAAACCGTTTCAACTGTGACTTCAAGGAGGCCTGGGTCTTTTCCTTCTCGCGCTATGACGGCACGCTACGCTAAACAGCCAAGTCAATGTACAGGACTGGGCGTTGGTGAACAATGTCCGGTCTCGTATCGCTGCTCATCTTTTCTTCTCGGAAATATAGTTGATCAGCGCCCTTTGCACGATTTCCATATGAGCGCGCATGTGCAATCCGGCCTGCTCTGCGTCACCCTGGGTAATCGCATCGACGACGCGCTGATGTTCGTCGATCATCAGCGTAGGGCGGTCATTCAGCACGTAGATTGTGTCCCAGGGAGCTTTGATCCACAGGCTTTTGATGAACTGTAGAAGCTGTGGCGACTCGGCAGCGTGATAAATTGTCATGTGAAATTCATAGTTGAGCTTACGAAGGGGTACTGAATCACCCTTTGAGACTGCCTCTTTGATCTCGGCCTGAATAGCACGCAGGCGTTGCAGCTCGGAGATTTTCAAGTTGGGGACTGCCAACTGCGTTGCCAGTCCTTCCAGCACGGCACGCAGCAGGTAGATTTCCTGTACATCGGTCAGTTCAACTTCGGCCACCTGAACGCCGCGATATGGGCTGTGACTTAACACGCCTTCGGCCACCAACTGCTGAATCGCTTCTCGAACAGGCGTCGGACTCACATCAAAACGTTCGGCCAATTCTTCCTGAAGCAGTCGCGTGCCCGGCTCAAGTTCGCCAGAGAGAATCGCCTCCCGCACGGCATCTACCATAATGTCTTTTTTCGTTTTGCGTGCGCCTTTTTGCTTCGAGGCCATACCGCTCCATTCAGGGACAAAAATATGCTTTGATCTGTAGAAGTGTACACGACGGGCACACTTATGCAATTTTGGACTGAAAATAGGGTCGGCATAGCAGGGCGTGTTATCATCTGTACAATTCAAAAAGTTATTGTGGAAGATTAATTCGTTATGAAAGCACTGACTCTTACCGCCGATTGGTCACCGCGCCCCGATTACCCGCTGACCGATCTTGAACTCGAAACCCGTAAAGTGAAAAGTGGATCGCAAGTCTGGAAAAATCCCGCGATTCACGTCGGAAGCATCGCAGACCCAACGCCAAAAGCCGATGAAGTGATCATTCAGGTGGCGGCGGTTGGCATTTGCGGTTCGGATATGCACATGTACGAAGCGGGCGCGGATGGCTATATGCTGTATCCCGGCCTGACGCGCTTCCCGAACATTCTGGGACACGAGTTTTCGGGGCGTGTGGTGGCAGTTGGCGCGAACGTGCGCGATCTAAAAGTCGGTGATCTGGTGACCGCCGAAGAAATTCAGTGGTGTGGAGAGTGCATCGCCTGCCGACGTGGCTTCGTCAATCATTGCGATAACCTGGAAGAATTGGGTTTCACCACGCCCGGCGCGATGGCGCAGTATATCCCGGTACGCGCCCGCTATTGCTGGAAGCTGGACGAAATTGTGGCACGAGTCGGCGATGAACGAGAGGCGCTGGTCATGGGCGCGATGGTTGAGCCGACAGGCGTTTCCTATCACGCCATGTTCAACCGCATCCATACGTGGCAGCCGGGCGTTTATGTGGCGGTGTTCGGCGCGGGGCCGATTGGTCTTGCCGCCGAAGCATTAGCCGTAGCGGCAGGGGCAGCGCAGGTGATCGTGTTTGATACCTCGCCAAGCCGTCGTGACCTGGCGCAGAAGATGGGCGCAACCGCCGTCTTTGATCCGGTTGGCCTCGACTTGAACGAAACGCTGCTCGATCTGACCTATGGGCGGGGCGTCGATTTCGTAGTTGAAGCTGCCGGTGCCCCGTCCCAGACCTTGACGCCGCTGACGCGCGGACTGGCCGTCAACGCGACGATTGCTCACATCGGGCGTTCGGAAAAGCCAACTGCGTTATCGTTAGAACACTATCAGGTTCGCGGTGTGCAGCTTGTCGGGTCACTGGGTCATGCCGGACATGGCACGTTCCAGAATGTGATCCGCATGATGGCTTCCGGTAAACTTGATATGCGCCCGATGGTCAGTGCGCGAATGGCGCTATCCGATGCGCCTGACGCCTTCAAACGACTGGAAAAGCGCGAAGATGCCAAAATTATCCTTTTGCCGAACTGAGGTGTTGCATGAAACTTAAATGGTACGGACACGCCGCGTTCCTGATCACAGCAGACGACGGCACCACGATCATCACCGATCCATATACGCCCGCTACATCCGGTTATAAGCCGATCAGCGATTCGCCGGACATGGTGATCATGTCTTCGGATAATGATAGTTTCCACTGCCGCGCCGATCTGATTCCCGGTCAGCCCGCCGTCGTGAATGCGCTCGAAGTCGCCCAAAACGGCGGCGAACGCAGCGTGAAAGGCGTTTCGATTCGCGCGGTGGAAGCAATGGAAGCGTTGCAGCATCGCTACCACGATCCCGATCAAAACGGCATTTATCGTTTCACTGTTGATGGCATTAGTGTCGGGCATATGGGGGACGTGGGGAACGCGCTCTCGGAACAGCACCTGCAATTTTTCGCCGGGGTCGATGTGTTACTGGCACTGGCGGGCGGCCACCCGACGATTGAACTGGATGATCTGAAAACGGCTATTGACCATATCAAGCCGCGCTATGTCGTGCCGATGCACTTTCGCACGCTCACCTACAGACCGCGTAACACATTCTGGATCGAGACGTTTTTGAACTACTTTGACGATAAAACCGTTGATTTCGCTTTTGATTGTGAGATCACATTGACGCGCGAAACGCTGCCTGAACCAACGCGCGTTTTGGTACTGGACTACGTACATTAACCAGACTCAGATATAGCGTACCTAGTTCTGCATTTCGTCGGCGCTTACCTGATTCAGAAGGATCAGCAAGCGCCGCGCCAATTGTTGCACTATTATTTCATTAGCAGGTCAATCAGGTCATCTGGGATATTGTTGCGTTGAATGTATCCGTTAATTTCATTCTGGTGATCGCTGTAGTAGCTGAGTGCATCGAAGACCTGAGCTAATGTCAAATGTGGCAACTGACTTGGAATGACTTCCGGGGCAATTCCTTGCCGCCAAAGTTCAACTATCGCGCGCACTGATGTGCGTGTGCCCAAAATGATTGGCTCACCGCTTAAAATACGAGAGTTGGTAACAATGTACCGATGCTTTGTTGTTTGCAACATGATCGTACCTGCTGTTGATGACTAGCGTCATTGTATCCAGCGAATACCCAAACGTAAATCTGAAAAATCCGCAACAAATCGTTATAATCCGGCGCGTTTGTCGCTCATATCGTGCCGTCGCTCATATCGTGCCGGAGGCCGCCTGTGCAAGAGTCTGAACGCCCTAACCCGCTGTTTTCGTTTTTGCGTCGTCATGTATTCACGCGCGAAAATGCCTGGGCAATCCTGATCGCGCTGATGATGCTGCTTATTTTTGCGTTGGGAACAATGGGCGTCCAGCCGAAGTTCGTGTACGGCGGTTTCTAGGCAGTGACGGCGTTCATCGATTTTTTCACACAGCCAACCAATCTGGCACTCGTTATTACTCTAGCCGCCGTTGTTTTGCTTGGCTTGGCGTTGTGGCGACGGGGTATAGCACCGTTGATTCGGGCGGTGTTGACAGTTATCGCGGCGACGGCGCTCAGCTTTGGTGTAACCGGTAGCGTCGTTTCAGTCGGTTTTCTGGCAGTCGATGTGCTGCTGATTGTCATCATGTGGCTGTTGGCGCGTGCCGGGCGACTGCAAGGGTTGCCGGGAATCGGCTGGATCGGTCTGCTGCTGATCGTGTTGATCGGCGCGAAACTGCCACAGGTGCAATCGCTCACTGGCCCGGCGGCCTGGGTGGGCATTTCCTACCTGACCTTTCGATTGATTCATATCGTTCTGGATTCACGTAACAGCAAGCTGAATGACGCCACGCTCCCTGAAACGGTGGTTTATGCGCTGCACCCGGCCACACTTATCGCCGGGCCAATTGATCGCCTTCAACACAGCACCGATGAACAACGCTGCGAACGGGCTGAACCAGATCGGTATGTGGCCGACGGTATCTGGCGAATTTTCGTTGGTGTTTTCAAAAAGGTGGCACTGGGCAATGTGTGCTATCTGTTCATCACGTCGCATGACATTACCAAGCCGCCGAACAACCAGTATCAGGGCGTGGCATGGCTGTGGCTGGTCATTTACTCGTTCTACATTTATTTCGATTTCGCGGGCTACAGCGACATTGCGATAGGTATAGCGCGCCTGATGGGGATGCGCCTGCCGGAAAACTTCGCTAACCCGTATGTGCAGCCGACGATCACACGCTTCTGGCAGGCGTGGCATATCACGCTCTCGACATGGTTGCGCGATTATCTGTTTTTCCCGATCAGTCGTGGTCTGCTCAAACGCTTCGGTTCGCGCTTTTCCGCGCCAATCCTGTTCATCAGCCACATGACAACGATGCTTTTGTGCGGGTTGTGGCACGGCATCGGCGGGGGCTTTGCCGTTTGGGGCTTGTGGCACGGCTTTGGGCTGTTCATACACAGTCAATTTGTAGTGGTACGGCGGCGCTTTAACTTGCCCGCTGTTCCCACTGTGTTCGGCGTGGCGTTGACCTATGGCTTTGTGATGCTCGGCTGGGTGTTTTTCAGCCATAATTTGCCCGATTCGGTAGGTATTTTCCGGCTGTTATTCGGGGTCAATCACTAAGTGCGGTCTGCGCCCTTTGTATCGCTGCGGGTGCTGCTCCGTGTCTTTGCGAAAGCGGCGGCACTGCTCCTGATTTTGAATGTGCTGTGTCTTGCCGCCGGAATCGATCCAGTAATCGCCGTGTCGAAGATCAATACGTGGCCGCTGTTTGGACTGGCAGGCGCAGATCGGATGCTGTTCCCGAATCCGTATGTGCGCGGCCAACTTCCACTTGAGGCGTTATTGGCACAGCACGAACTCTCGTATAAACCCAAAGCCGCTGACGAATTCCGCGTAATTGTCCTGGGCGATTCGGGACAGTGGGGGGTTGGGCTGCGGGCGAATGAACGTTTTGCCGGGCAGCTTTCGGCGCGCGGCCTGACGATCAACGGTAAACGGCTGGTCGCGTATAATCTGGCCTATCCGGGTGGCTATGTCCCGCGTGAGGCGATTATTTTGGATGCAGCCACCCGTTTTCAGCCCGATCTGGTGATCTGGTTCGTCACGGCGACGGAACTGGTGAACGCGGGTAATGGCATCAACAGCGATAACCTGACTTTTTTCCGACTCGATCAACGCCATGTAGATCGTGTTCTCAAAACGTATCAACAGGAATGGTTATACACTATCATGCCGCCCGCACCGGATTGGTATCAGTTCAGCGTGATCCAGGCGCAGGATGTGATCCCGGTCTGGCTCGATTCGCTGATTTTCCCGTTGTTCGCAGATCGGTTGAGCGAACATTGGCCGTACCCCTGGGATTTGCGGGTGAAGCGTGTGCCGATCCCTGAAAAAGCCGAAATTTACGATGGCTTCAAGTTTTTGGCCGAAATGCCTAACGAAAGCTGGCAATTTTTATTGATCGGTCAGCAAATCGCCTCAAAAGCCGGGTCACGCTTGCTGATCATCAACGAGCCGATGCTGATTGGCGAAGGCACGAATAGCACTATCAACTACAATTCACTGTATTCGCGTAGTGTCTATGATCGCTATCGTGTGGCACTGGCAGCTTTTGCGAATGATCACAACCTGTGGTATGCCGATCTATGGAATGTCATCCCGGCAGATAACTTCACGAACACGGTATTACACGCTGATGCCGATGGTTGGAAGCTGGTCGTCGATCAAGTGACTGTGCTGCTGCAAACCGGGTTAGGACAAGTACACTAGCGATCATGCGATCCTCACCGTTCGGGACGGGTACAGCCACCTTGCGCGTTTTTATCAAGGCGTTGTTTATCTTCATCGTTGGTAACGGACTGCTGCTGGTCGTCCAATTTGATCCCGTTGCGGCCATCACACAGATCAATACCTGGGGACTCAGTGGGCACACCGGTACGAAACGGCTGATGGTGCCGGACGCCTATCTTCACGGCCAACTACCGCTGGAGGGTTTGATCGCTGCCCACGAAATCGCTTATAAACCCAAAGTAGCCGATGAGTTCCGCGTGATCGTGTTGGGCGACTCGGCACAATGGGGTGCGCTCTTAAACGATTCGGAAACTTTCACCGCACAGTTAACGGATCGGCATCTGCTCATCAATGGAAAACGACTGGTTGCCTATAATCTGGCCTATCCCGGCCCGTCGGCAGTACGCGATGTTTTTATCCTTGATGCGGTGCTGGACTACAAACCCGATTTAATTATCTGGTTTCAGACGGCAACGAGCCTGACCGCGCCTCAAAATGGCTTCAATGGGGATCACCTGACCTTTTACCAGTTGAACGGGATGCGTGTTGACCGGATCGTGCAGCGATATGATCAGCGGTGGCTCTACAAAATGCTGGTGCCGCGCTCTGTCTGGTCTTCAACGCTGGCCGTGCCCGTCTGGATCGACTCACTCACCTATCCGTTTATGCCCGCTATTGTGCAACCGCCATACCCGTCTGAGCAACGTATCCTTCACAGATCGATCCCCGAAAAGGCCGAAGTGTACGATGATTTCCCCGGCATGAAACCGCTACCCAATGACACATGGCAATTTTTGCTGATCGGTAAGGCGATGGCGGAACGAGTTGGCGCGCACTTGCTGCTGGTCAATGAGCCGATGTTTATTGGGACGGGCGCAAATAGCGACACAAACTATAACGAACTGATAGCACGTGGAATGTACGATCACTATCGGGCGGCGCTAACTGATTTTGTGCGCGTAAACAGCATCCCATTTGCCGATCTGTGGGATGCTATTCCGCCGGAACATTTCACTAACACGCCACTTCACGCGGATGCAGAGGGCTGGACATTAGTGGTGAATCGTATTACGGATGTTTTGACGAAACAGATGGCAATCACGCGCTAGTGAGCAGCCAGCATTTCTTTCGCTTTGGTGGGTGCATCAGCCAACGAAACCGCCGCTTCCTGACCATCAGAGAGGCGCTTCAATTTGACTTGCCCGGCTTTGATCTCATCTGGCCCAAGCACGGCGATCAATGAAACGCCTTTTTTATCGGCATAACCAATCTGCTTGCCAACGGGCTTGTCCTGCATGAACAGTTCGGTTCGCACACCCACACCGCGTAGTGCCGAGGCCAGCGCCATCGACGCCGTGCGCGTTTCGGGGCTGAACACGGTCACAAGCGCCTGCACAACGGTACGATTCAAATTTGCCGGGTACATTCCGCGATTTTCCATCAGAACCATCAAGCGTTCGATGCCCAGGCTTGTCCCCACTGTTGGCAGCGCCTCTTTGCGGAACAGCCCGATCAGGTCGTCATAGCGCCCGCCACCTGTAACGCTACCCACCCGCTCCTCTGGATCATCACTAAGTAATATTGTTTCAAAAATTGGGCCGGTGTAGTAACTCAGGCCTCGTACCATTGTGAAATCCAGGCCAATGTTGTCCCCGACCACACCATACGCACCCAGGTAGTTATTGAGTTGTTCAAGCTCGGCTAACCCTTCCATCGCGGTTGGGAAGTCTTCGAGTGCCTCACGCAGCATCCCGATCATGCGCGCGCCTGCTTCCATGCCAGTTGTGCTTTGCGCCGAGCCGAGTAGATCGATCATTTTGCTGATCACCGCATCGGGTAAGCCATTTTGATGAAGTTCGTCACGCACGCCGTCCAGCCC
>JBBSEU010000249.1:0-9168 GCA_038239365.1 Aggregatilineales bacterium
CATCTGGATGCGTCGTGGCTGCTTCCACACTGCTAAACACACTTTGTGCTGCGACCAGGAAGTGAATATAGTCTTGCTCGTTACATTTGGCCTTGTTCATATCCCTATTTTATCTGCTCAACCCCAACTGCGTAACGTCTAGTATTCTTCGATTTCGGCGTCCATTTCTTCGATACTTGGCAGTTTCGGCAAGTCGCGCCACGCACCCGGCTTGCGTTTCGGGATCAACTCCTGACCGGGCGCGAGTCCGGCACGGAAGATGGGCACTTGCGGCGATTGGGCGGGTCGTTCGGGGACACGCGCGGGCAGTAATCCGGCGATACGGGGAGCGGGCAACAACAGAAACGGCGAAACCGAAAATGGGGAATATGAAAACGGCGCAGATTGGGGTACAATTTGCATTGATAGCTCCTGTCTATCGAGGTCTGTGCGACGGAAGCCGTCCAAGCATTCTCTGGTCGCACAGGCTCTTTTGTAATCTCTAGTATATAAGCCTTAGCAAATAAGTCAATACCCCCAGGGCATTTTCATTCATGCCATTTCATGGTGAACGTTTGAAGGCTGCACGGCAGCGCGCAAATATGACGCAGCGTGAATTGGCTGAACTCTGCAATCTTGTTGATGTTCAACTATCGCGTTATGAAAATGGCAGAATGGAACCATCACTACCCACGTTAGAGATTATCGCGCGCCATTTGCAAGTTAGCGTCGATTATCTTTTGGGGATGATTGACGATCCGCTTAAAATTTACCTCAACAATGATATTCCCGAAGATGAACAAAGAGTGCTGGATGCGTTTCGGCGCGATGGCTGGCTTGGCGTTGCGCGGTTGAGCGTTGAGGAATTGGCGAAGTAGGCGGGTTGCGCCGTCTGGAAAGCCCTCACCCCAACCCCTCTCCCGAAGGAGAGGGGCTTAAGACGCTGGCAACGTGGTCTGATTTCCCTTCCCCCTCGGGTGGAAGGGGTTAGGGGATGAGGGCTAAACATCTTTCCAATTGGCTCTCAGGAGTAGGTCACTCCATCAAGTGCCTGCTTGACTACCCCTAAGAAGTCTTCAATATCGAACGGCTCCTGCACCACCTGAACCTCACCACTTTGAACATAGTTGAGCAGTTCCGGTGATAAACGTGGGTTGGTGGTGCAAACGATAATCGGAATGCGACTCGTAGCATCGCCCTGCTTGAGAGCGTTCAGTAAACGCCAGCCCTGATCGTCCCGTCGCACGATGTGATCGACGATGACCAGATCAGGGTGCATGTGCTGGATGGCTTGCAAATTTGCAGCGTCGTAGGCATTCAACGAGACTTGATAGCCCTCATCGCTGAGCAGTTCGTGAAATAGTTCGAGCAGTTCCCGCGTGTGATTGACAACATAGATTTGCGGGGCCATCGTGTTCTCGTTTCGGACTATCCTATACTATAAAATCGTTAGGTATCTTCACCACCTGCAACAGCCGGCATACCTTCCTGCTCAGTCCTGATCTTGATGGCGGCGCGCTTTTCGTGTGAAGCCTGTCCGCCCTTACGTCCGGCTTCGCTGGCTTCAATGGAGGTGAAGCGGTGCGCCGTGCCTTTTTCCTGTGCGGCCTTGCCGCCTTTTCGGGCAATTTCGCGGCGCTTCTCTTCATCCATTGCTGCAAACCCACGCTGTCGTTTATAACCGCTATTTTGAGCCATGATTCTCCTCGGAATACTTTGTTTGGGTACATAATGGGTACACATTACATCGACAAAGTGTAAACCGGGGTGTCAAGCTCAGCTATACGTATTTGTACTTATTTTTTTATGCCTTACACAGGTTGTAGTGGCTCGCTGTTGGCAGCAAGGTCTTCCATTAATATGATAGTCCCACGTATCGAATTAGTCGTGTCCATCAGCGGCGCACAGGTTACATGACACTCAATTGATTTGCCCCGGCGGTTGGTAGCCGTCAGCACAACTTCCTGGGAAGTCGCTGTCTTGTTCAGCACATTGCGAATCGCTTGTTTGAGCTGCTCGACAGGCAGGCCAATATCCAGGCTCAGAAAGTTTTTACCTTCGGCCTCATCCAAACGCAGCCCCCACAGATCTTCGGCGTGTCGACTCCAGACCTGGACCGTCATCTCACTATTCAGCACAGCCACACCCACCCGCAAACTGGGCAGGATCGATTCCAGAAATATATTGACGCGATGCAGGTCTTCGGTGCGGCGGTGCAATTCCTCGTTCATCGTCTCCAGTTCCTCGTTGGCCGATTGCAGCTCCTCGTTCATCGTCTCCAGTTCTTCGTTGGTGGATTGCAGTTCCTCGTTGGTCGTCTCTGCTTCCTCAATCGTCGACTGCAGTTCCTCGTTAGTCGTTTCCAGTTCCTCATTGCTCGATTGCAGTTCTTCGTAGGAGGCTTCCAACTCCTGATTGGCGTGTTCCAATTCTTCACGCAGCCGCTTGAAGGGGGTCACATCCGAGAATGTGATGCTGACGCCAAGCATGTCCCCGGTGTTATTTTCCAGCAAGGGGAGTACCTGTACTTCCAGCGTCCGTACATCCGCGTCTGTGAGCGCCCAGTCCATCGTCTTGGGATTATTGGGGCGGCGTTCGTTATAGCAATCCTCGACACGCCCGCGCAGTTCGCTCAGCCGATAGGACAGCTCAAGTTCATACAGGGAACGCCCGACATCCTGGGCAGACAGGTTGAACAGGGCGCGTATCCGCTCATTGAACATGACCAGTGAACGATTCATATCCAGCACCAACTGGGCTAGTGGGTTCACCTCAAAAGATACTTCTCGGAAACGCACGAATTTCGTGAAACTGGTGCTCATGTTTCCATTCCCATCAAAGGGCTGTACCGCTGGCAGCCGATTGCGAAGGGTAAACATGGGCACTCTGGTAAAAATACGGCGTTTCAAATCGAGCGGCGTGAACAGGTTGGTATGCGTCAGGAGCATTTCGGCTTTGCCCAAAAACAGGTAGCCGCCACCATTCAGCGCGAAATGAAAACGCCCCAGGATTTTGGCCTGCGCTTCGGCATTGAAATACATCAGGGCGTTGCGGCAGATCAGCAGATCGATCCGCGAAATGGGCGCATCCTGTAACAGATCGTGGCGGCCAAAGATCATCGAGCGGCGCAAGTCTTTGCGGAAAGTGAAGCGGTTGTCAGCTTTATCGAAGTATTTGATCTGAAAAGCCTCCGGGACGCCCACCATCTCTTTGGCGGCGTAGACACCCTGTCTGGCCTGCGACAGGGCGTCTTCATCAATATCCGTCGCGTAAATTTTGACCCGCTCCCGAAACTGCTCGACACCCAGGCTCTCGGCCATGACCATCGCCACCGTATAGGCTTCTTCGCCGCTGGCACAGCCCGCGCTCCAGACGCGAATCTGTTCATAAGGTGGCTTTTTTTCCAGCAGCGGCGTGATCACATCGCTGATCAGGTAATCCCAGGTCGTCGGATCCCGAAAGAAACCGGTCACATTGATCAGGATCATATTGAACAGCGCATCAAATTCTTTGGGGTGAACTTCCAGATAATCGATGTACTCCGTAAAGTCCTTGATATCGACCATCTGCATTCGCTTGCGAATACGACGCATCAGGCTCGTTTGTTTGTAGCCCATGAAGTCGAAGCCGCGACTCAGTTTCAAATAAGTCAGCAGCGCCTCAAAATCGCTCAGCTTTTCCCGCTCGATACCCTCTGTCATTGCCTGCTTGTCCGACATGATTAATCACCATCTGATAAAATCGCTGCGCCTTTGGTGAGGGCTTCCCGAACCAGTTTGGCACGATGCTCATCTTCGCCCGCCTGTGCCTCGAAGCGGGTGGCGCTCAGCCGATGGTTGCGCTCGACGCTGTGGGCAGCCATCCGCCGTGCCAGTGCCGCCCGCTCTTCGAGTGCGCGTAAGGCCGTCCAGAGCGCCTCTTCCAGCCCATCCGACTGTTCGGCCATCAGGCTTTGCACCGAAAAGGCATGACCCACCCGGCAGCGATAGCGGGTCAGCCTGCCGTCCTGGATTTCCCACAAGATGCCGCCACAGGTCGGGCAGGCAAAGTGCGATGGGGTGCCAGGCCGATCTTCGTCCTCAATCGCATTCAAATTGAACTCGGCCATTTCCGACTCGAACTCGATTTCGTCAGACACAACAGCCTCCATTTCGCGTACTGGCTCATGGGCGAGTTGCACCAGCAGCGGCGCAATTCGGTCTAAAGGCAGCACGTAATCAACCTCGACGTTTTCAATGGCGCTGCGTGGCATCCCCGGATAGAGCGCGTCTTCCGGGTCTTGCACGACGGCCAGCCCGCCGCGCATTTTGATCGCGTGCAACCCGGCGGTGCCATCGTCCAGCGTACCCGTCAGCACAACGCCGATTACTCGCCGATTATAAACACGCGCCGCCGTCCGAAACAGGGGGTCAACCGACGGACGGTGGCGATTCTCTTTAGAGCCACGTGAGAGCCGCACTGAGCCGGGATGCAGCAGCAGGTGATAATCGGGCGGCGCGACATAAATTCGGCCATTCAGAATCGGTTCGCCGTCGGTGGGATGCACCGCTGGCAGCACCCCGGAGCGAGTCAAAATAGCGGGCATGGCGCTGGTTCCGCTGGACGGCAAATGTAGAACGATGAACAGCGCCGCCGGGAGATCGGCAGGCAAATCGCGTACCAACTGGATCAGTGCTTCAACGCCGCCCGCCGAAGCGCCAATGACGATCCGATCATGTGTAGACTGTTCAGGCATAAGGTTTGACAGATACCCGCATTAGAGATTTTGATAGGTTGAAGCTCAGTTTACCCCCTTTTCCAGCAAATAATTCACTTTGGTATTCCCCTCTCACATTTGACAGTCCACCGCGCGCCGCCTACAATAATCAAATAATGGTTTGATTGTTCAATTGGGTGAACAAGGGGGGATTGTGCCGCGCAAACCGGCTCACCAAACGGTAGGACGCCGCGATATTTTGAAAGCCGCCGCGCTTATTTTTCAGCAGCGCGGTTATCATGGCGCAACAATGGCCGAGATCGCCATGCAGATCGGCCTGACGGCGGGCAGCCTGTATCATCACTTCCCTGGCGGTAAACAGGATTTGCTGGTGGCTGTTCTGAATGAAGGCCTGGACGTGGTATTGGAACAGGTCGATGCGATCATGCTTCAGCCGCTCAGCCCGGCAGACATGCTGCGGCAGATGATCGAAGCGCAGATCATGAGTGTGACCGAAAATCTGGCGGCGGGTGCGGCGATGGTTTTTGAAAGTCGAACGCTGCTCGAAATCCCGGCGGCGCGTGAGTCGTTTGTGCGGCGGCGGGATACCTTTGAGCAGTGTTATCGGCAGGTGATTGAGCGCGGGATCGCGTGTGGCGATTTTCGTGAGGTGGATGTGCCGATCTTCACCAAGACACTGCTTGGCGCGCACAACTGGGTCAGTGTCTGGTATCGCCCCAACGGACGGCTGGACGGCGCGCAGATCGCGGCACGCATGGCCGACACATGGTTAGCCGCATTGCGCCCCTGAATCGCAATTCCTCTGAAACATTAAGCGCGGAAACCGCTATAATAGGCTGTAACATTCGCCTCAAATAGACTAGAGGATTTTTACATTGGATCAAAGCACACTTACACAAACATCTGTTACGAAGCCCTGGCTCAAACATTACGATTTCTGGGTACCCGCCAGCCTCACCTACCCGCGCCGTCCAGTCGATCACCTGCTGGATATGGCAACCATGCAGTACCCGGATAACACCGCCACCATTTTCTTCGGCGTGAAGCTGACGTACCGGGAGATTTCGCGGCAGGTCAACACAATGGCGGCGGCGCTGCAATCGCTGGGCATCGCCAAAGGGGATCGCATCGCCTTGATGCTGCCCAACTGCCCACAGTTCGTCATCGCCTACTTTGCCCTCTTGCGGATCGGCGCGATAGTCGCTAATGTGAATCCGCTGTACACCCCACGCGAAATCGGCTTGATCCTGAACGAGACGGGCGCACGTGGCATTTTCGCGCTCGATCAGGCTGTTACGCCGTTGCAAAAAGCGCGTGAAGCGAGTCAATTGCCAAAGTTGGAGATGATCTTCGCCGCCGGAATCCAGGATTATTTGCCCGAACCCGCCCGCGCGCCGTATGTCGCCAATCTGCAAAAGAACGGCGCAACCACGATGGACGGACTTCCACAAGTTGCCGGGCTGCACAAATGGTCAGACCTGATGGCGGCGGGTGAAGGCAAAACCCCCCAACGTGCAACGATCAACCCCGAAGAAGATGTGGCCGTTTTGCAGTTCACGGGCGGCACGACGGGCACGCCCAAAGGCGCAATGCTGACTCACTTCAATATCATGGCGAACACGCTGCAAACGTATATGTGGGGGAATCACGTCTTGCGTGAGGGTCAGGACACAATCCTGACGATCATCCCCTTGTTTCACGTTTACGGCATGACCGTCGCCCTGAACACGGGTGTCATGTATGGCGCAACGCTGCTGCTCGTGCCGCGCTTCGATCCCACCGAAGTGCTGACGCTGATTCAGAATTACAAGCCAACTTATTTCCCCGGCGCACCGACGATCTATATTGCACTGCTCAATCACCCGGCACTCAAAGATACCGATATTTCGTCACTGCGATTGATGAACAGCGGTTCTGCGCCACTGCCGCGCGGCGTACAGGAACGTTTCCAGGTTTATTGCAGCGGTATATTCTCCGAAGGCTACGGCCTTTCGGAAGCCTCACCAACGACTCATTCCAACCCGATTTTTGGTTTGCAAAAAGTCGGGAGTGTCGGCGTCCCATTCCCAGATACCGACGCCAAAATTGTCGATGTAGAGAGCGGCGAAGAATTGGGCATTGGTGAGATCGGCGAACTGATCCTGAGCGGCCCGCAGGTGATGAAGGGCTACTTCAATCGCCCGGAGGAGACGGCCAGCACGCTCCGCACCCGGAAAGATGGCAAAGTCTGGCTGCATACAGGTGATATTGCGCGGATGGATACGGACGGCTTTTTCGAGATTGTGGATCGTAAAAAGGACATGATCATCGTCAGCGGCTTCAACGTTTATCCGCGCGAAGTCGAGGAAGTGCTGTACACGCATCCGGCCATTCAGGAATGCGCGGTGATCGGTGAAGCTGACTCGTACAGCGGCGAAACGGTCAAGGCGTTCGTGGTACTCAAAGCGGGTCAGCAGGCGACTGATCAGGAGATCATCGCCTTCTGCCGGGAGCGGTTGGCGGGCTACAAAACACCCACTTCGATCATCTTCCGTGATACGCTGCCCAAGACGGCGGTAGGCAAAATTCTGCGCGTCGAACTGCGTAAACAGTCCTGAATGACGCCTGGGACTCAAGTCCCAGGCTCAGGTAACGAAGTCCACTGAAGTGGACTCAAGGCAATTTTAGTAGACTTTGTTCGTTCAGTCTGGGACTCAAGTCCCAGACTCACAACAATTCCGGGATTTGCTCCGGGTGCATGGCGACTTTGACGCCCGCTTCCTTGAGCTTTTCAATCTTTTCTTCAGCCGAACCAACGCCACCTTCGATCATCGCGCCCGCATGACCCATCGTGCGGCCAGGCGGTGCGGTGCGGCCAGCAATGAAGCTGACGACGGGTTTGGTCAGGTGCGCCGCGATGTATTCCGCCGCTTTCTGCTCATCCGTGCCGCCAATTTCCCCGATCATGACGATCTTTTCAGTTTCGGGATCATCTTCAAACAGCGCCAGTACATCAATGAAGTTCGTACCATTGATCGGATCGCCGCCGATACCGACGCAGGTTGTTTGCCCGATCCCGTGCTGTGTCATGGCGTTGACCACTTCATAGGTGAGCGTGCCGCTCTTGGACACCAATCCAACTTTGCCGGGCATGGCGACATAGCCGGGCATGATCCCGACCTTCGCCTGACCGGGTGTGAGCAAGCCAGGGCAGTTCGGGCCGATCAAACGGCTCTTACTCTGGTCAAGCCGCTCACGTACCTTCATCATATCCGCAATCGGAATCAGTTCCGTGATGCACACGATCAACTCAATACCGGCATCAATCGCCTCATAGATCGAATCGACGGCGAAACGCGGCGGCACAAAGATAATGCTGGCATTTGCGCCCGTCGATTCGCGCGCCTCTTTGACCGTATCAAATACCGGGACGCTTTGCTCGAACCACTCACCGCCCTTGCCGGGGGTTACGCCGCCAACGACTTTCGTACCATAAGCGATCATCTGCTGCGAATGGAAACTACCTTCACGTCCGGTGATGCCCTGAACGAGGAGGCGTGTATTTTTGTCTGCCAGAATCGCCATTTTTAGTTCGCTCCCTGTGCGGCGCGGATCGCTTTGCGCGCGGCGTCTTCAAGTGTCGCGGCGCTTACCATGCTTGGAATTTTCGCGTCGTCAATGATCTTCAAGCCTTCGGCAGCGTTCGTGCCCGCCAACCGAACGACCATCGGCACATTCGTCTTAACTTCATCCAATGCTTGCAGGATGCCGCGCGCCACTTCGTCACAGCGCGTGATGCCGCCAAAAATATTGAACAGGACGGCTTTCACCTTCGGGTCGGCCAGGATGATTCGCAATGCGGCGGCCACCTTATCGGCCTTTGCGCCACCGCCAATGTCCAAAAAGTTGGCCGGACCAACGCCCTGAACGCCCATCTCATCGGCAAAATACTTGGTGATGTCCATCGTTGTCATGGCTAGCCCTGCGCCGTTGACCATGCAGCCAATGTTCCCGTCCAGCTTGACATAGCTCAACCCGGCGGCACGCGCGCGTGTTTCTTCGGGCGGTTCAGCCTGAATATCGCGCATATCGGCTAGATCAGCGTGGCGAAACAGTGCGTTATCGTCAATCGACATTTTGCCATCAAGTGCCATCAACTGTGCGCCACTGCCCGTGCCAACAATCGCCAGTGGATTGATCTCTACCAGTGTGGCATCCGAGTCGAGAAAGCATTGAAACAAATTGCGGGCAATATCGGTGAAGGCTTTCCAGTGTTCGCGCGGCAGTTTGATCGCGCTGGCGATGTTGCGTGCCTGATAATCGCGCATCCCCAGGAATGGATCGATGTGTTCGCGGACGATCTTTTCGGGCGTCTCGTGCGCCACCTGTTCGATCTCCATGCCGCCCGCTGCTGAAGCCATCATCAACGGCTTTTTGGCAGCGCGGTCATTGGTCACGCTCAGGTAAATTTCGTTCTGAATATCCGCCGCCGG
>JBBSEU010000250.1:0-9080 GCA_038239365.1 Aggregatilineales bacterium
AAGATCGGCCTGAACCTGAGCGCGCATGACGTTCGTAATGGTCAACTGCTGCCCGCGATCCGGGCTGTGCTGACGGATGAACGGGTACAAGAAGCGGCAATGGTACTGGCGGCGGAGTTTGCGACGCTGGGCGGCACACCGCGCGCGGCTGAACTGCTGCAAGAGGTGGCTGAAAAAAGCGCCGATCAAGCGTAGCTTTGGCGTATGCTTTGCGTCGGGTGTGGCTGCCCAAATTATCCTATTCTATAATCAGGATAAGAGGGAAAGTTACCGTTCACCATGCAGCAAACTGTACCTGTTGCAGTTCGACACTATCGGCAATCACAAACTCCGCCACCAGCACAACCTCCACCACAGCCGCCAACTCCTAAACGCAAAACCGCCATGAGCTACCTGCCGATGCTTATCATTGGCGGTGGGGCGGGGCTGGCCTTCGGTGTGATCGCCTTATTGGGTCTGGTGATCGTGTTTGCCAGTGTTCAGGCCGCAAACAACATTCAAAGCGGCGTGGTCGTGCACAGCGCAGGCATGGCCGATATATCGGTGGGCGGCCTCTCAACGGTAGAGGCGGTTGCTGCACTGAAACGTGCTGCGATCAACGCCACAATCATTTTACGTGACGGTTCGCGTACCTGGAATGTATCCAGCGGCGATCTGGGAATCACGCTTGATCCTGACTTGACCGCACAGCGCGCTTTTGGAGTAGGTCGCTCCACGCCTGCCAATATGCGGCAGGTAACACCTGTTTACAAGGTTGATCTGGCGAAGACACAAAATACGCTGCTGGCACTCAGTGCGGTTGCGAACGTCGCGCCCTATACGGACAGTGCCACCGCGCCGGGGCGAAACCTGAATATCAACGCAACCATTGATAAGTTCCCGTCAGATTTGAGCGTGCTGCTCAACAAGCCTTCGCTCGATCTGGTGATGGATACGGTACAGGGGCCACGCACGAATTACACGGTGCAGCGCGGCGAAGAACTGAACCTGATCGCCAAAAAGTTCAATGTGTCGGCGCAGGCGATCATTGCGCTGAACACTATTCAGAACGGCAACCAGATTTATCCGGGGCAGGTGCTGGTGATTCCGGCGTCGGGCATCTGGACACCGACGGATAAAGACGCGCCACCCACGCCGCTGGCATCTGGCAAAGCGATTGTCGTCAAGATCAGTGAACAGCGCATTTATGGCTACGAAAACGGTCATCTGGTGCATTCGGCGCTGATGTCGAGCGGACGTGCCGGACATGATACGGTACGCGGCGATTTTCATGTCTACGTGAAATATGAATCAACGCGCATGACGGGACCCGATTATGATCTGCCCAATGTGCCCTGGACAATGTATTTTTATGAGGGCTACGGGATTCACGGCGCGTACTGGCATAACGTCTTTGGCCGCGAAACGAGTCACGGCTGCGTCAACCTGGAGACGAACGAGGCCAAATGGTTCTACGATTTCGCGCCGATTGGTACACTTGTGCGGGTGATTGATTGACCTGAGAGGGGAGTCTACTGGCGACTCCCCTTCCACAAAATTTAATATATAATCCACTTAAATATCTCGTGTCATGAGCTGCGATTTCTATGAGCGAAGCAGACAGGCGCAAAATTTATACAATTGGGCACGGCAACGCCTCTGTCGAGACGATCATTCAGTTATTGAATCAATATAGGATTCAAGAATTGGTCGATGTTCGCAGCGTGCCGTACAGCCAGTATACGCCGCACTTCAACCGCGCGACCCTTGAGGATACGCTCCGCAAGGCGCAGATCAACTATCGCTTTGCGGGTGAACATCTGGGTGGCCGCCCGGACGATCCGACGTGTTACAAAGACGGCAAGTTGCCCGATAAAGACATTGACAAAGAAGATTACTTGAAGCTGGTTGATTACGATGAAGTGGCGAAGCGTCCTTTTTATCTCAAAGGGCTTGCGCGATTAATCGATCTGGCTGGAGAACGTCGAGTCGCCATTATGTGTAGCGAAGAAGACCCGAACATGTGTCATCGTTCCCGGCTGATTGCCTATTCGCTAATCGAGCGGGGCGTCACGGTTCGGCATATTCGCAAAGATGGCCGCCTGGAAGATCAAAAAGATAAGCCTGCCAAACAACTCGATATTTTTTCGCTCCTGTGAAACATATGAGGTTATATACGATAGGATTCACTAAAAAATCGGCGGAAACGTTCTTTTCGCTGCTGCTGGATAATAACGTGAAGTGTGTGGTTGATATTCGCGTTCACCCCAACAGTCAGCTATCAGGTTTTGCCAAGCGTGACGATCTGCCGTATCTGCTCAAAAAACTGGCAAAATGTGAATACATCCATATTGACAGCCTGTGCCCAACCGAGGAAATCCTCTCCGATTATCGAAAAGACCAGGATTGGGATCGGTATGTCGGGCGGTTTGAGGCTTTGATGGATGCGCGCGATATTCCGCATAGTCTGGATCGTCGCCTGTTTGAAAAAAAAGACTGTTGTTTACTATGCAGCGAAGCGACGCCCGAACAATGCCACCGACGACTCGTGGCCGAGCGATTAGCGAAGCACTGGGAAGGCACTGAAATTAATCATCTCGTGTAGGAGTACAAATTATTTTGAAAATGAGCGTGACGATTACCGACTTGACGCGCATGTGGGCGGGACGGATTTGCATTGCGGGCTATGCCCAAAACGGCCATTGTATTCGTCCTGTGACAGCCGATGGATTGTACGAAAACTGGCTTTATGACGACAAAAAGCCGATCATTTTGCCGTTTAGCATCGTTGAATTTGACCTTCATAAAAGTACGCCGCAGCCGCCCCATACCGAAGATTGGGAGATCGAGCCAACCTATCGCGCGCGGCGGGCGTTAATTACAGGCGATCACCGTAAACGACTGCTGCTAAACACACATTTTGAGACGGTACAGGATATTTTCGAGACGCCGATCATGCAGGGGCCGGGTTGGTATGTGAAGATCGGAGAGGGCAAACGATCACTGGGAACAATCCGCCCCAAATGGATTTTTCAGGCGCAGTTTGGCCGCGACCCAGATACCGAGCTACCTCGGATTCGCATCGCTTTCAAAGATTGGGCTGAGCAGCGATATAACCTGAATGTGAACGACCTGACGCTGCTCTACTATTTGAATCATCTGTGCGCGACGGGTTGCAGCGTCGATGAAGCAGGCGAACAACTGACGCAGGTTTTGCAGAAATCAGAGACGTATTTGCGTGTGGGGTTGGCACGCGGCGACTGGGTGAAGTTCCCGAATCGCTGCCATTTGCAGGTCACAGGGGTATATACGTTTCCCGATTATCTGAACGGCAAGTGCTTCGCAGATTTTGCAACGACGGATTTGTGAAATTCTATACGATCCACTACACTCTATTTTGATGAATGGGTCACCGGACGCGCATTTCGTTTCACATGAGACATTATCGCAGGCGGTAGCGGCAATTGCCTATCGTCAGTTCGTTGTCTGCCTGGTGATCTGGCTGGCGGTTGGTTTTCCGATTACGTGCCAACAACATGGTACGATGATGTTGTTCGATGTGGATCAACATACCGCTCATGCTGGACATCATGTCAGTGTCACCTCTGCATCAACAGTGCCGATATGTTCATTAGGCCAGCACCAGACAGCGCCCAGCGATATGATGAATCTTGCTTTGTTGGGCGCGCTCCCTGATGGTTTCATGTTGGAGTCGCCCGTAATTTTGAGGCGACTCGTACCCGTTTTGATAACTTGGCCTGTCCAACTTTGTATCCATCCCCCCGACCCGCCACCGCGCCCTGTATAAGCATTAGTCCGTACCACCCCTGATCAATCGAGCAGCACAGAATATTGTCCTGTTCAGTCCGACTATGCTTATCTAAACTAAAGGATGGATACCGTGATCACTTCCAAAGTTTCGCGTAAATCACTGGCGCTTGTCGCGTTGTTCGCCGTCGTTATTGCCTTGGTGCCGCTGTACAATGCTTTTGCCCACGAATCTGGTCCACATTTGCGCTTCGCACACCTCTCACCAGATTCGCCCGCTGTGGATATCTATGTGAATAATGAACTGATCGTCAACAACCTGAAATACAAAGACGTGACTGAGTACCTGGCTGTTGAAGGGGGTGACTTCACCTTCGTGATCGTCCCAACAGGCGGCAAGATCGGTGATTCCGTGACCGAGAAACCGATTCAGATGACATTCAGCGTCACTGAAGGACGATTCTTCACGCTGGCCGCCGTCGGATCGTTGAAGGATAAGACATTCGATTTGTTCCGCTTCCCGGCAGATCGCAGCGCCGAAGCAGCAACGCCCGACGTTGACGATAATGCGACAATGGCGTCGACTCAAGCCAAGTAAATGGGTCTATAGAACTTGACAGGCATCGCCCGGCATTGAAATGCCGGGTCTATTGGTAAGGAACAGGCGATGCGGAAGCAGTTATCAACCCTTGTGATTGCGTCGATCATTCTTTGGATGTGTGGCACGCTTGGTGTTCAAACCGCCTCTGCCCACGAACGACGCAAAATCGGCGGTAAATATGAAGTTGAAGTTGGTTGGGATCGAGAGCCAACCTATGCCAACCAACCCAATGCAGCAACGATCATGGTATATAAAGCCGATGGCCGAACCATTGTTGAAGGCTTGGAGAAAACACTGAAAATCAAGATCGCATTCGGCGGCAGCGAACCAAAAGATTTTCCGCTCAAGGCGAATTGGGGTAAACCCGGCTACTATGTGGCAGACCTGATTCCAACGCGGGCAGGCAGCTATTTGTTTACGTTTACCGGAGTGATAGAGGATACGCCAATCAATGAAACATTTGAGTCTGGGCCGGGGCGTTTTGATGATGTGGCCGCCTCGGATGATTTGTACTTTCCGCCAACTGGCTCAACTTCCACAGAATTGAAGACACTCCGCGACGAGATAGGGACGGCACGAACAATCGGGATCGGCGGTGGGATCATCGGTGCAGTGGGTCTGTTAGTCGGTATAGCCGCGCTTGCCACTCGCAGGCGAAGTTGAGATCAGACGTGCGTTTTATTCGGCGTAGCGTCTCATTGGTGCTGCTCGTGCTGCTGATGGTGACAGGCAGCGCGGTTTCGGGACATGCCAATCTGGCACGTTCGGAGCCGGAAGCGAACGCCATTTTGGATGAAGCGCCGCATCAGGTTCGTTTATGGTTTACCGAAACGCCCGAACCGCGCTTTTCAGTCATCGAATTGATCAACGCGCAGGGTACGACGATTTCGGGAGTTGGGAGCATTCAGGTTGATCCAAAAGATTCAAACCTACTGAGTGTGAGCCTGCCAACGCTGCCACAGGGAGTTTATACCGTTAATTGGAAAGCACTTTCGGCGGCAGATGGGCATACTACCGTTGGCGCGTTTGCCTTTGCGGTTGGGCGTGATCAGGCAGGAGCGATTAAACCCTTTATAAAAGGCGAACTTGGCTCAACCAGTACGCCAAGTTTACCCAGCGTGGCCGTGCGCTGGCTAAGCTATTTGGCGATGGCCGTCCTGACAGGCGGCTTCAATTTTGTGCCACTGGTGTATCGGCCTGCCTTGACGCCAAATATCGGAAAACGTAATACACGGAGTAAAAATTCGGCAGCAGCCAATGGGGTGTCATTTTCGCACGCATCCGGGTTGTTCAGCGCCTTGCTGTCAGGCTATGGACTGCTTGTTCTATCCACATTGGCCGGAGCATTGGTGCAGGCGGCCAGCGCGCAGATCGATCTGATCGGCTTGCTGACCGCAACGCGCTTCGCCGGGATTTTCTGGCTGCGTGTGATATTGATCATTGGTTTAGGCGGACTGTTGGCATTCCGTCAATCGCGTTATTGGCGATCAAATTACGCGCTGAGTTGGTGGTGGGCGGGAGTCGTGCTGAATGTGGCAATCCTGCTGACGACCAGTTTGGGAAGTCATGCCGCCGCTATATCCGATCCACTGCTGCCAGTAATTGCCGATTGGCTGCACCTGAACATGGTGGGCATATGGTTTGGCGGGTTGATCGGCCTGTTGCTAACGCTGCGCTGGCTGCACCGTACCGAAGGCGCTAAAGCTGCCCGGCCAATGGCGATATTGGTGAGCCGCTTTTCGCAAGTGGCGGCAGTCTGTGTGGCGCTGATTGGCGTTAGTGGGGCATTTCGCAGCATCTATGAAGTGGGTGATGCGGCGAATCTGATTGATACACAATATGGCGTTGTGCTGCTCAGCAAATTGGTGTTACTAATCCCGATCCTGGGTTCGGCGGCATTGAATTTGACAGTTATCCAGCGCCGGATGCATGAAGCAGCGCGCATCGATGCAAATGGAACGACGGTACAACCCTGGTATCGACTGATCCGGCGTACAGTGACAACCGAAATTATTTTTATTAGCGGTGTATTGTTTGTGACCGGACTGCTGACCAGTCTTGCACCCGCGCGTGAGGCTTTTGGTGCCGGTTTGGTCGTGCGTGGTCAGATTGATGATTTGCGCGTATTGGTGGCAGTTAATCCTGGCACACCCGGCCTGAACCAGTTCGACATATATCTCAAGGATGCGCTGAACCGCTCGATACCTGATCTGCAAAAAGTGGCGCTCTACTTTAGCATGAGCGGCCACGAGATGGGCATCCAGGAGGCTGTCGCAGAACGGATTGAAGCAGGCCATTACGCAGTCAGCGGCGGTTATACATCCATGATCGGCTTGTGGGAAGCTGAGGTTCTGGTTCGGCGAACGGGGCTGGATGACGCGCGCCTGAAACTCAAAGTGCCGCTGCTTTCCCTGACGCGCACATCGGACACGTTAACACTGATCACACCGTCAAGCCTGCTCGTTGGGATCGAACTGCTGGTTGCCGCCCTGATCTTGCTGCTCGGCGCACCACGTTTAGGCCGTGCCCGCCCAAAGGCCGATCTTGTGGCTCAGATGGGCGCGGGGGTGGCGCTTGTTTTGAGCCTGTTTGCGTTCTCAAATGCGTTCAACGCAGGCGAAAACGGAATACTTGCACTGCAAAATCCGATCCCGGCAGACGCGGCATCGCTGGCACGCGGACAAAAACTTTACCAGGATAATTGTATGGCCTGTCATGGTGAAGCTGGAGCGGGAGATGGGCCAGTCGGCATTACGCTAAAGCCACCACCTGCCAACCTTCAAATTCACATGAATGATGGTCATTCCGACGGGCTGTTATTTAACTGGCTGACGAATGGCATTCAGGGCAGTGCGATGCCAGCTTTTGGCGGGCGGCTCACTGATCAGGAACGGTGGGATACGCTCAATTACATCCGAACGTTTGAGAAACCGAAGTAGGAAACAATGAGTCGAAAATTTGCTCGATGGTTAGAGATTGTGTTCGTTATATTGAGTTTGGTCGGTTGTAACGCCATACCATCCGGCAATAACGAACAATCTGTCGGAACGGTCATGGATCCGCCAAAAGCCATTGTGCTTGATAAGCCATTCACCAATCAGTTGGGGAAACCTGCCTATTTATCGGACTACAAAGGGCGCATGGCGCTGATCTTTTTTGGTTACACGAATTGTCCGGATGTTTGCCCTGTGACCGTCTCCGATTTCACGCGGATCAAGGCGTTGCTCGGTTCGCAGGCCGATCAGGTTGCGTTTATCTTTATCAGTGTTGATCCCAAACGCGATACACCCGAAGTGCTGGCAAGGTATTTAGGGACATTCGATCCGTCGTTTGTCGGGCTGCGAACCGACGCGGAGACGTTACAAACCCTTGCCAAAGCGTTCTATACAACCTTTGGCGTGGATGATGCAAAGGGACTGGTTGAACACGGCTCTCGAACCTATCTGCTGGATACAAAAGGGCTATGGCGGGTGAGCTATCCATTGGGGACGCCTGTCAAAGCGATTGCCGATGATATTAAGGCGTGGCTGAGCAAGGGATAGGCTATATCGGGGTAGCCAAGTACAATAGGCATTCTTATATTGGCCGCATCCCTGATGGATAATTCTGCTTTGTCGACAAATAAAACCCTGGACTTGATTACGATTGGCGAGTCGATGATCCGCTTCACGCCACCGGGCGCAAATCGACTCGAAACGGCGGAACACCTCAACGTATTTATCGGCGGCGCGGAGTCGAATATTGCCGTCGGTGGGCGGCGGTTGGGGCTGCGGACGGCCTGGGTATCACGTTTGCCAGATCATCCGCTGGCGCATCACATCGCCAATACGCTTCGGCAACACGGCGTTGATGTGAGCGGCGCGCGCTGGACAGATACCAGTGAACGGCTCGGTTTATACTTCGTTGAGCAGGGATCAGCGCCACGTCCGGCGCGCGTCTGGTATGATCGGGCGAATTCCGCTGCCAGCCATATGACGCCCGACGATCTACCGCGCGATCTGATCGCGTCGGCGCGCTGGCTGCACCTGACCGGAATCACCCCGGCCTTGAGTGCATCGTGCGCGGCCACTGCACACGCGGCGCTTGATCATGCCCGACAGAACGGTCTGACAGTTTCATTTGATGTGAACTATCGCGCGTTATTGTGGTCACCCGAAGCCGCGCGGGAAACTTTGACGCCATTTTGCGAAGCCGCCGATATTGTATTCGTGGCCGCACGGGATGGACGCAATTTGTTCGGCACAGATGATCTGGCTGCCTTGCGGGATACATGGGGGGGGACAGTCATTGTTACGCGCGGCGCAGATGGGGCGGCTGGCTTGGACGATCAGGGATTAGTGGAAGTTGAAGCCTTTCCAACAACGATGGTAGATCGGCTTGGTGCGGGCGATGCGCTGGCGATTGGGGCGATTAGCCAGTTGATGGAAGGCGCATCATTGGCCGAGGCGCTGCGCTTTGGCTGTGCGACGGCGGCACTCAAGCTGACGATCCCCGGTGATTTTGCGCTGGTTACGCGCCGCGAAGTCGAAGAACTGATCGAGCGTGGTGGTGGTTCGATTCATAGGTAAATTGTGTATAATTGACGCGCGCTGGACGATCTCCCAAAAGTGTAAAAATTTGCTAGTCACCCGACAGTAGAGGAGAAAGGGCTTGCAGAGCAGGGAAATACCGGATAGGGTTGAGTTGCTGAAACAAAACCAAGCCGGAGGAAGCCATGCAAGCGAAGCCCTCT
>JBBSEU010000251.1:0-8940 GCA_038239365.1 Aggregatilineales bacterium
CCAACAACTCACCAATGCGCGCCTGCCTCTCGCCTTTTTCACGCAGCCGTATCACCCGTTCTCTCAAATCCGTTGAATACCCGCTCATCGTTCCTCCTCAAGAAACGATTTTAGCTCATTCTACTTGATTTCCGCTCTAAAGATGCTCCAGGCGTAAGACCATTTGAGCTAATCATTCCCTTATCAATTGCCTGCTTAACAATCTCACTATAGTGCAAGGGCTTACCCGAAGCTTGCAGAATGGAATACGCAGCATCGATCATTGGTGTCATTAGAATGTACCTAGAGGTTGAATTTAGTTACAAAAATTGGGGATAAGTTTATAGCAATCTCTTCTCAAGAGCAATTTTGCTTGATAGATTAGGATGCCAGTAAAGTGTCATCAAATCCGCTGCTGGAATAGCAACCATCGCGTAGGTTACACCGTTCATATCAGCAAACGCGACTTCGTAAACATCTTTATCCCACATTTCCACAATCGTACCGACTTGGCCGCGCTTTAAGCCTTCATCGGGCAAATCTACCATCAGCGCAACGACATCGTACAACTGCATAGTTTCTGCTTATTCCTACTTCACACAACAAACAGCCACACAGAGAGTAATCAGGCGGCGTCCGACTCCCCTCTCCCTCGGGAGAGGGGTTGAGGGTGAGGGCTTTCTTCTCAATAAATCGGCAGATACTTATTCAATTCCCAGGCCGTCACTTCCAACTGGTAATCCTCCCATTCCAGCCGCTTAGCATTCACAAATCGCTCGTAAACATGATTGCCGAGTGCTTCACGAATCACGCTGTCATTTTCAAGTTCGTGCAGCGCCGCGTCCAGTGAACCGGGCAGCGTTTGCAGGGTAGCACGCCGCGACGGTTCCACCAGATACAGGTTTTCGTCCGTCGCATCCGGCACACTCAGGCCACGCTTGATTCCATCCAGCCCGGCGGCCAGCATCACGGCGAAGGCCAGATACGGATTACAGCTTGGGTCAGGGCAGCGCAGTTCTATGCGCGTCGCTTCGATCTGATGTGCGCGCGGCACACGAATCAGCGCCGAGCGATTGATACGTGCCCAACTGATATAGACAGGCGCTTCATAGCCCGGCACGAGCCGCTTGTACGAATTGACCAGCGGCGCAAGGATCGCACACATACCGCGCGCGTGCGCCAGTTGCCCGGCGATGAACTGTTTGGCAATCGTTGACAGCCCGTGCGAATCGCCCGGATCGGCAAAAGCATTACTGCCATTCGCCTTGTACAACAAGCTCTGATGAACGTGCATCCCACTCCCGGAGATGCCCCGAAACGGTTTGGGCAAAAACGTTGCATACAGGCCGTTTTGCTGCGCCAGCGTTTTGAGTACGATGCGGAACGTCACCGCATTATCGGCGGTTTGCAGCGCGTGCGAGTAGCGGAAATCGATCTCGTGCTGACCGCTGGCGACTTCGTGGTGCATCGCTTCGACATTGATCCCGAACGCGGCCAGTGCTGTCACCATCTGCCGCCGAATCACCGACCCGAGGTCAGTCGTCACATCGAAATAACCTGCCAGATCACTTGGCGAAGGCGGCAAAATGCTGCCATCCGCGTGCCGCCGTAGCAAAAAGAATTCGAGTTCCGGCCCGGTATTATAGACAAAGCCCATCTTTTCGGCCTCACCGATCACGCGATTCAACACAGAACGCGGATCGCCAATAAAGGCTTGGCCGTTGGGCGTGAATACGTTGCAGATCAGGCGCGCCGTTGCCTGCTCACCGGATAGCCAGGGCAGCACCGCGAACGTTGACGCATCCGGCGAGAGGTACATATCGCTCTCCGCAATCCGCGCGAAGCCCTCAATCGACGAGCCATCGAACCACGTTCCATGATCGAGCGCGTCAGTCAGTTGCGCCACCGGGATCGTCACATTTTTGACAATACCCACCACATCGGTAAATTGCAGATCAACAAACTTGATCGCGTGCTGTTCGATCAAAGCGGGCAAATCGGTGGGATTGGGCATAAAACGTCCTTAGAGGGATGGGCTGATATGCAGGTTAATGGGGGCGCAGCGCACTGGCAGCGACGGCGATTACAATGATTCCGAGCATAATTAAGATGCTGATTCCAACGGTAACAACCGCCTGAGTTCTGTACCAGGGCGTCACGCGCGGCGCATTGCTTGGCGATTGCAAAATGTCGGTTTGCACAGCGTCCAGGTGATCCAGATCGTGGATGAACGCCTTCAAATCCAGGTAGCGATCATCCGGGTTGCGCTGCAATGTTTTCGTGACAACGGCGGCAAGCTGTGGCGAAACGATTCCCGGCTTCGCCTGATCGAGGCGCGGGATAGCAGCGTTCAGGTGTTGCGACATGACGACCATATTGTTATCGCCATGAAAGGGTGGTTCACCAGCCAGCAGTTCGTACAGCATCGTACCAATCGCGTACAAATCGGTGCGTTCGTCGCCGCGCTGTCCTTCGATCTGTTCCGGTGCCATGTAATCCGGTGTACCCGCCGCGCCCGTCAAATTGGCGTAAGTTACCCGTCGCGCGTTTTTGGTCAGTGCGATTCCAAAGTCCAGAATCACAGGTTGTCCATCCGCTTTAATCAGGATGTTTTCTGGTTTCAAATCGCGGTGGATCACTTCGTTCTCGTGGCAGTAGGCCATCCCCTCTGCGATTTTGCGAATCAGCGGGATCGCTTCGGCAGGCGGAAACATGCCTTTTTCCTGAATCAGATCACGCAGCGACTTGCCAACAACCAGTTCCGTGACCAGATACGGCGTGCGATTGTACGTGCCGCTTGCCAACCCATGCTGAATAGCCGGGTGATGCAGCGTATTCATCACTTCCAATTCGCGTTGAAATCGCTCGAACTGTCCCGGATCACCGATCATCATCTTATCGGGAATCTTCAAGACGACATCCTGACCGTTCAGCAGATCGGTAGCACGATAGATGTTGCTCATGCCGCCTTGCGCCATGTGCGACTGGATTTGATAATGATCGAACTGGTCACCGACTTGAAAATTTAGCATATTGAGCATTATAGACGCGGATTCCTGCCTTCGCAATCAAAAATTCATCAAAAATGAACTTGCTGATCTAATTTATTCCAGTTTACTTGACGTTTGCAAACATCTTGAATTACGTTTGCTAGCCAGCCTCATACACTTGCATCACCTGCTTTGCAGGTGACTTAGCCACACTAAGAGTTTGCGTTCAATCGCCCCCGTAGCAAACCCGGCAAACCCCAATTGCGCCGCTTTTCCGGTGCCGCAGTGGGCACTTGCCGCGCACAAATCGTCCACGCCGAAATATTATCGTCGCTCTCATGGTCAAGCGCCGCCTGAATCAACTGCTGTGTGATCGTTTGCGGATCGCTTTCCCGGCTCACAATCGCCGCGATCTCATCATCTTCAATAGACGACCACAACCCATCGCTGCACAGCATGATCACATCGCCCGATTGGAGCGTTGTGCGCGACATATCCGCCTGAATGAACAATTCCATCCCCAAACACCGATTCAGCACGGATCGCTGAGCATGGCCGCGCACTTTATCCGGCGAAAGCACGCGCGCCCGCACCATTTCACCAACACCCGTATGATCGTTTGTCAGGCAGCTTGCCGCGCCATTTCGGATCAGGTACGCGCGGCTGTCGCCAACATGAGCAATGTGCATCGTTGCGCCGTCCAGATAAACGCCCGTAAGCGTCGTGCCCATTCGCGCCTTAAGCCGCACCGACTCCTGATAGACGCGCAAATTAGCGTCCTGAACGCCTTTTTTCATCGCCTGCGGAATGTCACTATTCGGCTTGTTGGAGACTGCGCTCACACTGCCGACAAACGTTTCGAGCGCGCCCGCACTAGCAAGCCCGCCATGTTCATAGCCGCCCATGCCATCGGCCACTGCGTACAGAAAACCCGGCGACTCGCTGGCCGCATAGGAATGCAGCGCATCCTGATTATCGGCGCGTACCTGTCCGGTTTCGCTCAACCCAAACGCCTCAATCTCCAGAGTTTCCATTCCGTCCCTTCGTCACGAGCCTGTTTCCCAGTGATGAGGCTCTTCAAAACAATACCCGGCAATAAATTGCCGGGCAATACTTACCATTCAATTCGCAGCTATAGCACGGCATTTCAACACCGTGAAACAATTAGACGAGGAAGTGAGGTCAGTCTCCCGCGCCTGCCGCTTTCGCCATCGGGGGCACGATATGTACACCGCGCTGCCGACTCGAAACGACGAAGTAGATCACACTCATGAGCAGCCACGCTCCGGCAATTTCGAGTGCCAACTTTGTTGCATCGGTTGTCACACCGCCCGTTTGCAAACCGATAACGAAGATCGCCAGCACCATAATAATGTTCACGATCAATCCCAAAACCGGAATCACTAGGTGGCGGAAGGCATTGAAGTCCATTTTACCCATAAAGGCCACAACTGTAACGCCGCAGATCATCGCATATAGCACGAACGTACCCAGGTTGGAAGCCAGCGTAATTCCAGTCAAAGCTACCGCGCCGCCTGCCACACCCAGCGCACCGATAATCGCCGAAACGATTACCATGATCACCACGCCCGCGTAAGGCGTTGCAAAACGGCCATGCAGCAGCCCCATGATTTCGGGCATTTCGTTGTCCTGTGCCATCGCAAAGCTGATGCGGACGCCCGTATTCATGGCTGCCAGCGTCGTGCCCAGGATCGCAATGGCTACCGTGATCGCCAGAATGATCATCAGGATGAAGCCGTTGCCCTTACCGAGCATTGAGTCTCCGATCAAAATTGCCAGATCGCCAATCGGTGCGCCCGATGCGCCCGCCGCCGCGATGCCGGTCAGTTTAGTGCCATCTGCCGCCGTGTAGACCAGCTTTTCACTCAGTGCATAATTGGCTGCGAAGTATTCAAACAGATAGGCGAACAAACCCTGAATGACCAGCGACAAAATCACGCCACGTGGAATATCACGCTTTGGGTTCTTGGATTCCGCCGCTAACGCCGTAGACGACTCGAAACCAACCAAAATCAAGATCGCAATCGTCGATTGAAAGAGCATTCCCGCGAAATTGTGCGGCAAAATGATCGACGACGCTTGCGGGTGATACCATTCTGTCGGCGCAATGCCCAATGGATTATTGATGCGGAACAGGATCGCCATGATGCTGAATACGACCAGCGCCGTTAGCTGAATGATATTGATGATGATGCTGACGTTCGTCGAACCGCTGATACCGCGCACGGCAATCAGCCCGACCAGCCCCGAAAAGACGCACGCGATTACAATTTGGGCGGGCACACTGACCACTGTTGTGGGGCTAAGCGCGCCGATGATATATACCACCAAAGTCGCCATGAAAGCGACCATCACACCTGGATAGACCCAGTAAAACAAGTGTGCCGCCCAACCTGTGATGAACTTGGCAAGGCGTGCCCACCGCTGGTGATGCGCCTCCTCACGATCAACGAACGCCTTTTCGGCAAAATAATAGGCACTGCCGCTGCCCGCGTCCGGGTACTTACGGGCCAATTCTGCAAAAGCGAACGCCGTCAGGAACGCGACGACCAACGCCGCCACAATACCCGTCCACATATCGAGCGCGGTACTGGTGCCAGTCGCATCGACGTTGGCTGCCTGCAATTGATAGGTGATCCAGAGAAACGCGCCTGGTGCAATGAGCGCCATCGCGTTGACGGTGACGCCCGTCAATCCGAGTGTTTTCTTGACCGCTGGGGCACTTTGCCCAACACTTTGCTCAGCCATATGTCCCTCCTGATACAGTTCGACCCAATTTCTTCGTGCATGTTTACATAGTAGAAAATGGCTCAGTTGGGTTCTACAGTGAATTTGCTCTAAATTTGTGTGTGATTCTTCGGCATTTTATACAAAAATACTTCTTTTTGTGCATATGACACAACCAAAAATGTTTTAGTATATATATTGTCTATTTGCCGAATTTTATCAAATACCTAAATTTTATTAAGTCTGAAAAATAAAAAACGGCAGTATCCACAGGAGGTACTGCCGTTTGGTTAGTGAACATGCGAAAAACGATATGAAAGAGCTTAGTCCCCGACAGCGGGCGCTCCACGTGGGATAGCCGGGCCGCGCTTAAGATCATCGAGTGATTTGGGCGTACCGTCGTTCCCGTTGTAAACGTACTCCGGGTAGGCCATTGCGCCGTGTTCGTGCTTGTCCATTCCCTCGATCTCGCCCGCCGCAGAGAGGCGGAGCGTTCCCGTGGCTTTGACGGCATACATCAGCACAAAGGTGACAACAATCGTCCCGGCGGTGATAGCTGCACTGCCGATAGCCTGCGCGATCAAGACTTGTGCGCCGCCGCCGTATAACAATCCACTCAGGACAGCACTGGTATCCGAGCCTATGGGTGTCGGCAGTCCGTATTTACCCGCTGCGAACAAACCCAGGGATAGCGTTCCCCAGATGCCCGCAACCATGTGAACAGGTACTGCACCAATCGGATCGTCGATGCGGAAGTATTCCAACGCATCAATGCCCCAGATCACCACCACCCCGGCCACCGCTCCAATGAAGAAGGCACCCACCGGATCAACCCAGTAGCAGGGACAGGTGATCGCCACCAAACCAGCCAAAAAGCCGTTGACCGTCAGACCGAGGTCCCATTTTTTGGAGCGTACATAATGGTAAAACAGCGTGGCAAGACCCGCAGAGCAAGCTGCCAGCGTCGTATTGAATGAGACGCGGCCAATACCATTGCCATCCAGCGCCGAAAGCGTGCTGCCTGGATTGAAGCCGTACCAACCGAACCACAGGATCAAACCTCCGACGGCACCGATAATCAAGTCGTGAGCCGGCCAGGGACCGCCGCCATCACGCTTGAAGATACGTCCCAGACGCGGACCCAGCACGATTGCGCCAACCAACGAGATTGCGCCGCCGATGGTGTGAACTACCGTGGAACCCGCGAAGTCGTGGAAGCCGAGCGGTTGCATCGTCGCCAGCCAGCCATCGGGACCCCAAGCCCAGTGTCCCAGTATCGGGTAGATAAAACCAGTGACACCGACGCTGTACAACAGATCGCCGATGAAACCCGTTCGGCCAACCATCGCGCCCGATGTAATCGTCGAGCAGGTATCGGCAAACGCGAATTGGAAGACCCAGAAGGCCAGCACTGGGACGCCCGTTGCCAGATAAGTCTGCGACTCCAAGCCATTCAGGAAAAAGCCCGTCGTGCCGATCAAGCCGTTACCGGGCATGAACATGAACGCGAAACCCCATGCCCAAAAGGTGATACCGCAGATGCACGTATCAGCAATACCTTCGACAAGGATGTTGACCGCTTCACGCGAACGCGCGAAACCCGATTCGAGCATTACGAAACCAACCTGCATGGCAAACACCAGGAACGCTGCAATGAGCGTCCAGACGGTATTCACCGCATTGACTGTCGGCATGTGCGGTGCAGGATCAGTGGTTTGGGCGTGTGTTAGCTGCGGGACGAAAGTGGTCATCATCAGCAGCACAATTGCCAGACCAATCATCTTGCCCGCCATCAGGATGGCGACGTTTCGGCGCACGATTGGGTTACGTGCGCTGGTAGCAAGGCGCTGTGGGACTGTACGTAAGTTCTTGAACATGACTCCCCCGGATATTCTGCCTAACCCATATTCGTTTAGATGGGCACAATCTTAGAAAATGCCGAGGAGTGCTTCTACGGATATTTTGAACTAAAATCGCTTATATTTTTTGGGCGATCTTTACATTCTCTTTAGGTCTATCTCGATATTCTCTTGAGATGTGCAACATGCACCAAAATTCTGAGTGATTTAATTACAGATAATCACCGCACTCACCCCAACCCCTCTCCTTCGGGAGAGGGGCTAAATTTCCAAATGGGCGATCAAGAGAAACAAAGTTAGTGCTGATTGAGGTTGATGCCGCTGTTGATGACCAGCAGGGGATCGTGGCTTTCCGGCGAAAGGTACAAAAACAGCGACAGACTGTCATTGCCCCACACAAAATAGTTCACAATATTGATCACTGGGGAAGTTTTGGGGTAGCCATTGCGGAAGACCTGCCGTGTCTGGTTCGCCGCTGGATCGTATACCCAAATACCATCATCAATCGTTTCCAGAAAGCTGAAGCGGCCATCCCGTGCATCGGGGCGTTCGACATTGAAAGCCAGCAAGCGACCATCCGGCGACCAGGCCACGCGCCGCACTTTGAAATTGCCTAGGCCGAATTGAGACATCGGCGAAAGGATAAACGGCTGTGTGCCGATATACAGATAACCTGTCGTATCGATCACGGCCACCTGCCCCGTTTGTGGGTTGACGGCATACGAGCCGATCCCGGCGGGTGGCGTGGGCACTACGTAAATACCGCCGCCGCGTTGAATCACCGGGCCACTTGTCCCGGTCACGAAAAAGGCAGCGGTGGGAGCGCGCGTACCGCTGATGGCTGTAACGGTTGCCGGGATTCCGCCAATAATCGGGATCGCCGTTGGCACTGAGGCAGCGCGCGTGCTGCCTGAGCCTATCGTCGCGGCGGGTGGTGGCCGGAAGGTGGGCGGCGGTGTACGTACCGTCGGTGAAGATACCAATGTCGGAATGACAACGGGTACAGTCGTTGGTTGCAACGCGATCACGGTGCGCGTTGGCAATTGCGAAGGCTGAACAACAGGGGGTTGTGTGGGTAGCAGCGTTTGTGTCAGCGTGCGTGATGGAACAAGAGTCAAACTCGGTGCAACTGTCACCGTTAGCGTACTGGTTGGCGTCAGTGTCGGAAATGGTGTGGCTGTGATCGGGAACGGCGACGGCGTGATCGTTGGCAGCAGCGTATTGGTTAGGGAAGGCACTGGAGTTTGAGTGGGCAGCGGAATCGGCGTCAGTGTCGGTAGCGGCGTATTGGTGAGCGACGGCGTCAAGGTCAATGTTGGCGGCGGTGAGATCGTTACCGATGGCGTTAGGGTCAGTGTCGGTAA
>JBBSEU010000252.1:0-8844 GCA_038239365.1 Aggregatilineales bacterium
AGACGTTGAGTCGGGTTAGTACACATCCAGCGATGTTCAGAGAGCCGCCACTGGCTGCGAAGGCGGTACACGCGCAGATGTCGAATGGGCCGATGAGTCGCCAGGGCAAACCCACGCTTCCAAACCGTGAGTAGTAGCTCTCGCCGGAGTCGCCACCGTTATCAGGGCAGAAGGTATACGCGCCACGAGTTTGCTCCGCGCCGTACCTGCGAATAAGTGAGGCTGGCAATCCCTTTGCATCACATGCGGGGATTTTGTTTTTCTGGCCTAAATTGGGTGGCACCACGGGAGACCCCTCTCGTCCCAGCAAGGGAGAGGGGTTTTTGTTTGCTCGTTACCCGAATTTAGGAGATGACCATGACAACGCTAGCCATCCCTCAAACCGCCCTGTACGCGCCTTCGCTCGGTGAAGTGACGGCACTGTTCAAGCGCGGCAATCTTGTTCCCGTTTATCGCACGTATCCCGCCGATCTGGAAACGCCTGTTTCGGTATTCATGAAGCTCTCTCAGGCGGGCGAAGCGGCCTTCCTGCTCGAATCCGTCGAGGGTGGAGAGCAGATCGGGCGCTACTCATTTCTGGGCGTGAATCCGGCGACGATCCTCACTGTCAAAGACCGCACTGTGACCGAACAACACAGCGGCGACACGACGATCACTCAACTGGACGACGGGATAGACGCGCTGCATATCATCAAGGCCGCGATGGATCGCTATACGCCCGTGCCGCTGCCCAAACTACCGCGTTTCATCGGCGGGGCGGTGGGCTATTTCGCCTATGACATCGTGCGATCCTTCGAGCGGCTGCCAGACACAGCTATTGACGAATTGAATCTGCCCGATGCCGCGTTCATGCTGGCCGATACGCTGGTCATGTTCGATCACGTCAAACACCAACTGCTGATTCTCTCCAATGCACACAACGAAGGTGATCCAGAAGCCGCCTATGACGCCGCGATTCAGCGCATCGAATCGATTGTGGCACGGCTGCGTTCGCCGCTGCCCTCAACACCCGAAGCGATCCCGCCGACGGATGACGATCTCAAATCGAACATGACGCGCGATGAATACGTCAAAGGCGTACTCCGGGCAAAGGAATACATCGCTGCCGGGGATGCCTTTCAGATCGTGTTCTCGCAGCGTTTCAGCCGCGAAACGACCGCCGATCCGTTCTCCATTTACCGCGCGCTGCGAATGCTCAACCCCTCGCCCTATATGTTTTACCTGAGCTATCCCGCCGACGATCCGGCAGACAGCATCCACTTAATCGGCGCATCACCCGAAATGCTTGTCCGTTATGACGCCGATAGCAATGTAGCGACGGTGCGACCACTAGCCGGGACACGCAAGCGCGGCGCGACTCACGCCGAAGACGAAGCATTGGCCGCCGAACTCATGGCCGATCCGAAAGAGCGTGCCGAACACGTCATGCTGGTTGACCTGGGACGCAACGATTTGGGACGTGTATGCGATTATGGTTCGGTGAATGTGCCGGAAATGATGATCATCGAACGCTATTCACATGTAATGCACATCGTCAGCCATGTACAGGGGCAGCTTCGGCGCGATATGGATGCGTTCAGCCTGATCCGTGCGACGTTCCCGGCGGGCACGTTGAGCGGCGCACCCAAAATCCGCGCCATGGAGATTATTGAGGAACTCGAAGGCACACGACGTGGAGTGTATGGCGGTGCAGTTGGCTACTTTAGTTACGGCGGCGGGATGGATATGTGCATCACAATCCGCACTGTTTTATTGCGTGGCAAAATGTTGCATTTGCAGGCGGGCGCTGGACTCGTCGCCGACAGTGACCCCGATACCGAGTTCGAGGAGACACTCAACAAGGCGCGCGCTGTCGCCACCGCCATTCATAACGCCGAGCATGTTTTAATCTGAGCGGTCAGCAGTCAGCTATCAGCGGTCAGCCATGCGGGTTGATTGTTTGGCTGATAGCTAATTGCTGATAGCTGATAGCTGATAGCTAAAGGAGAGAGAAATGATCATCGTTATCGATAATTACGACAGCTTCACCTATAATCTAGTACAGGCATTCGGCAAATTGGGTGCGGAGTTGTGTGTGTTCCGCAATGATCAGACGACGATTGATGAGATCGCGGGCTTGCACCCGTCGCATATTGTTGTGTCACCCGGCCCCGGCGATCCCGATGATGGCGGCGTGTCGCTCGATGTGATCCGTCAGCTTGGCGCGCATACTCCGATTTTGGGCGTATGTTTGGGCCATCAGTGCATCGGTCAGGCTTACGGCGGCCAGATCATCCGCGCACCCAAATTGATGCATGGCAAAACCTCAATGGTCACGCATAACGGCGATCCGCTATTTACGAACGTTCCCGATCCATTTGAAGCAACACGCTATCACAGTCTCATCGTCGCTGAGCCATTCCCCTCGATGTTGAAGGTCACGGCGCGCACCATTGATGGTGAAGTGATGGCGCTGCGTCATGTTGAACATCCAGTGGTGGGCGTGCAGTTTCACCCGGAAAGCATTCTCACGACTTATGGCCCGCAAATCCTGCAAAACTTTTTGGAGAACAGGTTATGAGCGTTCAAACCAAACTGCTGACAGTTGACGAATTTTGGCGATTGTATGGCGATCACTTCGATGAAGTCATTGATGGAGTACGTCCCAACTATGAACTTATCAATGGAGAAGCGGTGGATGTACCAATGCCGGGCTTAGAGCATGGTGAAATACAAATGATGCTTGGCGCTCAGCTTTTGGCCTTCGTTGTTCCAAAAAAGCTCGGCAAGGTTTACAGCGAAGTGCATTCCGAACTGGCGAAGGATACACTGCGGGTTCCTGATATAGCGTTTATCAGCAGCGCGAAGGTAAAACTGATTACAGATCGCAAAAAATTTGTCCCTTTTGCCCCTGATCTGGCGGTTGAGATCATTTCGCCAAGCAACACGGCAACAGAGATGGAACAAAAGATCGCACTTTTCTTTTCAGCAGGCACGCGACTCGTTTGGCTGGTCTATCCAGATATGAAAAAGGTCACTGTCCGCCGACCCGACGGAACCGCCTATGATGTGCCATTCACAGGTACGCTTGACGGCGGCGATGTGCTGCCCGACTTAGCTATTCCCGTTTCGAGCATTTTTCCAGAAGAACCCGCCGCGCAATCGGCACAGGAGTAATTTACGATGGGTATTGCACATGCGATCAACAAAATTTCGCGGCGGCTAGACCTGACCGAAGAGGAGGCCGAAGCCGCGATGGATGAGATTATGACGGGCGCGGCGACATCTGCCCAGATCGGCGGCTACCTGATGGGGCTACGTCTCAAAAGCGAAACCGTAGATGAGATCACCGGGAGCGCGCGTTCGATGCGGCGCGCGGCCAATCACCCGCCTGTGAATGTTGCCGGACTGATCGATACCTGCGGCACGGGCGGCGACGGAGCGGGCACATTCAACATCTCGACAACCGTTGCTTTCGTTGTGGCGGGGGCTGGTGTGCCCGTCGCCAAACATGGCAATCGTTCAGTCAGCAGCAAGAGCGGTTCGGCAGATGTGTTGGGCGCGCTGGGTGTGAACCTGAGCCTAACACCGGAGCAGGTCGGCCAGTGTATCGATGAAATAGGAATCGGATTTCTGTTTGCGCCCGCCTTTCACCCGGCCATGAAGCACGCCATTGGCCCCCGTCGTGAATTGGCCGTTCGTACATTGTTCAATTTGTTGGGACCGCTCACCAATCCCGCCGGGGCACGTCGTCAGTTGATGGGTGTCTATGCGCCGGAACTGACCGAACCACTGGCGATGGTTTTGTGTCAGTTGGGCGGTGAAGCGGCTTTCGTGGTGCATGGCGACGGCGGTCTTGATGAACTGACCACGACGGGTCCAAACCGTGTCAGCGAACTACGTGACGGTCAGGTACGAACCTACACACTCGATCCGCGCGAACTCGGTTTTGAGAGCGCCAATACTTCCGATCTGGTAGGAGGCGATCCGGCCACGAATGCAGGTATCACGCGCGGCATTCTGGACGGCACGATCAAAGGCGCACGGCGCGACGTGGTGATCCTGAATGCAGCGGCAGGGATGGTAGTCGGCGGCGCGGTAAACAACCTGCACGACGGGATCAAATTTGCCGTTGGGAGTCTGGAGAGCGGTTCGGCACTCGGCAAACTTGATGCGTTGATCGCTTATACCAACAAAGTCGCGGTGGCGCAATGACCGCCGGAATCCTGACCAGCACCGGGACTTATCTGGATAAGATCATTGCCAACACCCTGATCGAAGTTGAGGATCACAAACACGCCGCGCCCGATCTGACGCCATATCCCGGCGTGCCGCGCAATTTTACAGCCGCCTTGCAGCGCGAAACCGTCGCCTTGATCGCAGAAGTCAAGCACGCTTCGCCCTCAAAAGGCGTGCTGATCGATCCGTTTGATCCGGTGGGGCTGGCAACTGTTTACGCGGCGAACGGCGCGGCGGCGCTCTCGGTCTTGACTGATCAGAAATTTTTCCAGGGGAGTCTAAACGATCTAAGGGCTGTTCGCGCGGCGGTTGAGTTGCCAATCTTGCGGAAAGATTTCGTCATTGACGAATTTCAGATCAAAGAGGCGCGGGCGGCGGGCGCGGATGCGGTGCTGCTGATCGTTGGGGTCTTAGATGATGTGCTGCTGGCTGATTTGTACGCGATGGTAACGGCGGCGGACTTGACGGCTTTGCTCGAAGTCCACGATGAATCAGAAGTCGAACGCGCTTTGAAACTTTCACCGCAGCTAATCGGGATCAATAATCGTGACTTACGAACCTTCAAAACTGATCTGGGGACGACGCAGCGATTGGCGCGACACGTTCCGCCCGAAGTGACACTCGTCTCCGAAAGTGGCATCCACAGTGCCGCCGATGTTGCCGCGATGGCCGAAGCGGGCGCGCGTGCCGTGCTGGTGGGCGAGTCGTTGATCGTGGCCGCAGACCGGGCGGCCAAAGTATGTGAACTGGCAGGAGTACGTCGATGACCTACATCAAAATTTGCGGATTGACGAATCGGGACGATGCGTTGGTGGCCGCCGAAGCGGGCGCGGATTATCTGGGCTTCATCTTTTACGAGAAAAGTCCGCGCGCCGTGACACAGGACGACGTAAAAGCGATCAGTGATGCTTTGCCGCCGGGTGTGCAAACCGTTGGCGTGTTCATTAACGAATCGGCGGAACGGATCGCGTCGATTCGCCAGCAAACGCGCCTGACATTCATTCAACTGCATGGTGATGAGTCGCCGGAGATGGTTCGCTCGATACGCGGCGCGTACAAAGCGATTCGCCCGGAAAGTGTAGAACAGGTCAAGGGCATCACGGCGGCATATACTGGCGTCGATGGTTTGACGGCACGACTGGATAGCCCGGAACTGCTAATCGATACCTATCACCCGGAATTGAAAGGCGGCACCGGTCAGCAAATGAGTCGCGCCATTGCGCTTGAAGCGCAAAAATACACGCGCCGACTGATGCTGGCGGGTGGCCTGACGCCCGACACAGTGGCCGAGGTGATCCGCGCCGTGCAGCCCTGGGCAGTCGATGTCTCCAGCGGCGTCGAAGCGACTCCCGGCAAGAAAGATCATGGCAAAGTGCGGGCATTCATCCAGGCGGTACGCGAAACAGACCGCGCCGTGGAACGCTAGCAATCTCTGACGATTGATTTTCACTACAGATTACAGGCTGTGATCCTCGATTACTCCTGATAATCACCTTTATCGGAAGCTAACTCGAATTTGATGAGGAAACATGGCTGAAATAACGTTCAACACGGTCAGCGCGCCCACCGATCAGCTTGGCGATGTGGCATTGCCCAACGCGCGCGGTTACTTTGGCGAATACGGCGGGCGTTTCGTCCCCGAAACCCTGATCCCGGCACTTGATGAACTGACCGCCGAATATCTCAAAATGCGGAACGATGCTGATTTCCAGAAGGAATTAGCCGATCTGCACCGCACCTTCACCGGGCGTCCAACGGCACTCTCTCATGCCAAGCGCCTCAGTGAGCACCTGGGCGGCGCGCAAATCTACCTGAAACGCGAAGACCTGGCACACAGCGGCGCGCACAAGATCAATAATGCGCTGGGTCAGGCATTGCTGGCAAAGCGTATGGGCAAACAGCGCGTCATTGCCGAGACGGGCGCGGGTCAGCATGGCGTGGCATCGGCGACGGTTTGTGCGCTGCTCGGTTTGGATTGTCATGTCTATATGGGCAGCGTCGATATGGCACGTCAGCAGCCGAACGTCTTTCGGATGCGGCTGCTTGGCGCGGAAGTCTGCCCGGTAGAGAATGGCACGAAAACGCTCAAGGACGCGATCAACGAAGCCCTGCGCGATTGGGTAACGAACGTGCGCGATACCTACTATTTGTTGGGATCGGCGCTGGGGCCACACCCTTACCCAATGATGGTACGCGACTTTCAATCGGTGATAGGGCGTGAGGCACGGCAGCAAATCATCGAACGTACCGGACGGCTGCCCGATGTGGCGGTGGCGTGCGTGGGCGGCGGCAGCAACGCGATTGGCTTGTTCGATGCTTTCCTGAACGATGAGTCCGTGAAGCTGATCGGCGTGGAAGCAGGCGGTCACGGCATGGAGAGCGGTCAGCACGCGGCACGCTTCGGTGATCCGAAAATTGGGCGGCCAGGTGTCTTGCAAGGCACCAAGTCCTACGTGATGCAGGACGCGAATGGTCAGATCGTGAACACGCACAGCATTTCGGCGGGCCTGGATTACGCCAGCGTCGGCCCGGAACACAGTCATTTGCGCGATATTGGCCGCGCCGAATACACCTTCGCTACCGATGCTGAGGCGCTCGAAGGCTTTCACACACTTTGCCGCTTCGAGGGAATCATCCCCGCACTGGAAAGTTCGCACGCTATTGCAGAAGCAATGCGCCGCGCGCCGACCATGCCCAAAGACTCGATCATGCTGGTCAATTTGTCGGGGCGTGGCGATAAGGACCTGGATACGGTGCTGAAGGCGATGGGAGAGGGAAAATGATTGATGTAAAGCAAGCCGTACAGTTTGCAGCAAACTATGTGAAGGAGCTATACGAGCCGCAACAGTTAAATGACATGCGCCTTGAAGAAACAGAAAGAGCGGAAGATGGCGCACATTGGCTAATCACTCTCAGCTTTGAGCGGTCTACAAAACGTCGAAAGAGCAAGCTGAGCGAAATTGTAAATCAACCGCCGACACGAGACTATAAAATCCTGAAAATCAATGCCACGAGTGGCGAAGTTCAATCAATGAAGATTCGCTCGACGGAAACGGCACCAGTGTCCTAAATTCATATGGCCGATTACACACCAAGGCTATTGAAGAAATATCGGCGCTCTGGGATTTTAGTCGATACGAACCTGCTTCTACTCTTTTTCGTGGGTTCTCTAAACCGTGAACTGATTGGGAGATTTAAGCGCACTGATCAGTTCACGACTGACGATTTTGATCGTTTGGTAGGTGTTCTTGATCAATTCAAAATATGGATTACCACACCCAACATTCTGACCGAAGTCAGTAATTTGTCCGGGCAATTAGGTGAGCTCATCAAATCGCAGTTTTTCGACAAATTCGCTTCTGGTATTGACTCGTTTAGTGAGTTGTATATCCCCAGCAATTTGCTGGCACGAACACCTGAATTCAAACGATTTGGCATCACAGATGCCAGTTTAATACAAGCGGCGAAAGGTAAACACTTGATCCTTACTGAGGATTATCGGCTATCTCAGTATTTACTAGACCTACATATCGACGTAATAAATTTCAATCACATCAGAGGTTTGCTAAAACCATGACCAACAAACAAACGATTACGCACGGCCTCAGCGCCATTCAACAGACCTTCGCGGCGGCCAAAGCCGATCACCGAGCGACTTTCATGCCCTGGTGGATGCTTGGCTACCCCGATCTGCCATCCTCGATTAAGATGATCCAGGCGTTGATCGATGCCGGGGCAGATGCCATTGAGATCGGTATCCCGTTCTCCGATCCGTTAGCCGACGGTGTGGTGAATCAGATGGCCGCACAAAAGGCACTCGAAAACGGTACGACACTCACTGATTGCATTGGCGCGATCAAAACCTTACGTGATGGCGGCGCGACAGTGCCCTTCCTGGTGATGAGTTACGTCAATCCGCTGCTGGCTTACGGGTTGGATCGATATACGGCAGATGCGGCAGCAGCGGGCGCGGACGGTTTCATCGTGCCGGACTTGCCACCTGATGAAGCCGACGAGTTTCTGAAAACATGCGATGCGCGCGGCATGGCGTTGATCTCGTTTTTAGCGCCCACCAGCAACTCCGAACGGATCAAGTTGGCTGCCGAAAAAGCACGCGGCTTCATCTATCTCGTCCCGGTGACAGGGATCACAGGCGCACGCGATGCGCTGCCCACCGATCTGGAAACATACATCAAACGTGTGCGATCAGCGACGGATACGCCGTTGGCCGTCGGGTTTGGCGTCAGCACGCCCGAACAGGCGCACGCTATCGGACAATGGGCGGACGGCGTCATCGTCGGCAGTGCCCTGACGCGGGCGTTCCAGCGGGACGGCGCGGACGCCGTGCACAAGTTGGCCGCTGCACTGCGCGCCGCGTGCTGAATAAGATAGCCCCCCAGCCCCTTCTCCCGTGGAGAAGGGGAGAAAACCGGTGTGTCTGTTCTACAAGTCCCTCACCCGTGGGAGAGGGACTGCATCCGTACCGAGGATTATTCTCGGTGGTATTTGAGATTACAAAGATGCCTAGAGGGCGACAAAAGACGGCCTGAAATCTGCGATGCCGTCTAAGCCAGTAGTCGAAAGTCAGCCAACAAGGTAAACTGGAGGCATGGCAACACGACGCAG
>JBBSEU010000253.1:0-8810 GCA_038239365.1 Aggregatilineales bacterium
ATCTGGGTGTGTCGCTGCTGCTTCTACGCTGCTGAACACCTTTTGCGCGGCTACCAGAAAGTGAATATAGTCTTGTTCATCGCATTTGGCTTTGTTCATGCCCTCTATTTTATCGCCCCTACCCCAACTGCGTAACGTCTATTCCTATAAACACGATACAATTCTCCCAATAAAAATCCTCGCCTCATCGAAAATTCATGGTAGTACAATTGCCAGCATATGGCCCAGGGCGAACTTTATGAGCGACTCAATAAGCGGATCGGTACTGCTAATTGCAGCCGGTATTTTCATCGGCATCATTCTGACCCGATGGTTGCAGGCCGTAAGCCTTAGGTATCCAGGCTTCCAAAGCAGCCAGCAATTCGCCGCTCGCATTACTGAGGCGAGTCCTGATCTGATCTTCATTTATGATTTGGTCGATCAGCGCAACATCTATGCCAATTCGGCGCTCACTCAAATTTTGGGCTTTACTCCGCATGAAGTACAGAAAATGGGTGAACAGTTAATCCCATCGCTGATGCACCCGGACGCTTTGCTTCAGGAAAACGAACGCTTACGGCAGATGCGTAACGCCAAAGATGGTGAAATATACGCATCAGAATACCGAATGCGGCATCGTGACCAGAGTTGGCGCTGGGTGTATAACCGTTTTATCGTTTTCAAACGCGATCCAGACGGCTCGGTGCGTCAGGTGCTGGGCGTTGTAACCGATATTACAGCACTCAAAACGGTTCAGGAGCAGCTTCGAACCGTTAGCACACAACTGCAAACAGTCCTGGACTCTGCATCCGAAGCGGCAATTATCATGGCCGATGCCGATAGCATCCTGCGCGTGTTTAACAAAGGCGCGGAGCGAATGCTTGGCTACACGGCGGATGAAGTTATTGGCCGAATGACAACCTATGACCTGCATCTTGCCTCAGAGCTTGTTGAGCGACGCAGCGCCATCGTAAAGCAGCAAGGCCGTCAAATTTTTACAGGTAGTCTTTTCACTGATTTGACGCCAGAGGGCGGGCCATTGTTTCGTGAGTGGACTTTCGTCCGAAAAGACGGCTCCCATGTGCCCGTTGATCTGATTGTCACACGAATGCAGGCAACAGATGGGCAAGCCGACACGATGGACATGGGTTATGTTGGCATCGCCATTGATATTAGCCGCCGCGTGCAGGCTGAAGCAGCGATCCGCGAACAAAGCCACCTGACCGAGGCGCTTCATAGCACCATTATCGCCATGACCAGCACGCTAAATCTGGATGATGTGATGGCACGCCTCCTTGAAAGTATCGAACCGGTAGTACCCCATGACGCAGCCAGTATTCTGTTGATTGAGAATGCGATGGCGCGAGTGGCCTACAGCCGCAACTATCCACCGGAAATTGCAGCCACCCTGAAGGAGGTTGCCTTTTCCATCGAGCTTCCCAAATTTAGACAGATAAACGCGACAGGTCGCCCTCATCTGGTATTAAATACCCGCAATGATCCGTACTGGATTCCAACGCCCGAATCAGCCTGGATTCAGTCACACATCAGCGCGCCGATTATGGTGCGTGAAAAAATGTTTGGTATCCTCAGTGTGGATAGCACAACTCCCAATTTTTTTAACACTGTATATGCTGAACGACTGCTGATTTTTGCACGTCAGGCGGCAATTGCGATTGAGAATGCTCAGCTTTACCAGGAGAGCCAGCAACGAGCCGCCGAACTTGAGCAGCATGTGGCCGAACGTACTGCCGAACTACAACGGCGGCAAATGCAATTATCCACGATTCTGGACGCGCTTGGCGAAGGTGTCTTTTACAGCGAAGGATTCATCATTCACTATGCTAACCGCGCACTGGTTGAACTGACGGGCTACCCCGCCGATGAACTGGTTGAGCGCCCGGACGGGATCGTGAAGATGGCCGCACATAGTTCTATCGATCTCAGCCAGATGCAGGAGCAGGTCACCCTGCTATTCGCGGCACAACTTCAAGCCTCATGGCGCAGTGAAGTTCGGTTGGTTCGCAAAGACGGCACCGCTTACGACGCGGCGTTAACCGTTTCGGCGGTACGAAACGCGAACGGACAAGCTGTTGGATCAGTGACGGTTGCGCGCGATATTACCCAGGAAAAGCAGCTTGAAAGCCAAAAGTCTGCTTTTATCGCCAATGCTTCGCACGAATTGCGAACACCGCTCACCAGCCTGAAAACGCGCTTGTATTTGATGCAGCGTCAGCCACAGCACCAGTCGGAACACCTGACCGCCGCCGAAAAAGCAGCCAGTCGTATGATGCTCCTGCTGGAAGATTTGCTGGATACAACGCGCTTTGAACGTGGTATATTGACACTGGATTTGCAGTCCATTGTTTTGCAAGACCTGCTCAAAGAGATTGTTCAATCTAATCACATGGAAGCTGATCTCAAACAGATCGTGCTTGATTTGAACGTGTGTGAACCCGCGATCAAGGTGAGTGCTGATGCAAATCGGCTGACACAGGTTATCGTCAACCTGTTGATCAACGCCATCAACTACACGCCCGAAGGGGGTCATATCGCGGTAACGCTTTCAGCCATTCATTCAGCGGGGCACGATCAAGCCCTGATTCAGATTGCCGATTCGGGGATTGGTATCGCGCCTGAGCATCTTCCACACATCTTTGAACCGTTTTACCGTGCCAACGAAGGTACAACACGCGGAACCGGCCTGGGTCTGTCCATTGCCAGGTCGATCATCGATCTGCATGGGGGTTCGCTGGAAGTGCAAAGCATTGTTGGGAAAGGCAGCACCTTTTCCATTCGATTAGCGTTAGAAAATTCGTGAAGCATTCTTTTGAGCAGGTAGATTTTTCAGAAAGGATTTGACTCGAACTTTTTATGTTGACTGAGAAACACCTCATAATTTTGGAAGCAGTCGTTAATACAATCATCCCGCCAGATGACGCTCCGGGTGGCTGGGATGGCGGCGTAGGCAATTATCTGCTGCGTCAATTCGAGGGCGATTTACGAAGCCTTTTGCCAACTTATCAACAGGGGTTGCTTGCCATCGAGGCTGAGGCCGAAGGGATCTACGGAAAAAGTTTCGCTGATCTCACGCCCGATTTGCAGGAATTGCTGCTTGCGAACATTGAACAGGGTCAGGTTCAAACGGCGTGGTCAGTTGATCCCATCGCGTTTTTTGTGAAGTTGACGCATCACTGTGCAGAAGGTTTTTACAGCGATCCGGGCAATGGTGGTAATCGCGGCACTGTCGCCTGGAAAATGATTGGCTTTGAGGTGACCGGATGACTCACTATGATGCGATAGTGGTTGGCTCCGGGGCGGGCGGTGGGATCGCGGCTGGCCTGTTGGCCGAAGCAGGTAAAAAAGTACTGCTGCTCGAACGAGGGCGCGATCTGGGTATTGGGGACATTGGCCGGGATCATTTGCGAAACCAGCGCCTCTCTGAGTACGGCCACAATGTTGGTCCCGATATTGAGGGCAACCCACGCACCGATGATCAGGGGCATATTATCCGGCCACATGAAGCAGGCTATCAAAACAACGCGGCTACCCTCGGCAGCGGAACGCGCGTCTATGCGGGAATGGCCTGGCGTTTTATGCCCCAGGACTTCCGTATGGCAAGCATTTATGGTGTCCCGGACGGGAGTTCATTGGCCGATTGGCCGATCACGTATGAAGACCTGGCACCCTACTATGAGCAGGTTGAGTGGGAACTTGGCGTGTGTGGTGATCATCAGACGATGACGCATTTGCCTGCCTATGCGAAGCCCTACCCGATGCCCGCGCTGCCCCTGTCTCGTAAGTCGATTGTGCATCGCGGCGGCCTGGAGAAACTGGGGTGGCAGCACCTGCGCGTACCACGTCTGATCAATTCCGTGCCCTATAATGATCGTCCGGCCTGTATTTATTGCCAGCATTGTGTGGGTTTTGCGTGCCCCGTCGAGGCGAAAAACGGTACGCGCAACACCATGATCCCGCGCGCCCTGGCAAGCGGCAACTGCACCTTACAAACGGAAATGATGGTTAGCCACCTGACCGTTGACAGCAGCGGGCGGGTGACGGGCGTCAGCGCGATTGATGCTGCCGGACTGGTACATGAATTCACGGCAGACGTGATCGTGTTAAGCGGCGGAGCAGTGGAAACAGCACGCCTGCTGCTCAACTCGGCCACGCCACAGGAACCGCATGGCATTGGTAATCAAAACGATCAGGTAGGACGACATTTGCAGGGGCATTATTATCCGGGCGGCATAGGGCTTTTCGAGGAAGAAATCTACGATGGTCTTGGCCCCGGCGGTTCCATCGCAACCTGTGAGTTCAATCACGATAACGACGGCATTATTGGCGGCGGGATGCTCCAGGACGACGAAATTGTGCTGCCCATTATTTTCTGGAAACGTGCCCTTCCGCCCGATCTGCCAAAGTGGGGACACGCCAATAAACAATTCATGCGTGACAATTACCGCCGCGTGAGCGATGTACGCGGCCCGGTACAGGAAATCCCTAACCCCGACGGACGTGTAACGCTTAGCGCCCAGGTACGAGATCGGTACGGCATTCGAGTAGCGCAGTTGTCTGGTACCACCCACCCCGAAACGGTACGTATCGCTCAGTTTATGAACGAACGGGCCAAAGAGTGGCTAACCGCATCCGGCGCGATCAAAGTCTGGACGCACGAACCTGAACTACGGCTTTCGGGCGGCCAGCATCAGGCCGGGACATGCCGCATGGGGGATGATCCAAAAACGTCGGTAGTCGATCAATGGGGTAGGGTGCATGGGCACGACAACCTGTTTATCGCGGATGGTTCGGTGCATGTCACCAATGGCGCGTTTAACCCGGTACTCACGATCATGGCCTTAAGCTGGCGCACCACAAAAAACATGATAGACAGGTGGTAGTTTTGGCTCAGGCATCATCTTCACCTTCACCAATCGCCTGATCATCGGCGATGCGCGCCTCAGCCACCACGCGGATCAACGCTTCACCGTATTCTTCACGACGGAAAGTGCCCAGCCCGATCACCTGATCGAGTTCGGCGGATGATGTGGGCGGGTTGCGCGCCATCGCCCACATTGATTCCTTGCTCAGGATAATATCACTTTCGACGCCGCGTTCCGCCGCCCGATCCTTGCGCCATTGATGCAATGCGTCATAGCGCGCCTGTATCAATGGCTCGACACGCGGCGGGCGCTGCGGCGGGCGTGGCAGGGCGGCGCTGGCTCCGATCTGTAGCGCCTGTAACAGATCGTGGCCGAAACGCCGTACCTGTCCCGGCGCAATATCGCGCATATCCCAAAGATCGTTCATACCATGCGGATCGGCCACCACGAGCGCCGTCAGCGTATTATCGCCCATGATCTTGAAGGGCGGCACATCCTTATGACGCGCCATATCATCCCGCCATAGATACAGTTCACGAAGCATCGCCATCTGCCGACGGCTGAAATCGCGTGCGCTGTTGATGCGCCAATAGCCTTCGGGATCGAAGTTGTTCTCGGCGGGTGGTACGCGAGTCAGGGTATCAAACACTTCTTCGGCTTCACGCAAACGATTTTTGGCCTCGATTTCAGCGTGCAATATATCACGGATTTGCGGTAAATAGTGCGTATCCTGTTGGGCGTAGCGCAATTGCTCCGGCGGGATCGGGCGCAGTGACCAATCGGCGCGCTGGAATCGTTTGTCCGCCTGAATGCCGAAAAATTCTTCGAGCAATGCGCCCAGCCCGAACGCTTTGCGCCCCACGATACGCGCCGCGAACATCGTATCAAACAGGTTGGCGAAGCTGAAATCATAATCACGCTTCATGCACATCAGATCATATTCGGCGGCATGAAATACTTTTTCAATCGCCGCATCCGCAAAAATCGAGCGCAGCGGTTCGAGATCGGGCAGCGCCAACGGATCGATCAGATAATCAGCCGTGCGCGTTGAGACCTGAATCAGACAGACGCGCTCTTTGTAGGCGAATAGGCTGTTCGACTCGGTGTCGAACGCGATCAACGTTTCACGGGCAAGGGTTCGGGTCAATTGCTTTAATCGATCTGGCGTCGAAATGATCACCGGATCGGGTAAAATGGCGGTTTTATCGGACAAAATGACTCTCCAATTCGTCGCCGATTATGCCGCGCCGCCGATAATGCGGCAAGATGGGATACGAAGCGTTGGGTTGGTCATGATGGCAATTGGAGATTTATGACGGATTTGATGGCTCAGTTGGCAAAGCTGGCAAGCGTCTTCGGGATTGCACAGGTTTCGTTTTGGGTAGCGATTACGACAGGGCTGGCATTCGGGTTAGGCGCAATTCTGGTGGGAATCACGGCCTGGCTCAGTTATACCGTTGGCGCAACCGTCGTTGTGTTGATCGGTGCGCCGCTGCGCGAACGGCTTCTCAAACGATTTGGCGGCGGCGTTACAAGTAATCCAAACAGCCCGCTTCGACGCGCCTGGGATCGGTTCGGGTTGATTGGATTGTCGCTGCTTGCGCCGATCACCACTGGATCGCAGATCGGCGCGTTAGTGGGTATATCGTTAGGTGTGCCGCCGCGCCGTCTGGTTGTTGGCCTGTCCGTTGGCGGGGCGGTGTGGGCGGCGATTTTTACCCTGGTGATTGTGCTTGGCCTGACAACTGTACAATCAATTCGCTAGGAAACCAGATCGGTGATGGGTTGTCCTTGCCGCGCCCGTTCCAAAACGCTCAGCCGTGCCATGTACTGCTTGCTGGCATAACCGAGTAGATCACTCAGATCAACGCCAAACGGAATATCGGGCATGAAGGGGCTTAGCACCTCCAAAAAGACGCCCTGTGCTAATGGTAGCAACCTGTTCAAGTGCTGATCGATCACAGCCCAAAGTGCCGGTTCAGCCGTGATCAAACGCGACAGCAGATGCAGCCCAAACGCAACATGGCGCGCTTCGTCACGCTGCACCAGTTCAAGACCGCGCGTCAGGCCGGGCATCAGGCCACGAGTCCGCAGCGCCTTGAAAATGCCGTAATAGCCTGTTTCTGCCAGCACGCCTTCGACGATCATGTGGTAGTTGACCACCGCCGTCGCTTGTGCCGTGCTGGATGGCGCGATCAGCAGAGCATCCAGCGCAGCCGTGAGTTCGCTGAATAAAGCGGCGTAACTGGCCCCGGAAAGCGCGACCAGATCGATTTCGCTCAAGCTAATCGCGTCCAGCACCGCCGCGAAAAACTCAACATGCTTGGCTTCCTCGAAAAGCTGCGTTGTCAGGAACATTTCTTCTTCAAGATGGCCGCCTTCGCGTCGCAGCGCCAATGATAGCGGCGTCAAATCGTGGGTGACGGCTTGTTCGCCGTTCAGGAACAGGCCGAGTGCAGCACGGATCAAGTCGTGTTCGCGCTCGGACATATCTTCCCAATCGGCGCGATCATGTACAAAATCGAGGTCTTGTGGATTCCACATGAGGCGCTTGGCTTTGTGATAATCTTTGAGCGGCAGGAGCGTTTGATCGAGGTGCATAATGGACTCCAAATTCAGAACGGAAATTTGATTGTGGAGTATAGCACGGCGGCAAGGTTGCGGATTATCGCGGCTTTGGCTATGATGCACGGTCTATGAGATTATCCTTTTTGCCCAGAATGCTGCTGATCGGAATTGTTGGGCTGCTGGTCGGGTGTGCGACGGCCACGCCCCCGCCCAACCCGGATAGTCCGATCCTGACTGGATTCGATGCGCTGCCAAAGGCGCTGGCAACCGTACCGCTGTCATCAACGCCCGATTTGCTCCAGGCCACCGCGACATTGGACAGCCGCCTGCCAACTCTGACAGTGCCGCCACCAACGTTTACCGCGACGCCAACGCCGATTGTGGGTGTATTCCTGGGCGCACAAACATTAACGCCCGTTGATGGCACGTTCCAGTGGCTTCCAACACGCGGGCCGCGTGTGGTGATCCTGACTGTGAAGCCTGGCACACGTCCAAGCGCCGCCCCCATTGTGAGCAATCCGCAGGGAACCGCGATTGCCGTTCAGCCGACGGCTGGCAACGGCGCAAGTGGCGCGGCGCGAACCTGCAACGTAACAATAGTTTCACAATTTGCGAATGCTTACGCACGGAATGGGGCGGCCTCGGCGCGATTGGGCTGCCCACTGACGCCGGGTTATGGACTGAAACTCGTCACTCAATCATTTCAAAATGGGGTGATGCTCTGGCGCGAAACCAAAGAAATCTACGCATTGGCGAATAGCAACACGTTCTGGCGGGTGGCTGATACCTGGAACGACTCTATCCCGGCGTCTGATCCGGCGCTGGCAGCACCAGCGGGGGCTAAACAGCCGATACGCGGCTTTGGTTATGCGTGGCGCAGCAATCCGGCCATTCGGAACGGACTGGGCTGGGCTTTGAATGATGAGCAGCAGTTCGATGGCTTCTGGCAGGATTTCGAGCATGGCTTTATGGTAACGGGGAGCGGCGGGGTTGTGTATGCGCTCATTCCGGCGGATGGGCCGCCCGCAACAACCGGGCAGCACTTTGGCGCAATGACGCAGCAACTATCACAGTAAGCGATCAGCTTACAGGCCAGCTATTGCCGATAAACCACGAGCGAAGCTGAACACTGAGAGCTGACCGCTAGAAGATTACTGCTGTTCAGACTGTTCTTCAGGCTGCTTTACAACGCCCAGTGCATGAACCTGCACTGCCTGTGGGCCTTTGCCGCTATCTTCTATCGTAAATTCAACGCGCTGGCCTTCTTCCAAATTACGGTAGCCTTCGCCAACAATCGCTGAATAATGAACAAAAACATCTTTTTCACCGCCATCCGGTTCGATAAAGCCATAGCCTTTGACTCGGCTGAACCATTTGACG
>JBBSEU010000254.1:0-8806 GCA_038239365.1 Aggregatilineales bacterium
AAGCCCTGCTCCCGACGCCGACACAACTTGTCCTCGGCTTCACAACACCCGATCCAGCCAACCCAAATCCGGGGAATGGCACGCCCATTTCGTTGACCGCGCCCGTTGTCTTTGCGACATTCACGCCTGTCGGTCAAATGCCGCTGTGTGCCGATTTCAGCGGCGCAACCAATTTGCAAATTCGCGCCGATGTGCCGTCCGGTACAGCGTCTGGCGCAAAAGTGTACTGCCGCCTGATCACCGATAAGTACCAGATCGGTGTGGCGTCGGTACTTTCGCGGGGCGTGCTAGTAGCGGTGGATATTTTCGCGCTCAACGGCGGATCATCGGTGACGCGCTTCAATAATCCGATTCGGGTGTGTTTGCAAGGGGCGGGCGTGTTCATTTTCCTGGATGCCAATCAATCGCCGCGTTCACCGCAGCAGTTGAGCGCGGTCAATGAGAACGGTTATCAGTGTGCCAGCGTCCCGAATGCCGGGACAGTCGTGTTGGTCGCGCAGTGATTGGTAAATGAGCAATCTTATTTTCGCGGTGTTTGCGGGAGTGGCCGGGTTGCTGCTTGGTGGTCTGATCAACTGGCTCTCGGATTATTTGCCGAACGAAGTGCCGCTCTCGACGCCACGTTACCCGGATGGCGCGGTTCGGCCTATGCGGGCATGGCTCGGACTCGGCGCGTGGTTAATTGGCCCGCGTAAGTCGCCGGGCGGCGCGCGGCTGAGTTGGCGTCATCCACTGGTCGAAGTGACCCTGATCGTGCTGTTGGTGTATATCGCGCTGGCCTACCCGGTCAGTTTGCGCTCATTTTTCTGGATGGGCAACGCCGCGATCCTCTTGCTGATCACGGTGATTGACCTGGAACACCGCCTGATTTTGTTCGTGGTGGTCATCCCGGCGGGTGTGTTTGCCCTGATCGGTTCGGCACTGACCGGGCAAGTTGCCTTCGCAGATTACGTGATCGGCGGCGTGATGGGCTTCGGGTTGTTTTTCCTGATGTATCTGGGTGGTATTTTGTTCAGCGTAGTTGTCGCCAATGCGCGTGGCGAATCGCTTGATGAAGTGGCGTTTGGCTATGGCGATGTGATGCTGGCAACGTTGGCCGGATTCATCCTGGGTTGGCAGGCGTTCATTTTTGCGATGTTCATCACTGTGTTTGCGGGAGCGGCGGGCGCAATAATATTTTTGGCGGTACGGCTGATCGTGCGCGGCAAGTATGAGATGTTTACGGCGCTGCCTTACGGTCAATATATCGTGTTGGGCACACTAGTGATGATGCTTTGGCGGGTGCCGATCCAGTCTTTTTTGCAGGGACGTTGATCTTCCGATATAACTTTGACGCTACCCCTCAATCGTTTGGAAGTGATAGAAGGAAAATAGAACAACGCCATGCTACGTAAAGCAACCCTCAATGACGTTGACGGTATCAAAGCAGTGATCGACGCGAATCTGGATAAGCTGCTGCCCCGTTCGCGTGAAGATATTATTGAACTGCTCGGAAGTTTCTGGGTGGCCGAAGAAGACGATCAGATCGTCGGCTGCGTCTGTCTGGAAGTGTACAGCCCCAAGATCGCGGAAATTCGATCATTAGCCGTGCGTCAGGACAGCCGGGGCAAAGATTATGGTTCGCAGCTTGTGAATGTGTGCATCAGCGAGGCGCGCGGGCGCAACATTCGGCAGATTTTGGTGGTCACCTCGACGCCGGAGTTTTTCGAGAAGCTCAACTTCGGATTGTGCCTGAACGAAAAATACGCCATGTTCTGGGAAGGTCACACGCCCGAAAGCTACCATAGCCCGAACAATTCCAGCGTGATCTTTCGGCAAGAACTGAACTAGGATCGATTTATGAAGTATTTGACGACGGTCAACGGGACAACCTACGAGATCGAGATTAACGAGAATGGCCGCCTGACGATCAACGGCGAAGATCGGGCGGTTGATTTTCAGGCGATGCAAGCGCCGCTCTATTCGCTGCTGGTCGATAACGCCAGCTTTGAAGCGTTGGTCGAGGAGCGCGAAGGTTTGCTGAATGTGATGATGCACGGCGATCTGTATGAGGTCGCCGTTGCCGATGAGCGCGCCCACCGATTGGCTGGTTCTTCAACGGGGTTTGGTGTCGAGCAGGGCGAAATTTCGGTTCGCTCCCCAATGCCCGGCCTGATCGTGGCCGTGCCTGTCAGCGAAGGGCAGACCGTGAACGCGGGCGATCCGCTGGTTGTCCTCGAATCAATGAAGATGGAAAACGAGATCAAAGCGCCGCGCGCTGGCACAGTGGCACACGTTCACATCGCCAAAGGGGATCGTGTCGAGCAAAACAAAGTGCTGCTCACGTTGGCCTGATGTGAGGATCATGCAGGCTTAGCGTGGGCTATGCGGCTGCCACTTACGCGCCTGAGCCGGGTACACTTCAAGCCATGAGTCGTTTTCTCGATGCCCTTTACGTTGGCGCACTGATGCTGTTCATCCTGTCCGGGTGCTTCCTCGTCCCTTTTCATGGCGACGAATCGACGATCATCTATATGAGCCGCGATTACGATACGCTGTTTAGGCGCGGCGATCTGGCACATCTCCTGTACCGCGATCCGCCTCCCACTGATGATCCACAAGCCGGGACATTGCAAGACCTGCGCCTGATCAACGGCGTGGTCAACAAGTATTGGTATGGTTTCATGTGGAGCATCACCGGATTCGGCGCAAGCGATCTGAACGATCAATGGTTGTGGGGCGCAGACCTGAACTTCAACCGGGCGAATGGGCACGTCCCGACAGATCAATTGTTGTTCGTATGCCGTTGGGCGTCCGCACTACTGACAGGGTTAAGCGCCGCCGTCGTTTTCGTGATCGGTCAGCGGCTGGGCGGGCGACGAACAGCCTATGTTGTCGCGCTCATCTATACTTTGACACCCTCGGTACTGCTCAATGGTCGCCGGGCGATGATGGAAAGTGGGTTGTTATTGTTCGGCGCGCTGTTGGTTTACGTCGGACAGCGTGCCGCCGGGAAACGATTGAACGTCGGGCATATTATCGCGTTGGGCATGGCGGCAGGTCTGACCGTTGCCAGCAAACACACCGGCGTGATCGTTGTCGTGGCGGTGTTTGGCGGCGTGGTGTTGATGAATAGCCCTCACCCTAAATCCCTCTCCCGGGGGAGAGGGACTTCCAGACCATCACGTTATATTCCGACTCCCCCTCTCCCCCGGGAGAGGGGGTTGGGGGGTGAGGGCATTTTTGTTGCATCACTTCTGGCACTTACCGTATTTATCCTTCTGAACCCGGCCTGGTGGAGCGATCCTTTGCGAATGCCGGGGCGCGTATTGGCCGCGCGTCAGGCACTTTTGAGCGGTCAGGTGAAAACTTTTGGCGGCTTCGCGTCCACGCCAGATCGACTCGTGACGTTAGCACGCGAATCACTCAGCGGCGCTCCCCAATATTTTGAGGACAAAACGGGTTGGCCGGAGTGGATCGGCGATCAGGTTATTCGTTATGAGGCGTCAGGTTTGGCGGGGCTATCTGGTTCGATCTGGACTGTTATCAGCGGCGTGCTGCTGATTGTTGGCGCGATTCGTGCGCTCAGGTCGTGGCAGTCTGGCTCAGTGTTCATAGTCCTCATATGGGCGGCGCTGACATTCATCACGGTTTACATCCTGACGCCGCTGGATTGGCAGCGTTATTACCTGCCAATGGCGGCACCTGTCGCGCTTCTGTGCGGGATGGCCTTCACCACACGCTCACCCAGGCAAGTCGCCTGATGACGCAAAATAATTCACGCAGCGCCGTTGCCGATGGTTTATTTGTCGTGACGCTGATGCTCTATGTTTTTATCGGCCTGCCCCTGACGCCGATTCATGCGGACGAGTTCATGCAAATGTCGATGGCGCGCGATGTATTTTATCTGGCGCGCGGGAACATCGGACAAATTCGCTTTGTGCCGCCTGTGCAACCCGATACCGAACAGCATTTACGGCTGCTCAACGGGCCGTTGAATAAGGACCTGATCGGCTTTGTGTGGCTGCTTGATAACCGATCAGAGTCAGGCTTGCCGGGCATTTACGCCTGGGAAATGCCGCTCGAATGGAACGCAGCGCGGGGTAATGTGCCCGATGATGCGGCGCGCAATTTGGCACGGCTGCCTTCAACGCTGCTTACGGCATTGGGCATTGCGGCGATCTTCCTGCTGACAATGCGAATGGCAGGCCGCCCGATGGCATATCCGGCGGCGATTCTGTATGCGCTGCACCCGGTCATTTTGCTAAATGGCCGACGGGCGATGATGGAAGGCAGCTTGTTTTTATTTAGCATCCTGGCCGTTGGTGCGGCGATCTGGCTGAGCAAACGCCTGATGGATGCCCCGCAGCGTTTTACGCTTCGTGATGCGGCGGCGCTTGTGTTCGTCGGGTTTTGCGCCGGGCTGACATTGGCTGCCAAACATACTGGGTTGATCGTTGTGGGCGCAATCCTGATCGGTTTGTTCTGGAATTTGTGGCGTGTACGCGGCTGGTATGTGCTTGCTGATCTGGGGATCATCACGCTTGTGATACTGTTCACCTTTTTGGCACTCAACCCGGCCTATTGGAATGATCCGATTGGGGTGGCGCGTGCCACGTTGGATGCCCGTTCCGAATTACTGACGACTCAGGTTCGTGGCGATCCAGCGGCGTACAACAATCCGTTGCAGCGCGTGACGGCCACGATCACGCAGCCGTTTTTGAGCGCGCCCCAATATTACGAAGCACCCACCTGGAACGGCGTGATCGATGACTCGATTCGGCAGTACGAGGCATCCCCTGTCAGTGGTTGGCGCTGGCCGCCGTTGGCGGGTATGTTGTTGACAGCGGCGACATGGATCGGCGCGGTTCTGTTGGGGCGGCAGGCGTTGTTTGCCCATGATCCGGCGGCGCGTTTGTTGATCGTGTGGTGGATCGCGGCATTGGCTTCATCACTGGCTGTGCCACTAGGTTGGCAGCGATATTACCTGCCGCTGCTGCCCATTTCGATCCTGTTAGCCGCCTACGTGCCGTTTGCAATTCGGCTGCGCGTGAAACGCGCATGATCCCGGATTGGCTGCAACCCACTTTTTTACTGCTGCCCGCGCTGCTCTGGATGTTTTGGGGCGTCGGTATTCCCTGGGCATTGGCATTGCTCCCGCGCGCCGATTGGAGTCAGCGCGTAACCGTACTGGCAGTAGCAGTGGCACTTGGCCCGGCCTTGACCACGACTGTCATGTTTCCGATTGCAACGTTCGGCCATTTGACGCTGGCAAACGTGTTAATTGGGAGCGTGTTCGTGGCGGGGATCGGCGTGGTGCTGGCATTGCGGCAACGAGCGATACAACCCGCCAAAGCTGATCATCTTCCGCTGACATGGATCGATCTAACCCTTATTGGCGTGATCGTCGTGGCCGTGCTGCTGCGCTTCTGGAATACGGCGTATTGGCCTTACGAGAACTACGACGAGTTCTGGGTGTATGGCTACAACGCGAAAATCTTCATGCTGCGACGTGCAATTCCACCCACGATGGGTTATTACCCGCAGCTTGTGCCGCTGTCGCTCACCTATGGGCAACTGGCCTGGGGCGCGCTGAGCGAACACGCCGCGCGTACCGTTGTGCCCTGGTTCGGGCTGGGCAGCATCCTTATGACGTATGTACTCGGAGCGCGTCTGTTCGGGCGTCGGGCGGGTTTGATTGGCGCGGCGATCTGGGCTTTGTACGCTCATCATGCAGGCTGGGCACAATACGCTGATTTGGAAGTGCCTGTGACCCTGTATTTTACGGGCGCGGCGGCATTTTTCATCATGGCTTGGCGCGAACGCAGCGCACGTTATGCGATCCTGGGCGGGGTGATGGCGGGCGCGGCGATCTGGACAAAACCAACCTCTGGCGCGCTGATCGAGAGTTTGGCGTTGATCGGTTTCGTAATTGTCGTCAAATGGTGGATAGAACATCGTTCGTTTGGCGGCAATTTTGTGCGAACAGCTTTTGCCACGCCGATCCCGCTTTTTGGATTGGCACTCTTGCCGATGGGTAGCATGTGGTACGTTCGGAATATCCTGTTTGGCTTGCCGCCGATCATCCTTCCAGCGGGTTACTGGCAAGATGAAGCGCAGCGATCCGGTCAGGAGTTGGGTTGGCCGCTGCTCATCATTGTTCTGTTGGCGATTTATCTCATCAGCAGGCGATACAAGCCGCTTCCGATTGTGGCGAGTGTACTGCTGATTTTGGCGGGCGCGCTGCCATCGGCCTTTGATACGCCGCATCCGCATCGCCTGACGATTCTTGAATATGCGTTGATCGTGGCGGGCGCGGCACTGTTCATACGGAGTGCATACGTATGGTGGCAAACGCTGCATGAGAAAACCCGTCTGACAATCTGGCTGATCGGAGCGTTCATCCTGCCCTATTTCGTGACCTGGTTCTGGTCGTATTCGTATCATTACCGCCTGAGCTTCGCCATTGTGCCATTGTTTGCGGTTCAGGCGGGCGTGCTGCTGGATCGATTCTGGAGTCCAATCGTGGCTGCGCGGCGCTTTAGGGTGGGGATCGTCAGCGCCACGATTCTGATCGCCGCACTTCCGGGTTGGTACGCGGCGTTGAGTGGTCTCGATGTGGCACTGCACGGCACGTTGCCGAATGATCATACCAAGCAAGCCGTTGCAAATCCGGCGCTCTTGACACTGGTTGATTATCTGGAAGCGCATCGTGACCCGGCGCGGTCATTGCGCGTGGAAGCACCCGGCGAACTGCGATTACCTTATTTTTTTCCATCAGATGATATACGCACGACAGGCTACCCGACTCGACTCGATCAGATTGCGGACGTGGATTTCTTCGTGGATAGTTCTGTTGGGCAGCGGTTATATCTGATCAATGGCAAATTCAACTATAACCAGATCATCGCCTCACTAACGCGCGATAACGTCTTTAAGCGGCAGATGACCACTGATGATGGCGATTTTCGCTTTTCGGTATACACCCTCGATAACGCAACCCGTTTCAAAAAGCCGGAGTACAACGTTCCACTGCAAAACGTACAGATCGGCGATTTCGCGCGGTTGGCAGGCTGGGAGATCAGCGGCCTGAAAAATGGGCGCGGCGCACGCATCTTCCTGACGCTGTACTGGCAAGCCATCAAAGCGGCTGATCTGGATTACAGCGTGTACATTCATTTTTGGGAGCCTGTCGCCCAAAAACTGGGCGGCGTGTGGGGCGGCGAACCGGTCAGCGGCGCGTTCAGTGTGTGGCAAGGCGTGTCCGGCGATCATTTCAGCATGAAGTACCACACGCGGCTGTGGCAGGATGGCGAATACATCAAAGATGAATGGGTACTTGAGCTAACCTCCGCTATGATGCCGGGCGATTACGATATTCGAGTCGGTCTGTTCGATCCGTTGGAAGGCAAACGGCTGCCTGTCACGGTGAACGGTCAGGCCGCTGGTGACGGCCTGAAACTGGGAACATTCACCGTGACGCCATGAGCAAGGCAGCGGTTTTATGCTATACTTTGCAAAACGCGCCGCTCCCTGGTACGTATACCATTTCCGTGCAGCAATTAAATGAAAGCATGAAAGGACGCGCCCGATGGCACAGTCGATTTTGGATAAAATCAATACCCTGATTTCGGCAAACTTGCATGGCCTGGTTGATCAGGCACTCGAATCCAACTCGGTCAAGGTGATGGATGAGTATGTGCGGCAAGCCGAACGCAACCTTGAACAACTGGAAGACAGCATCGTGACGTTGGGCGGCAGCGTCAAGACGCTGAAGCGCAAGTACGACGAGTTCTCGGCAGAAGCCGAAAAGCTGGATCGGGATATTGATACGCTGGTGGTGCGTGGCAAAAACGATCTGGCTGCGTCTGCCCAAAAGAACCTGAACGCCAAGCAGCAGCAGGCGCAGGAATATTATGAGCAGTGGCAGCAGCAGCAGGTCGAATATCAGAAAATGATGGACGCCAAGCTGAAGATGGAAGCCAAACTCGTCCAGACCAAGCAAGAGCGCGAACACCTCAAGGCGCTGATGGATTTGGCCGAGACCAAGAAGATCGCCACCAAGACGATCAAGAGCCTGAATGATGTATCGGGCGTGGGTGATGAAGATGTTAAGCGGTTGGGCGATGCGATTCGGGCGCGCTTGGACAAGGAAGATGCTCAGCTTGAATACTCATCAAGCCGCTTACAAACCCAGGTCGATGAAGCGATTGGCGATTCGTCGGTTGATAATCAGCTTGAAGAACGCCGTAAGCGGTTGGGTATGGCGGGCGGCGGTGGTGCAGCAGGTGGTGGAGCGACGAGCAGCGGTTCAATGAGCAGCGGCAGTACAAACCCTTAGTTTTTGATAATGTTTATGATAATGGCAGGGCACAGCGTTGTTACACTGCGCCCTGTCATTTGATTTAATCATCTTCCTCAAGGTCTTCGTCCTGATCCATATCTAACAGCGGATCAGGACGTTTGTTTTTGACATAGCGTTCCCACAGGTCATCCATGATGCGGCTGGGGGTGCAGCGAACCCCTTGCCGTATGAAGTAGTCACAAACGCGCGTGATGTCCCGCTCCAGGATGAAAAAGGCGCTGTTATTCGTCGTGCTGTTTGTCACCTGCGGAAAGTCGATCAGCGTGATTTTGCCTTCCCAGTACAGGATGTTATAAGCCGACAGATCGCCGTGAAGCATGTTGTGTAGCAGCATGACTTCGATGTTGCGCATCGCTTCACGGAATAACAGGCGTGCTTCATCCAGATCGAGTGATACTTCGCGGAGTGCGGGGGCGGCTAACTGTGCATCTCCGCAGTAACTCATCAGGATCGCGTTTTCGG
>JBBSEU010000255.1:0-8804 GCA_038239365.1 Aggregatilineales bacterium
CCGCCATCCGGTTCGATAAAGCCATAGCCTTTGACTCGGCTGAACCATTTGACGATGCCTGTGGAACGGTTGACTGACATTGGGTGAAATTCCTCCTGACACCCTAACGATACCGCGCTGCCAATTGCCATATATAAATCGAAGACTCCAGTTTTGGGGTATTCCAAACCAGTGATCTGGCGCTTCGGGTATTGCTGTTGCGCGGATGAAAACAATTGGAAAAGGGCAATCGCGGCTTGGTGGTGATGCCGCGAATAATCTAGCCGATTGTTAAGCCAATGTCAAATGAAGCGTGAGGCTTTATGCGGCCTTATAGAGCATCTGTCAGTTTGTTTATCGGGGGGTGCTCCCCTCTGTAGGCTTGTGCTGCTGCTGATCGGCTTCGTAGTCACTCTGTTCAACAAACGTCCCGCCAATGATTTGCTTATTGGCAAGGCGTCGGTTGTTATCGAACATAAAATCGGCCTCAATGCGATTGTAGCAACGCTGGCCGACCATGACTTTATGGACGTGAAACGTATCGGATTTACTATCGCCACCTTCGCCATACTGCACCGATAAGTCATTCAGGCGGTTGATCCGTACCTGGATCACTTCGCCACAGCGGGCACAGCGCACATAGTAGTACAAACCGGCGTCGTCACCAGATTTGGGCGCTCCCGCAAAAGCGCGGGCTAAATTTCGGAACAGATTCATACGAGTTTGCCTTTCGCTCGATTGCCCAGAAATTTTATTCGGAAATTTGTCATTAATCATAACGCATTGTTAAACTTCGCTCGATATACTTCTCAACCGTTTGATAAACTTTCAGGAGGAGTCGGTTATGAAGTTCAAGTTTAGCAAGTTGGCGGCACTCGTCGTGATCGCGGCCATTGCCTTGAGCGTCGCGCCAATGGCGCACGCGCAGGCTGGTGAATACGTCAAGACGTTCGACCTGCCCAAGACGCCAGCAACTGATGGCGCGTACAAAGACGTTGATCCGTCGGGCGTAACCTTCGTTTGGTGGCACAACCACACCCAGGCACGTGAAACGGCTTTGAAGGCGATTATCGACAAGTTCAACGCGGGCAATCCCTGGAAGATCACCGTGAATCCGCTGAACAAGGGTGGTTACGGCGACATTTATCAGGCAATGCTGGCTGGTTTGCAGACCAAAGACCTGCCGGGCCTGACCGTTGCCTACCAGAACGAAGCGGGCACCTACCAGACCGCGAATGGGCTGGTTGACCTGAACGACTTCGTGAATGATAAAACCTATGGTTTTGGTGATAAGGGTCTGGCCGATTTCTTCCAGGGCTTTTTGGCCTCGGACATCAATAGCCAGTTCAACGGCCAGCGCACGGGCTTTGCCCTGTACCGCTCGATGGAAGTGCTGTACTACAATGCTGACGCCCTCAAGACGCTCGGCCACGACGCCCCACCCAAGAGCTGGGACGAGTTCAAGCAGTGGTCATGCGATTTCGTGAAGGCAAACGCGGGTAAGATCGGCTACGAAGTGCGTACCGATGCCTCGTTCGTGGCGGCTGCGACCTTCGCGCAGGGCGGCGACATCTATGACTACAAAGCTGGCAAGTTTACCTATAACTCGCCTGCCGCGATGGTTGCGCCCCAGGTGATGCAGGATATGCTCAAGAGCAAGTGCGCGTCCCTGATTGCCAATCCAGGTGGTTTTAGCGATCAGAACGACTTCACCAGCGGCAAGTCGCTGTTCTATATCGGTTCATCAAGCGGTATCCCGTTCATTGACGGCGGTATCAAGAAGGCACCGCAGCCGTTCGCCTGGAACGTGACGGCCATTCCGTACAAGGATCAGCCAGTCCAGAACGTATACGGCGCAAGCGTCTCGATCCCGAAGACCAACACGAAGACCCAGTTGGCCGCGTGGTTGTTCGTCCGTTGGTTCAGCGAGCCGGAACAGCAGGCAGCATGGGCAACCGCCAGCCAGTACTTCCCGGTTCGTCAATCGACTGCCGCTGGTTTGGCCGATGTGTTCAAGGCCGTTCCCGCCTACAAGACGGCATTCGATCTGTTGAAGACGACGAAGGCTGAACCGCCATTCGCGGGCTATAACCCGATCCGCGCCGAAGCCAGCAACGCACTCAACGACGTGCTGGACGGCGCGAACGTGACGGAGCGTTTCACGAAGCTGAACGACACTGCCAACGATCTGATCGCCAAGTACAAGCCGAACCTGACGCCCGCGACGCCGAAGCCAGCTACCAAAGCGGCAACGGCTGCGGGCACAATGGCTGCAACGATGGCCGCTACCAAAGCGGCGACGGCTGCCAAGTAGTTTCAGGTTAGCTTTGCCCTCACCCCCAACCCCCTCTCCCGAAGGAGAGGGGAACTTAGATGATACAATTAAAGGGCGCGGCACACTTGCCACGCCCTTTGAATTTTTGATCAGGGAGCCTCTAATTTTGTCCGACTCCTCACAGGTTGATATGTTGAGTGTCGCTGAACTCCAGGATATTTTTCACTTTACCGATGCGGATTTGAACGCTAACCAAAATGGTCAGTATTCAGCGGCACAGCATCGTTTACGCGGAACGGCGCTTGTCCTGATCGGCGTGTTTGTGCTGATGCTGCTCAGCTTGCCATTGCAGCGTGAAGTGGGACGTATTCTAGGCTGGGTGGCCGCGCCATGTTTCGCAGTTGTAGGCGTAGTGGGATTGCTGGCCGGGATCACGGGAGCGGCGGCAGCCTGGAGTACCTTACGTGAAAGCAGCAGCGCGCCGATTGTAAAATATACGGGATTCGTTGCCGTTCAAAAAAGAGGCGACGCTTATTCGTTGGAAAGTGACGCCTTTTCTATCACGCTCGAACCTGACATGGCGGATCAGTTCGTCGAGGGCGATTATCAGGTGTACTATGTGCCCAATTACGTGGCTGACCGGGCACGCTTGTTTTCGATTGAACCGATTTAGCCCCTACCCCAAATCGCACCTCGACTTAAGCCCCTCGCCCTTGGGAGAGGGGGTGGGGTGAGGGCTTATCAGCGCGTCGGGGTGGCCTGTGGTTCAACCAGATTTGACGGACATTCCGGCAAGGTAGGCACTTCGGGCACAACCACGCCTAACGCCCAACTCGTGACCTGATTTTGCAGGCGTTTGCGAGCTTCTGACCAATAAGTAGCAATCGCCTGCTGCGCCGCCTGATGTTCAAAGGCTTTGTAGGCTTCCTGCTTGATTTGCTGGTTATCGAACGCTGTGCCTGCTAATGGCGCGCGGTTTTCGGTAGTGCGAACGGTGCGCGCATCAATATCGCAACTCAGGACGCCAAACAGGTTGTTTTTCAGGTCTGCGCCCAACGCGACTCGGACTGTACCAACGATATTTGCGCCTTCACCATAAAGAATGCCCAACATGCCCATATCGCGCGAAATCGAGGCTTGAGCAGTCACGTCGGCTTCATAAGTGGTAAGTTTGAGTGCCGGGTTTCCGGTGATACCCAGAATGATCGTATACGTCTTGAGTCCGGCACTCTGAGCAGCTTTTACCATATTCTGAAAAGTGAGCGGCGCAAAGATCGCGCAGGCGGCACTACCCGCAAAAATGAGGACGGCAATGACCAGGACTAACGTGATGCGCGTCGAGATGAATCGAAAGATCGGGTTGGAACGACGGGGTCTCTCGTTCGGTACGCGCTTAGGCTTTTCCGGCTGGTTGGGCAGATTGGACACGGCTGGCCGCCTTTCGTGAAAAGTCCAATAAATGCAAACAGTATACGTGCAATGTTAAGCAATGGTTGTACCCAAATGATTAAGGGATGAACACCGTGAGCGACAGTGCATCATCTGTAATTGACACATAACTGAACGTGATGGTTGATGATCCAACGGTGCGCTGTGCAATATCTTCAAGCGTCGCTTTGAGCAATGCCTGACTTTTTTTCACCTGCTGAGTCGTGATGCCGTTGAGCGCCGAAACACCTGTCGCACGCACTTCAAGGACGCTGCCCTCAGTCGTATTGAGGGCGGTTAGTGCTAGCGTGAGCGTAATCGGTTGTGGCGTTGCGGTTCGCGGCGCGATGGACAGATCAAGCTGAATTTGCCCGGATGCAAAGATAACGTGTGGCGGAGCGGTGTAATCGGGAAGCGGGTTGGTGGTAAAGCGGCGGGCAAGCGCATCGTCCAATTGAGCAGCGGACAAAGTGATTGTCGTCGTGCCGCTGGCCGTGACCACCAAAGGCGGCAACAGGGTAATCACCGGACGGAGTGTTGGGAAAATGGTTTGTGTGGGCGCACTCGTGACAGTGGGCACATCGGTGGCAGTGAGTTGGAGTGTTGGAACGCTGGTCGATGAATCGGTGGCGGTGGGGCGCGGTTGAAAAGTTGGTACAAGCGTTGGCAGATCGATATTTTGCGAACTGCACGCAGATAGCAGTAGAAGCAACCCGCCTATGACATAAAAAAATGGACGAATCATGTAACGAGTGAGCATGATTCGTCCCTCTGGTTAAACTTCAAGCGCGAAGGTTAACGCTTCCGCAAGAAAGTTGGAATATCCAGATCATTGTCGTCGTACAGCGGCTTGTCCTTCGGTTCCGGCTGGCGCGGTGGGGGTTGTGGTGGTGGCGCGGGCGGCGGAGTCGGACGGACTTGTTCCTGACGCGGCGCAGGCTGCGGAACAGGTGTTGACATTTGACGCGGTGGCGGCTCCATTGGCGGCGCAGGCCGACTTGTCTGCTGAATGGTGCTGGGGCGCGCGGTAGGCTTGGCAACTGGACGTGGATTGACGCTCGACGCCCGCTCAAAACCTGTCGCAATGACCGTGATGCGAATTTGTTCGCGCATGTTCTCGTCAACCACTGCGCCGAAGATCAGGTTCACGTCGGGGTGTGACGTTTCCTTGATGATCGCGGCGGCTTCGTTGACCTCGAACAGACTCATGTCCGGGCCGCCCGTGACGTTGAACAGGATGCCGCGTGCGCCGTCGATGGTCACATCAAGCAGGCTGCTGCTGATGGCGGCTTCGGCGGCTTTGCGGGCGCGATCTTCACCCGTAGCCGTGCCGACGGCCATCAGTGCCGCGCCGCCTTCGCTCATAATCGTGCGAACGTCGGCAAAGTCCAGGTTGATCAGGCCGGGCACGGTGATCAATTCGGAGATGCCCTGAATACCCTGACGAAGCACATCATCGGCCATGCGGAAGGCATCGTTCAGGCTGGCACGTTTATCGACAATTTGAAGCAGCCGATCATTCGGAATGACGATCAGCGTATCGACTTTGCTTTTGAGTTCTTCGATCCCGGCTTCGGCCTGATTCTGACGCTTGGAACCTTCGAAGGTGAAGGGGCGCGTTACCACACCAATCGTGAGCGCGCCGAGTTCTTTGGCAACCTGCGCGACAATGGGTGCTGCGCCTGTGCCTGTGCCACCGCCCATACCACCGGTGATGAACACCATATCCGCGCCGCGCAAGACTTCGTATAGTTCATCGGCTGATTCTTCGGCTGCTTTTTTGCCAATCTCCGGGTTGCCGCCTGCACCGAGGCCGCGCGTCAGTTTGTCGCCGATGCGAACGCGCGTCTTCGCTTTTTGCAGAATAAGCGCCTGAGCATCAGTGTTGACGGCAATAAATTCGACACCGCCGAGGCCAGCATCGATCATCCGGTTCACTGCGTTGCCGCCGCCGCCACCCACACCAATGACCTTAATTTGCGCGAAATTTTCACCCGTTATTAAATCAGTCATGTCAACTCTCCACTCATCTTCAGGGCTTGCGTGCGCCCCCTGAATTTCTGAATATCTTTGGAATGCTACAAATGATTGTACAGGAGTCGATGCAGGCGCGCTAGCAGGAAGACAGTACCGCTTGATTTGTGCCAACTATTCGGCGGAACCATGTTTTCGTTCGCGCCAGAGTTGATGAAACGATTTTGGCGCGAAGGCTGGAAAATCCCGGTTTTTCGTCCAATTGCCGAGCAAGCCGGGCAACTGATGCAGGGACTCGTCGCCATTGACTGCCAGCCGCGAACCGATACGTGCCGCGCTGCCACTCAGTTCGTACAGCCGCTGCGATTGCATGGCTGCTGACCAGCCTTTGATGCCAGCGGTCAGCGTGAAATCGGTATCGCCCGTTTTGACCAGATCACCGCGCAAACGGAGCAGCATATCCGGGATGTCAATGTCTACCGGACAGGCGCTTTTGCACGATCCACATAAGCTGCTGGCATGGGGCAGCGGCGCGGCATTGTGAATGCCCACCATGAGCGGCGTGATCACTGCGCCAATCGGGCCGGGGTAGACCCAACCGTAGGCGTGGCCGCCGACGTTCTGATAGACGGGACAGGTGTTCAGGCACGCGCCACAGCGAATGCAGGCCAGTGACTCGGCGTAATCCGTCGCGCGAATACGAGTGCGTCCGTTATCGAGCAGGATGACGTACATCGCTTCGGGGCCATCAGGATCGTTAGGGCGTGCGGGGCCGCCCATCACATGCACATAGGCTGTCAGGCGTTGACCCGTCGCACTTCGGGTGAGCAGTTGTACCAGCGTGCCGAAATCCTCTACTGTGCCGATCACTTTCTCAATTCCGATTACGGCGACATGAACAGGCGGCAGCGATGAACACATGCGGCCATTGCCTTCGTTGCTGACAATGGCGATGCTGCCCGTCTCGGCAATGGCAAAGTTCGCGCCCGTGATGCCCATATCGGCGTTCAGAAATTGTTCGCGCATGTGGGCGCGGGCGGCGGCGGTCAGTGCGCCCGGATCGGTGGTGGGCGGCGTGCCCAGGTGTTCGGTGAATAATTCGCTGACCTGTTCGCGCGTTTTGTGGATGATCGGAAAGACGATGTGGCTGGGCGTGTCGTGCGCGATCTGAACGATGAATTCACCCAGATCCGTCTCTACAACCTCAAAACCCGCATCTTCCAGGGCGTGGTTCAAATGAGTTTCTTCGGTTGCCATGCTCTTACCTTTGGCGATCTTGTGAACGTTGTGCTGGCGCGCAATGTCGATCACCAGTTGGTTGCATTCTTCGGCGCTTTCTGCCCACAAGACCTGTGCGCCGCGTGCCGTGATGTTCGCCTCGAATTGTTCAAGCAGATCGGGCAGATCGTGTAAGGCGCGCAGCCGTGCGGCGCGTCCCTGTTGACGCAAAGCCGCCGCGTCGGTAGTTTCGGCCATCGCGCCGATTCGACCATTGACGCCGCGTGCCGTACCTCGATCTAAGGCGGTTTGCAGCGTAATGTCTTCAATCGCAATCGTGGCGTTATGCGTGAAGTCGTTCGACTTAAGTTCCATCGACGCGCCCCGCCAGCACATCGGCAACGTGAACGGTACGTTTAGCGCAGCCCTGCCGACTCAGGCCGCCGTTGATCTGAGTCAGGCAGCTTGCATCACAGGTGACGATCAGATCGGCCTTGCTATCGTTGATATTCCTGATTTTGTCGTTGAGCATCGCGCCGCTTATATCCGGCATTTTGATCGCAAACAGACCGCCGAATCCACAGCATTGATCTGCGCCAGAGAGTGGTTCGACAGTCAGGTTTTTGACGTTGCCTAACAGGGCACGCGGCTGCTGTTGAAGGTTGAGACTGCGTAAGCCGTGACAGGCATCATGCAGTGCAATGGTTAGCGGTTTATCAAGCGCCGCGCCAATGTCGGTGATCCCCAAACCGTCAACCAGATATTCGGTCAATTCCCAGGTGATACTGGCCGCATAGGCCGCGCGATCATGCCACTGTGGATCATCCTCGAAAAGCTGTGAGTAGAAATGGCGTACCATCGAGACGCACGAACCGGATGGCGCAACAATCACTTCGGCGTCTTTGAAAGCGGTCAGGAAATGTTTGGCGACGGCTTTGGCGTCATCACGATAGCCGGCGTTGAAGCCCATTTGACCACAGCAGGTTTGCGCTTCGGGGAAATCAACGTGAACGCCAAGCCGCTCCAGGACTTCAACGGTGGACATTCCCGTGTTCGGGTAAATCATATCAACAATACACGTCACAAATAGCGAAACAGGTTTGCCAATCACGGACGGACGACGGATCGGGTGGGACATGACGGTTTCTAAGTCCTCAATCGCAAATGAAGACAATCATAACCTATTTGGCGTTTGATCGGCTCTTGGTCGGATTAAATTAGCTTTTTGCGAATATCTTGATAAATTATAATTTATGCTTTATAATCGTGGTCAATCGCAAAAATACATTACAGCCACGTGCAAAGGATCATCGAAAGGAGCGTGATCTGAGGGTTTGAAGTGCTGTCGAAAATCATGCGTAAATAAAAGTTCGCTCGATTTAGCAGGAGTAACAAGAAATGATTCGTTCTTTGCGCCGCCTTATTGCTGCGGCCTTACTGGTCGTTTTAGCCGTCACATCCATCGCCGTGCAGCCCACCCACGCGGCTGGTTCGCCGATCACCGTCTGGATCGATACGACACGGCAGGCTGCCGTTGATGCCTATCTCAAGGCGAATCCTGATGACGCCAGTCTGATCACTGTTGAAACGGTAGATCGTGCCACGCTTCCGGCAAAGGTGCTGCTGTTCAACAATACGGGCAATGGTTGGCCGGATGTGGTCTTCGCTGAGCCAACGTTGGTGGGTCAGGTGGCCGATGCTGCTCACGACTTTCCACTGGATTTGCGCCCCTACGTCTCCGACACAATCTTGAAAAACTTTGCGCCGGGTGCGAACGCCGATTGCACACTGCCCGATGGCAAGCTGATCTGCCTGCGGAACGATCTGGCGCAAAACGTGCTGTGGTACGATAAAAACCTGATGAAGAAGTTCGGCTATTCTGTCCCGACGACCTGGGAAGAATATCGCGCGCTGGGCGAAAAAGTTGCCA
>JBBSEU010000256.1:0-8705 GCA_038239365.1 Aggregatilineales bacterium
GAAGCGGCCAGAGTCGACGGCGCGAGTCCCCTTCAACAGTTTCGCTTTATTACGATGCCCGGCCTGTATTTGATGCACGTGTTCGTCGTCCCCATGTCGGTGATCGCTTCACTGCGCGTGTTTGGGCAGGTTCAGGTCATGACCGAAGGCGGACCTGTCGGCTCAACCACGACGCTGGTGCAGCATCTTTATAACACGGGCTGGATCAATCCCTATATGGGCGAAGCTGCCGCAGTCGGTGTGTTTCTGTTTGGCCTCACCTTTGTATTGACGCTGTTGCAACTTCGATATTTCCGGGCACTTTAAGGGCTTTGCAATGTCACTAAACACTTTGAGCAGAGATGTACGCTTCACTCAGTTCTGGCAGCGCGGCCTGGGCTATCTGGTGATGATCACGATCACCGTTTTGTTTGCTGTGCCAACGATCTATATGCTCAGCACCGCCTTGCGCCCCGAAGGTAAAGTGTACGAATACCCGATCCGCTGGATTTCGGAAGATATGACGCTCGATAGTTTTCGAGTGGCAGTTGAAACGTACCCCGCACTGGGACGCTGGTTTGTGAACAGTATGGTAGTGGCGCTGGCAACTGCCTTTTTGAGCGTGATCATTGACGCACTAGCCGCCTATCCATTGTCACGCATGGATTTTTTCGCTAAACGATTTATTTTCCTCGGCATTCTGGCGACGATCTTAATTCCGGTTGAGGCGACTCTTGTACCGCTGTTTCTGGGTTTATCCAAGCTCAGGGTGCTGCAATACGATTTTGGCACCTACCTGAGCCTGATCTTGCCCGTCGTGGCGAATGCGTTTGGCCTGTATCTGCTCACTCAGTTTTTCCAGGCGATTCCAAAAGACCTGGAAGACGCGGCACGGATCGATGGTGCATCGGATTTTGGTATCTGGTGGCGGGTCATATTGCCGCTCTCCGGCCCCGCGATTACAGCGGTGATCATCTTCTCGTTCATGGCAAGTTGGAACAATTTCGTTTGGCCGTTCATCGCCACCAGCAGCGATCAAACGCGCACCTTACCCGCCGGATTGGCAACCATTTTCGGCAATCCAACGGGCAGCCCAAGTACCGTTCACTGGAATGTCGTAATGGCAAGTATGACTCTGGCAACGCTGCCGCCTATCATCATCTTTCTCCTTTTGCAGCGGTATTTTGTACAGGGTATTTCGATGACCGGGATCAAAGGCTGATGATCTCGATAGTTCATAAATTTAGGAGGATCAAATGAGCGTAGCAAGTCCGGTTCAGCAGTTCGACATTGCAACGATTATGGGAGGATTGTACGGCGACGGCATTATCGCCCTCAAAGGTGCGTTTAGCCGCGATTGGGTGGAGACCTTACGTGAAGACATCGACATCGCCTTTCAGGATGCACTGAAGCGGCCAAATGGGGCAGTTGGACGTGGCCCGAAGCGTTACTACGTCGAAATTCACCCAGAAGATATTCGTGGTTTCGTTGAATTGGCGACCCATCCCTGGGTTGTGGCGGTGTGCGAAGCCACGCTCGGCAGGGATTACAAAATTGTCGAAATCGGTTTTGATGTGCCCAATCCCGGCGCGATGGATCAACCCTGGCACCGCGATTTTCCGGCACCTGCTGAAACGCTGATCGGACGGCGGCTCAATTCGCTGGCCTTCAATGTGACGGCTGTCGATGTGTTTGAGGATATGGGGCCGTTCGAGATCGCGCCGGGTACACAGTGGGATGAGCCAATCGGCTTTGAACACGAAATGTTCCCGCCCAAGTCGTTGTATCCACGCTATCAGGCACGCGCACAGCAAAAGATGCCGAAAATGGGCGATATTTCGGTACGCTCGGCACTGACTATCCATCGCGGTACAGCGAATCATTCCGATAAGGCGCGGCCAGTGCTTGTCCTCGGCGTGGATGCACCGGACGCGCGCAACGCCGAACGGCATGATCTCCAGTTGACGCACGCTTTCCATAAAACGCTGCCAGAGTCACTGCTTCAACATATGACGTATCGGCTCGTTGACACGTTAGAGCCGATTGTACAGGCGCATACAATTGAAGGTTTGATGATGGGCGAAGCGTAAATTAAGGTTGACACTCCTTTAAGGCGGTGTTATCATTCCGCCGCTTGACAAAAACTCTTATCCAGAGCGATTGAGGGACCGGCCCTACGAAATCGCGGCAACCCCCGAGGCGTCGGGAAGGTGCTAACTCCGGCAGAGCGGCATCCTGGAAGATAAGAGCAGCGCCTTCGATTGTAGGTCTCAAGGCTTGCGCTCCCTCCAAGATACGCCTTCGCCACTCTGGCGAGGGTTTTTTGTTATCCAGACCAGTCCAACATAAGGAGACGCTTCGTGTCCACCAATACGACATTCATGAGTTCGCCCCAGTTTTTCTATACGTCGGAGTCGGTTACAGAAGGCCACCCCGATAAAATGTGCGATCAGATCAGCGACGCGGTGCTTGATGCGCTGCTTGAACAAGACCCGATGTCACGTGTCGCCTGCGAAACGGCCACTACTACCGGGCTGATCGTCGTGATCGGTGAAATTACCACCAACGCCTATGTAGACATTGCAACGCTGGCACGCGATACCGCCCGCGAGATTGGTTACACCAGCGGCGACTATGGCTTCGATGCGGATACGTGCGGCGTGATCGTCTCGGTCAAGGGGCAATCGAGCGACATTGCTCAGGGCGTCGATCAGGCGTTGGAAGCGCGCGAACTCTCGAACGATGATATTGATAAGATCGGCGCGGGCGATCAGGGCATGATGATCGGCTTCGCCTGCAACGAAACACCCGAATTGATGCCACTCACGATCTCGTTGGCGCACAAGCTGACGCGGCAACTGGCCGCTGTGCGTAAGGATGGTTCGCTGCCCTGGCTGCGCCCCGATGGCAAGAGTCAGGTCACGGTGGAATACGAATATGGCAAGCCCAAACGCGTCGATACGGTGCTGATCTCCACGCAGCACGCGCCCGAAATTTCGCAGGAACAGATCCGCGATGCGATTGACGAATGCGTGATCACGCCAATTATCCCGGCGAATATGCGCGATAAACACACGAAAATTTATGTCAATCCGACAGGGCGTTTTGTGACAGGTGGGCCGTTAGGTGATGCGGGTTTGACCGGGCGCAAGATCATCGTCGATACCTACGGCGGCGTGGCACGGCATGGTGGCGGCGCGTTCAGTGGCAAGGATGCAACAAAGGTAGACCGTTCAGCGGCGTATATGGCACGTTATGTTGCCAAGAACATCGTCGCGGCGGGGCTTGCGGATCGGGTTGAACTCCAGGTGTCATATGCCATCGGCGTTGCCAAACCGCTGTCGCTGGCTGTTGAGACATTCGGTACGGGCAAGATCGATGACGACCTGATCCTGAAACTGGTTCACAAGCACTTCGATATGCGCCCGGCAGCGATCATCCGCGATCTTGATCTGCGGAAACCGATCTTCAAGCAGGTAGCGCGCTATGGTCACTTTGGGCGCAATGACCTGGATGTGGCCTGGGAACGTACCGATAAAGCCGATATTCTGCGTGCAGAAGCCGGACTTTAACCGCGTTCCTCTCTCTTTACAGCCGGGGACTCAAGTCCCCGGCTCAGGCAACAAAGTCTACTCAGGTAGACTAAAACCAGATTGAGGTCCCGGCTGCTTATTTGAATGACCAAACCCAAATATCAGCATAGCGACAGTCGGTAGTCCCCTTGTTCTTCTTCGGATTATAGACCTGGATCGCAAACACACCTTTCGCGGCTTTACCTGTTTGTTCTGTTACGAACTTGCCATTGACGAAGATCGACACTTTTTCGCCGATGGCGACCACCGTAACGATATTGCCCTTGTCGAAGTCGAAGAACTGCTGCTCTTCATCAAAGCTGAACAGCGGATCATTTTGACCATTGGTTTGATAGGCGACCAGGTGACTATCGTTGGAGATTAGAACTGCGCTGTAATCGCCCGTAGCCGTATAACGATAGGACATGCCGCACGCGCTGGCCGGGCTGCCTGCTGTTGCCCAACCGACAATGAAGCTCATCACCAGGTCTTGCGCCTGTGAGCCGCGCCCAATTCGTAAAAAGTCGTTGCCAACATCGCTGGTCGTGCCAAAGCTGTCTTTGACGGAGATCAACTGCTTGCCGCCGTCCGGGACGAGTCCCGCCGTTTGCAATCTGCCGACAACCTCATCTGGATCGCCCGTCGGGTCGATGGGTTGAACATCCGAGGAACCGCCACCATTACCCGCCTGCGCGCTAAACGATAGCGTGAATGAACCCGTGCTGGAGCCTTTGCTGCCATCGCCCCGCCCAACCAGAATAAGGTACGAGCCGTCATCAGGTAATGTGACGCTCAGCTTGGCGGATTTATCGCCCTTCTTGCCGACGATATCCTTCAGGATATCTTTTTGATCATTGGTTGTGACGCCGATGTACGGTATCAGGCCGCCCTTGACCGTCATCGACAGTGATAGCGCATCGCCCTTTGTGCCTTCATAGGTGTAGATGAAGTACACATGATCATCGTCAATATCGCCGCTCACGCTGTCGCCATCGGCAATCGCGCCGGAGTCGATAAAGCGCGGGTCAGGCGTCGAGGACGCACCTTTGGGCGTAGCAGTGGCTTTAGTGGCAAGGGCATTTGGTTTGAATGGGCTTGCCTGTACACCTGTTGCACTCGACACAGCGAGCAGCAGGACAACGGCGGCAATAAATGCGGTTAACAACAAGTGTGGATGGAACTTGAAACGCATGATATGGCTTCCTTACTGGGGGAGGCGATGCTGCTATCTTAGGATGAATATCAAAATAGAGCAAATCGAAATTAACCAATTCCAAACGCAAATTTCGCGCTCACGGATTTTCATTCCAGTGCTATACTGAAAAGACATTTGCAATAGTATCGTTGTCCGGGGGGACTCATGCGGAAACCGCGCCTCGTTTTCGTCATTGCGCTCTTATTTTTTGTCGCAGGCTTGAATCAGACTGCACTGGCACAGGCCAGAACGCATACTGTGCAGCCCGGCGAAACATTGTTCCACATTGCATTGTCCTACGGCGTGACCGTCGAAGCGATGGTAGCCGCCAACAACTTGCCCGATCCATCGCATATTGTAGCGGGACAGGTGCTAATCATCCCCGGTGCTGGCGCAGTTGCTCCGGTAGCGGCAGCGCCGAACAAAGCGCCCGTTTATTATGTGGTACAGCCGGGTGACACACTCAGTTCGATTGCGCGTGCCTATGGCGTTTCGTCGCAGGCGATCATGGCCGCGAATAGTGTTAACGATATGAATCATATCGAAGTGGGTCAGCGGTTGGTGATTCCGGGCAGTGCTGCCCCAGACAGTGGCGCGACGATCCCACAGCAGCCCGTTGCAACGGCGATCCCGCCAACAACCATTCCACCCACTGCCATTCCGCCGACCACTGCGCCCGTTGTCGTGAGTACCCCGGTCACAACGGCCAAGTTACGGACACATGTCGTCACGGCGGGGCAGGGTTTGGCTGAGATCGCGCGGCTGTATGGCGTCACATGGCCGGCCATTGCGGCACTTAATAACATCAGTGATCCAAATACGATTTTTGCCGGGACTGTCCTCAAAATCCCCGATTCGGATACTAACCCAACAACCACGATGGAAACGAGTCAGGGCGTTCCGCCGGGGCCATTAGGCGGCGCTGGATCGACTAAGGCGATCACAGTAGTGCTGCATGAACAGCGCGTTTATGCCTACGAGAATGGTAATCTTATCCGCAACGTTCTCGTTTCGACGGGGCTGCCGGGTACGCCAACCGTTACCGGGACGTACCGCATCTATGTTAAGTACAGCGCGCAGTTGATGACAGGACCGGGTTATTATTTGCCGGGCGTGCCCTGGGTGATGTACTTCTATCAGGGTTACAGTTTTCACGGCGCGTACTGGCATCACAACTGGGGGCATCCAATGAGTCACGGTTGCGTCAATATGCCGATTGATGAGGCGCTGTGGCTATATCAGTGGGCGGAAGTCGGAACGCCTGTCACAGTGGTATGGTAGATCAGGCCGCACTTGATTTTGTCGCCAGTCGCATTGTAGAGCGTTACGCGCATCCGAGCCGAACTGCCTATTTATACGCCTTTCGGCTGCACACGGATGCGGATTTGACGCCGCTGCTGCCGGAGTTACCAACGATCCTGGCGGCATGGGTCGATGAAGGATCGGGTTTGAGTGACGTTTCTGCCGCTCAAGCCATCGCTCACTGCGAGGCGGCACGAAACGCTAACATTGTGCGACCCACCAATGCCCACGAACGGCGTTTGTCAATGGCGCGCGTGTTGGCCTTCAAAGTGGATACCCAAATCCCAGATCAGATCAGCGTGGAATTGTTCAGCCGCGCGCTCAACTTCACGCCAAAAGGGGATCGGCGTGTGACCGAAACTTGGCGACGCGCTGAGGGATCGTGGTATTCCGCGCCGATTGGCCGCGAGTAGGGTTCAGCCGAACAGCCGCGCGATCAAATCGCCTATGAGCGACGGCGCAAACAGCATGATCGCGATTCCGAAGGCGACATAGGGGCCATACGGAATCGCGGAAAAAGCGCGGTAGCGACGTGATCGCAACAGTTTGTTGGCGATGAAAAGCAGTGCAGCAAGCGCCCCGGTAAAGACCATGATCAGCAGTGCAAAGCCGATATTCGGCCAACCCACCAGCAATCCACCAAGCGCCGCCAAACGCACATCGCCGAAGCCTAGCACCGTTCGGCCAACGGCGCGGCCACGAACCGCACCAAGTCCCCGTCCGAAGACGATCCCAAGTAAATACAGCAGGATCATAATGCCCAGTGCATAGCCGAAACCGCGCAGCACAGATAAGAGCGGCCAGCGCGGAACTAAAATCGCTTCGATAATCCCGATCAAAGCGACAGGCCAGATCGTATCCCACATGATCCAGCGATATTCAATGTCGATGATCACGATCAGCGCGAGCGCGGGCGCATAAAACATATAGAAGGGCAGATTGGGTGATGCGGCATAAGTGTTTACGATCCAGACGAAAAACAACGCAAGACCGATCTCTGTCAGCAGCCGACGAGTCCAGCGCGGCATATCAAAACCGTTTATGCCTGTCAGCCGCGCAAACCAGCCTGACCACGCGAAAAATGGCGCGTGGGGCAATAGTGCGGGCATGGCCGGAATCGCGGTGGCGAATGGGCTGGCTTTGGCGAGTTTGTGCAGGCGGCGTGCCGGGAGATAGTCCGCGATCAGGTTGATGATCACGCCGCTGATGAAGCCGCCAATTCCGGCAATGATGAGTGAAAAGATCATTCCCTGTCCTAACGTAAGCACAGTGTTTATAGAGTGTAGCGGTTCTGTGGATTTTTGACAGGTTGTTAGAAAAAAGCCCTCACCCGAAGGCGAGGGGCTTGAGGGCTAAACTGTTTCCAAGTGGTTGCCTAAAACGGGATTTCTTCGCCGTCGGTACGCTTGAGTGCAGCGCGTAGTTCGGCATATTCGCTTGAGGAAAGCTGAGCCAGGATGTCTTTGTAGCGCGCTTCGTAGCCGGTGGTGAAGGCCGTTTTGGATGACTGCCGCTGCTGCTCCAGTCGCGTGATATAGCTTGCCATGACGTGCATCAGCCAATCGATCTTTTTGGATTGATCGGTTAAGGTGGTCAGGCTGGTTTTGGCCTGTGATGCGGAGTCGGCCTGCTCCGCTGGAAGGGCTTGATTGGCAAGTGCGGAGACCTGTTGCTGAGCCGCTGAGAGCGCCGCCAGCCAATCATCCAGGCTGGCACGCACCAACATCACGGTTGAGTCGGGATCGTACTGGTCTGCATCAGTCATGGCACACCACCAACGGGTTCGCTTTCAGGGAGCGCAAGTGAGCGTCGTACTCGTGTTCGGCAACGAGTGCCGCCCACTGACGGCGTGCATCTTCAAAGAAGGCTTCGAGTTCGGCATCGGCGGCTTCCCACTCGGCAAAACTGCGGAAAACGCGATTCGGTGGACGCGAAACGACGGGCGGACGTGGTTTGCTGGTTGTTGCCGGGAGCAGCCCGGCTATCTTGGGCGCGCACAACATGAGCAGTTGTGGCGCTGGAAATTGGGAATATGAAGCGGGCGCGGATTGAGATACAATTCGCATTAGAGAGTCTTCCTTTCTCTTAAGGGTGAATGCCCGGTGCAGGGGCATTCGCCCGATGTAAATACCATTCGGTACTCACAAGTATCATTATATGGTGTTTTGGCGTTGTGTCAAGGGGTTGAAACATCACATCTGTGGATGACATAACGGTGTTGCGTACAGATCGCCTGAAATCGTTGCGTGAGCTACGCGGCTGGTCGCAACGCGAACTTTCCCGCCGTTGCGGACTTTCAGAAAATACCATCGGCAAATACGAAAACGGTCAAGTTGATCCCACCGCAACCAGTCTAAAGTCCATCGCTGATATGCTGGGTTGCAGTCTGGATTATTTGGTTGGCATCACGGACGATCCGCGCCGCCAACAGGATTCAGGTGTGATCGGGCACGACGAACAACAAATGCTTGAAATTTACCGCCGTGAAGGTTGGACGGGCGTCATACGGCTTGGCGCTGAGCGACTCGCCAAATAGCGGACACAGCAAGGTTTTATGGAACTCATGTAACGCCTGAGAAAAATTCAATCTTTTAGAGCGGAAATCAAGTAGAATGAGCTAAAATCGTTTCTTGAGGAGGAACGATGAGCGGGTATTC
>JBBSEU010000257.1:0-8695 GCA_038239365.1 Aggregatilineales bacterium
CGAAGCCGATCTGCGCGACCTGATGAGCAAGTTCACAATCCTACGCATGTGGGAGGCGCTGCATGACGCGCGGCCACAACGCGGGCCGGGGGTTGTGGGTAAGTGGGTCGTCTGGGCAAGGAAAGATTCATCAGTTGGAGAGATATGAATATGAACCACGATTACGCGCCGCCAGTCGATAAACTGCTCGAATATGGCGATGCACATGGCGTCGATTGGCCGGATTATTTGGCTCTGGGTATTCGAGCAGAACACATCCCGGAATTGGTTCGTATGGTTTCGGATGAAGCGTTACAGCAGACAGACAGCGAGTCAAGCAGTCGGTGGGCGGCACCTATCCATGCGTGGCGGGCGCTCGGCCAACTACGTGCCGAGGCTGCCGTTGAGCCGTTGTTACAACAAATCATCGTTCGCAACAGTGATGAATATGGCTACGATGATTGGTCAGGCGAAGAACTCCCCGACGTTTTTGGGATGATCGGTTCGCCTGCGATTCCGGCGCTCAAAAACTACATGCAAGCGAATGCCCAAATTGACAATCACTATCCGGGCATTGCTGCTTCCGGTTTGCGACATATCGCCGAGGCCCATCCAGAACTTCGGGACGAATGTATTGCGGCAATCAGGGATCAGCTTGCGAAATTTGAAGAAAATCCCCCCATTCTCAACGCTGAACTAATCCTTGAACTGAGGAATCTGAAGGTAACTGATCTTGACAGCTTGACGCCTATGAAAGCAGCTTACTTCGCTAAGCGGGTCGATCTAACTTTTGCTGGTAACTGGAGCGACATAAAAGCAGACCTGAATCTTGATCCAGCACTGGAAATCCCCGGTGGAGAACCCGAAGACATGCCGATTCCGTCGCTGCTGCCAGAGGGTTTTATCGAAGCACTTGACAAATATAGGGCGCTGACCGAGCGTTCTGAGGCTGATGACCAACCAGAGATACTTCATAAAACGCTGCGCTCACCGCAATTCCCGCCACGCCCCAACACCAAGAAAATCAAAGCCAAACGCAAACAGGAAAAGAAGTCACGCAAGCAGAATCGTAAACGTTAGTTTTTATTCAGGACGCTAAAAAATTATGAATCTTGTCGAGCTACCGCCGCAGTGCCAGGATTTGACCAACGCTTGCCGCTGGACTTATTGGAACGTTGAGGGTGCAGCACCCTTTCTGTATGCATTGATTCTGACCGCCGTCGTAATCTTCGCCGGACGGTTATTTGTGCGGGTGCAGGCGTGGCGCTCCGGGCAGGACGATCTGCCCTTCGATCATCTGCCGGAGCGGATCGGGCGCGTGTTCAAATGGGTGATCGGGCAGTATGGCGTTCTGCGGGATCGCGTTCCGGGTGTGATGCACCTGGCGATCTTCGCCGGTTTTGTGATCTTTTTCATCGGCACAACGCTGGCTACTCTTGACGCCGATGTGACGCTGCCGCTGTTCAATATCAAATTGTTGAGCGGCACATTCTACCTATTCTACAAAGTTGTGTTGGATGCGTTCAGCCTGATCTTCATGGTCGGTTTGAGCATGGCGCTCTGGCGACGGATTGGCCCGCGCCCGAAAAAATTATCGTATACGCCTGGCTTCACCTGGACGCTGTTTCAACTATGGTTGTTCGTGCTGACCGGGCTGCTGATCGAAGGCTTGCGAATCGGCTATCTGACCGCGACATTGGGCGATAGATTCTGGTGGGGCAGGTACTCGTTCGTGGCCTATTGGATCGGTCAGGCATTGATCGCGCCCGCGCCAACCGATCCGGCCTATTTGAACGGCTTGCTGATCGCGCATCGCGTTCTGTGGTGGTTTCACTCGTTTCAAGTGTTCGTGTTCATCGCTACCCTGCTCGATACCCCGCTGCGCCATATCATCTACAGTCCGCTCAATATCTTTTTCAGTTCATTCAAACCCGCCGGACAACTGAGCAAACTCGATCTTGAAGACGATACGGTTGAGCAATTCGGCGTGAAGGCGCTCACCGATTTTAGCGCGATGCAGCTTCTCAACGGCGACGCCTGTACCGAGTGCGGGCGCTGTCAGGCGGCCTGCCCTGCAACTATGGCCGGAACTGCACTCAATCCGAAGCACGTTATTATGAACATCCGCGACAGCATTACCGCCTATCAGGGCTTTTTGCCGTTGGGCGTGCATCCCGAAAACGGCGTTGATCACCGGGATGATATGCCCGTCACGGGGGTTCGCGTCAGTGAGGATGCGCTCTGGGCGTGTACGACGTGCCGCGCCTGTGTCTATGAATGTCCGGTGTTGATCGAGCATGTCGATAGCATCGTTGATATGCGCCGCGATCTGGTTTTGATGGAAGCTGCCGCGCCGCCGCAACTCCAAAGCACTTTCACCAACGCCGAACGTTCCGGCAACCCCTGGGGCAATCGCGGCAGCCGACTCGATTGGACAAACGGGCTTGATTTCGAGATTCATTTGCTGGCCGATGTCAAGTCGTGCGACGTGTTGTATTGGGTGGGTTGCGCGGGTGCCTTCGATCCGAACAGTCAGAAAACGGCGCGCGCTGTCGCCACGATTTTGCACAAAGCAGGCGTGAACTATGCCGTTTTGGGCGATGAAGAAACCTGTCACTGCGAATGGGCACGCCGCGCCGGGAACGAACCGTTGTATCAGGCCGGCGTTGAAGCTAACCTGGAAACGTTCGGGCAATACCAGTTCAAGACGGTGATCACGCACTGCCCGCACTGTTTCAATACCTTCAAAAACGAGTTTCCGCAGTTCATGCCGAAGCTCGAAAACGGCAAACCCGCGTGGCAGGTGGCGCATCACACGCAATATATCGCCAAGTTGATCGCCGAGGGCAAGATCAGGCCGGATTACACGAAAAACGGTCACGATCAGACGCTTACCTATCACGACTCGTGCTATCTGGGTCGCTACAACGGCGAATACGATGCACCGCGCGACATGCTCAACGCGATCCCCGGCGTTCACTTGGTCGAGATGGCGCGCAGTCGTGAGAAGGGGCTATGCTGTGGTGGTGGCGGCGCGCAGGTCTGGATGGAGACACACGCCGAACACCCGGTTAACCAGATTCGGCTTGAGGAAGCGATAACCACGTTGGCCGATCACGGCCCAGGCGGCACAGGCGATCCGGCCAATACCGTCGCGGCGGCCTGCCCATTCTGTACGGTGATGCTTGGTTCGGCGGCACAATCGAAAGGGCTGACCGAGCAGGTGCAAATCAAGGACGTGGCCGAGATCGTGGCGGCGGCGTTGTAAGCTAGTGTGAGGTGGGTAGATGGCAATTCGACTAGCAGATAATCCATTCAAAGGCGTTAACCCGCTCCTGAACAGCATTTTGCAGGGTGATCACTATTATGCAAAATCCAACTTGAAAGCGCCGTCTGTTTGGCCGTCCTTTCATTCACAACATATCGTTCACCTTACGGATGCTCTAAACCAGCAATTGCGACCACTAGGTTACGTTGCATTTTCTGAACAAGGGCTGCAAATTCAGCCTGGTGAAACCATTCTTCAACCAGATAGCACTGTTTATGATGGGTTGCCTGACCGAAGTGGCAGCAGTGTCAGAGCGGCTGTACAACCTGAACTGATGCGGATTCCGGTAGCTAAAATTGTGGCAATGCGAATCCCGCCAATACGATCTGCCAACATTTATCCAATTCCGCAAGGCCATCCAATATTAGGGAATCCAATTACACGTATTGAGCTTCTTTCACCCGCAAATAAGCGATCAGGTAGCTACTATCAAGGTTATGTAAGCAATCGCGCTGAAGCCCTTGATAGTGGCACAGCGTTAATCGAAATCGATTATCTGCACGAATCAGTAGCACCGTTTCCAGAAAACACAGTACCACGCTATCCAAATGCGACTAATTCTTTTCCGTATTACGTAGCCGTTACGAATATGCGCGCCCCTGATCCTGCTGCAATCATCCATCCGTTTAACGTAGATGAGCCGATTCCTTTTATTGATGTTCCTTTAGCTGGTCAGGAAATTTTTTCCTTTGACCTCAATGCAGTTTACCAGCACACCTTCAATACCAGTGCGTGGCCTGCGCTTCTGGACTATTCGGAGAATGTTGAACGTGAAAAAAGTTACAATCCCCAGGATCGCGCTAAAATTGCATCAAAGCTGGAGGCGATCCGCGCCGCACAACCAACTTAAAAGGGGAGTGCCAGATGTTCAAAAAGAAGAAGCGAAAACGTGGCGATCTTTCCCGACGTGAGTTCATGTATGTGGCACTTGGCGGAAGCACCGCATTGTTCGGTATGGGTGCATGTGGTGTAACGGCCTGGGCATTACAACCCCGGCTTCGATACGGTGTCGATCTCTTTCAAATTGACCTGTCCAAGATTCCTGTACCAGAAGCCGATCCACTCCTGATAGTGGACAAGCACTTTTGGGTGATCAACAAAAACGATGGGCTGCGCGCTTTATCGTGTACCTGTCCTCATCTAGGCTGCTTCCTAAAATGGGTGCCTGTAAATCATCGCTTCGAGTGCCCATGTCATGGGCGAAAACATACGTTAGCGGGTGGATACATTGAGGGGCCGGGCGTTGTTTGTGACCTGTTTCACTATAACATGGCCGTGAAAACACCCTACGAAACGCGCACAACCAATAATCAGCCCATACCCCTCAGCCTTCAGGATGCTACCGAAGTCGTGGTGGACGTTCGCAAAAAGCTATTCAAGCCAGCGGATAAGACTTGATGGCAAATATTGCCACCCGCACGGCGCGCAACGCTACCGCCATTGCCCTCTCGACACTGCTGGCGCGCGGCATCCAATTTGGCTGGGTGTTGGTGCTGAGTCGAATGCTTGGCGCGGCGGATTTGGGCATCTATGGCACGATTGGCGGCATGATCGCTACCGCCGCCGTGATTCCAGAGTTCGGAATGGGCTTGATCGTTTTGCGTGATGTGGCACAGCGACCCGCCGCCTCTGGACGTTATTTGAGCGCGACACTGGTGGTTCAACCCTTGTTGGCATTGGTTGGCTATGTCGGATTAGTCGGCGTGGGGTTGCTGCTGCCCTATGATGCGGCTACCCGGCTTTTGCTGGCATTGGCCGCCATCAGTTTGATCGTTGATGCGCTTGGCAACCTGTACTACAGTCAATTGATCGCGGTGGAACAAATGGTTGCCACCAGCGCAATCATGGTCACGCATATTGCGCTGCTGATCATCTTTGTGTTCGTGGCCGTCGTCACTGATGGCGGGCTGGCCGGGTTGTATGTGGCGACGATTTTGGCGGGATTGTTCCGCGTCGGGATGCACTGGGCAGCGGCGCGACGAGCGGGCTTGCGTGCCACATGGCCGCTTGATCTGAGCGTTGTACGCGGGTTGTTCAGCGGCGGTTGGCCGATCATGTTGGGCGGTCTGCTGCGTTCCACCTATCAGCACATCGACAAAGTGATCGTGCTGGCGACCATCGGCGAAAAAGAAGCGGGCTACCTGACAGCGGCTTTCGTAATTGTATTCGGCGTGACGGAACTGCTCAACACGACGGTATTGGTGGCGCTGTTCCCGATCATGTCACGTATGGCGCAGGATCAACCCGGCGAACTGCGACGGCTGGTAGATCGGCTGGCTTTTTTGACGCTGGTGATCTCGTTACCGTTGGCGGTGGGCATTTCGGGCTTATCCGGCAAATTAGCGGAACTGCTGTTTCCGGGTTTCACCGGGACGGCCTCGGTGCTGCAAGTGCTGATCTGGCACACCATCGTGATCATGATCGGCAACCTGTACGCGCAGGTGATGATCATCGAACGCCGACAGCTACAAACGCTGATCATTCGCGGCTCGGCATTGGCGCTCAACGTAGTTCTGAACTTCTATTTGCTGCCACGAGTCGGGTTACCCGGTGCGGCTTTGGCGGCGCTCATCTCCGAAACGGGCGCGATGCTCTGCTTTTTCATCGCCCATCGCCCCGACGCCGCAACGATCCGCGATCTGAGCGGGCGCTCCGCACGAGTGGCGGCGGCGGGCGCGGTCATGGCCGCATGTATCTGGCTGTTGCGGGATGTGAACTGGCTCATTGCGGGGATCGTCGGTACAGTGGTTTACGGCGTGCTGATTCTTGTTCTGCGTGTGCTTGCGCCCGAAGAATGGGCGATCATTCACGGCGCGGCGGCAACGCTGCCCATTGTGCGCGATGTGTTCAAGCGGCTGCCTTTACCGGGCGTCCCATAGTTCATTCAGGTAGCCGCCGATCAGTGCCGTCATCAACTCGACTTCTACTAAAAACGAGTCGTGCCCTAAATAGGCTTCTACGTGCTGATATTTGACGGATCGGCCTAACCGTTCCAGCGTATCGACTAGTTCCCAGCTTTGTTCGGGGGGATACAGCCAGTCGCTTGAGAAAGTCACAATTAGGAACTTGCACTGCGTCTTTTTGAGGGCGGCTTCCAAACTTTCGTAACCGTCACTGATGTCGAAATAATCCAGGGCTTTGGTGATGTATAAATAGCTGTTCGCATCAAAGCGTTTGACGAACTTTTCACCCTGATAGCGCAAATAACTCTCAACCGAAAAATCGATCCCAAAATCGTACTGCACCGCGCCGCGATGAGTTGTTCGGCTGAATTTGCGCTCGAACGAGGTTTCGCTCATATAGGTGATGTGGCCGATCATGCGCGCAATCGCTAAGCCCTGTGCTGGCACTGCGCCGCCGTAATAGTCGCCCTGATTCCAGTTCGGATCGGCATAAATGGCTTGCCGTCCGGTTTCGTTGAGCGCGATACTTTGCGGCGATGAACGCGGCGTCGAGGCCAGAAACAGCACCGACCCGACCTGATCAGGGTAATCGACTGCCCATTGAAGCGCCTGCATCCCGCCCATGCTGCCGCCCACTACCGAAAACAGTTTGTGGATTCCCAAACGCTCTATCAAATATTGTTGCGCCTGCACCATGTCCGAGATTGTCACCACCGGGAAACGCAGCGCATACGGTTTGCCATCCAGTGCAGGCGATGACGGCCCGGTGCTGCCCTGACACCCCCCCAGCACGTTAGAACAGATCACAAAATAGCGGTTGGTGTCGAACATTTTGCCCGGCCCAACCGCTTCATCCCACCACCCCGGCGTCTCGTTTGGATCGTCGGAGTAGCGTCCGGCAACGTGCGAGTCGCCGGACAGCGCATGACAGATCAGGATCGCGTTAGTGCCATCGGCATTCAACGTCCCGAACGTCTCATAAGCCACCGTGAACGAGTCGAGCGGCTTGCCACTTCGCAAATGCAGCGGAACGTCAAAGTGGGCATATTGGCGCTGCACGATCCCGGCAGAACCATCGCCCAGCGATTGATCATCGGTGCGTTCGATTTGTGGCTTGACGCTCATTGGTTATCCTAACTTCCTATTTACTACGCTAGTGCGGCTTCACCCTGCGCGACCTTCAACGCCTGATCCAAATCCCACAGAATATCATCAATATCCTCGATACCAACCGCCAGGCGCACATAATCCTCGGTGACGCCTGTTGAAATCTGCTCCTCTGGACTCAGTTGGGAGTGTGTGGTGGACGCCGGATGAATCGCCAGAGAACGCGCATCACCCACGTTTGCCAGATGTGAGAAGATTTGCAGACTGTCGATAAAGGTGCGCCCTGCCGCTTTGCCGCCCTTGATCCCGAAGCCAAGCACCGCGCCCGCGCCCTTCGGCAGATACTTCCTGGCGCGTTCATAGCTGGGATGATTCGGCAAACCGGGATAGTTGACCCATTCTACCGCCGGATGCTGTTCCAGGTATTGCGCGACGGCCAATGTATTCTCGACATGCCTTTGAACGCGCAACGCCAGCGTTTCCAGCCCGATGATATTCAGGAAGCTGTTGAACGGTGCTTGCGAACCGCCAAAATCGCGCAGCCCAACAACGCGCGCCCGCCCGATAAAAGCGGCTGGCCCCAGCGCATCGGCCAACACGACGTTATGATAGGCGGGTTCTGGCTCGATGATACCGGGGTGACGCCCACTTGCCTTCCAATCGAACTTGCCGCTGTCCACGATCACGCCGCCGATGCTCAAGCCATGCCCGCCTATCCATTTGGTTGTGGAGTGTACAACAATATCTGCACCATACTCGAACGGGCGAATCAGGTACGGCGTGCCGAAGGTGTTATCGACCACTACCGGGACGCCGTGTTTGTGGGCTATTTTGGTGATCGCTTCAAAATCGGGGATTTCGAGTTTGGGGTTGCCAATCGTTTCCAGGTAGATCAGCTTGGTTTTGTCATTGATAGCGGCTTCAAAATCCGCGGGATTATCACCCTGGATGAAATGGGTCGTGATGCCCAAACGCCGCAAACTATGTGAAAACAGTGTATACGTGCCGCCGTACAGCGCACTGGTCGAGATGATTTCGTCGCCGGGCGCGGCCAGCGTTAGCACAGTCAGCGTTTCGGCGAACTGACCGGACGCCGTCGCCAGTGCGCCAATGCCGCCTTCGAGCGCGGCAATGCGCTGCTCAAAAACATCACTGGTCGGGTTCATGATGCGCGTGTAGATGTTGCCCGTTTCCTGCAACCCGAACAACGCCGCTGCGTGATCGGTATCGCGGAACTGGTAGGAAGTCGTCTGATAAATCGGCACAGCGCGTGAACCCGTCGTTGGGTCGGGTTTGTAGCCGGCGTGGAGTGCCTGGGTCAAAAACTTTTGCTGATGGGGTTTGGTTCCGTTGGTCATGAATTTGTCTCCTGAAATGA
>JBBSEU010000258.1:0-8688 GCA_038239365.1 Aggregatilineales bacterium
GGCCGTCGGTGGCAGCGGTGTACTGGTTAGCGAGGCTGGCACATGAGTATTTGTGACCGACGCGGTAAAGGTGACCGTCGGTGTTCGCGTGATCGTTGGTGTCAGCGTCGAGGTGGGCAGCAATGCGACTGCTGTACCCGTCGCGGCCTGGGCAATGCGCGTGTTGGCCGCCGCAATATTCGCAGATTGTGTGCCTGTTGCATCATTGCTGGCCTGTTGTGAAGTGATAACCAGCCCGCCACCGATGCCAGCAATAATCAAGACGCCGATGATGCCAGCAATAATCAATGGTAAACGGCTGCCTCGCGTGGTCGTTGGCAGTGATGGCGGTAGCATTGTTGGCGACAGTGTTGGCAGGATCGTTTTGGGTGGGGGAGGCGGTGGCATGCGCGGCGGTTGTGTACCCAGGTTGTCAGGGGTAAGGGCAGGCGGTTGTGTGCCGACGGCAGTACCAATCGCTGTGCCCATCAATGCCGCGTTGAGGTCTTGCGCCATGCTATCCGCTGAGTGATAGCGATCATCGACGTTCTTGGCAAGCGCCTTGTTGATCACAGCATTGACGCTGTCCGGGATCGAAGGGTTGAGGCGGCTGGGCGGTGTGGCGACTTCCTCAAGATGCTTGTGCATCATCCCGAATGGCGTATCGCTGTTGAACGGGCGCTGCCCGGTCAGCATTTCGTAGAGCATAATGCCCAGCGCGTAAATATCGGTACGCGCGTCAACCGGATCGCTGCGCCATTGTTCGGGCGACATATAAGCGGGCGTGCCCATCACCACGCCGGTAGCGGTCAGGTTAGAGCCGCTGCCGCCTTCCATCATCTTGGCGATACCGAAGTCCATCAGATAGCAGTTTTCCTGCTCATCCAACAAAATATTATTCGGCTTCATATCGCGGTGAATCACGCCGTTGCGATGGGCATACGACATGGCCGAGGCGATCTGCGTGAACATGCGCGCCGCCTGGGTCAACGGAATCGCGCCGCGTTTCAGGCGATCATCCAACGATCCACCTTCGACTAGGCGCATCACCAGATAGAGCAGCCCTTCTTCGCGCCCAAAATCATAGACGGGCAATATATGAGGGTGCTGCAAACGCGCGATCAGGCGTGATTCACGCTCAAAGCGGGCGATGAAATCCGGGTTATCGGCCAGCCCGCCCACGATCACCTTGACGGCCACATCTCGATCCATCGACGGCTGATGCGCGCGGTAGACTGTCGCCATGCCGCCGCGCCCCAGGACGCCGCCGATCTCATACTGACCTAAGCGTTTGCCGCTTAGATTGCTCATTAGTTATTCCTCAAACCGAAGGGCTTTTATTGTATCGCTTTTGTGAAAAAAGTCCGGTAGCGCGCTGTACCGTAATCAGGTATGATTGGATTGCTGCAATTCGATTCAGTTCTAGAAATCAATCCTCTTGAGGGGGTCTGTAATGTCCAAAGGGCGCATTTTGGTAGTGGAAGACGATTTCGATATAAGCCAGATGTTACGCATCTACTTTAGCGGACAGGGCTACGACGTTCAGGTCGCGCCGCGCGGTGGCGATGCGCTGACGCTGACGCGCAAGCAGCTCCCTCAGTTGATTGTGCTGGATATTATGCTCCCGGACATCGACGGCTATTCGGTTTGCCGCGAACTGCGCCAGACGACGCGTACCAGCCATATCCCGATCATTTTCCTGACACAAAAAGATGAGCGCAGTGACAAGATCGCCGGGCTGGAACTGGGCGCGGATGATTATATCACCAAGCCGTTCGATATTGAAGAACTCAAGCTGCGCGTCAAGAACGCCATTGATCGGGTTGACCGCGAAAAGAGCATGGATCCGCGCTCAAACCTGCCGAGCAGCAAACTGATCGAAGAACAACTGCGCGAGCTGATGCGGAAGCGCGAAACGTGGACGTACATCGATTTCAAGATCAATAACTTCGAGCCATTCCAGGAGTTGTACGGGTTTGTTGCCAGCACCGAAGTGCTGCGTTTCATGGCGCTGATGATCGGTGAAGTGGTTGATGAATACGGCACGCCGGATGATTTCGTCGGACATGCCGGAAACGATAACTTTGTCGTGATTACTTTCTCGAACAAGCCGCAGGTGTTGCAGGATCAGATCGTGGATCGGTTCGGCAGCAATGTCAAACAGCACTATTCGTTCATTGACCGTGAACGCGCGCATATTGTGCTGGAAAATGGCGAGACAAAGCCACTGATGACGGTTAGCGCCGGGGCAGTCAGCAACGCCACACAGCAGTTCGCCGATATTCGAGAGATTACCGAAATGGCCGCCGAAGCGCGCCGTCGCCCGGCGGGTGATTCGTTCGAGCCAATTGAAACAGCGTGGTAAGACCGGTCTGCGCTGCAAGTTAGCATAATGGGGATGCGCTGATGGGGCCGATTTTACTGCTACTCCTCCTGGGCATATCGCTGTTCGTCGCGGTGCCGCTCATCGCCGCATTGGTTCGAGAACGGCAGCGCACACAGGAGCATATGTCCAGTGCCGTCGTGCCCGTCAACCTGGTTGATAACAATAACGCCGTGATCGTGGCTGAGGGACGCGGCCATCTGGTCTTTGCCAACGACAAAGCGCGCCACTGGTTTGGCATGAACGGCGGCGAACCCAACCTTGAGTTGATGGCGCAGCAGATTCAGCCTGTCGATTCATTCCTCGAATTATTTGGCAAAGAGGGACAGGCGTCATTCCGGCTTGGTCAGCGGCGCGTCGAGGCGACTTCGCACTACATCCCCCGTCAGGATTCGCAGCAGTTGGTGGTTGTGATGCGCGAACTGACCAGCGCCACCTTCGATAAAACCGAACTCGATCCGGCGCGCGCGATGAGTGTGGTCAGTGAGATCACGCAGACGATCAGCGCCAGACTCAGACTCGATGACACCCTGAACGCCATTCTGGACAGTATCGCCAGTGTGATTCAGTTCGATACGGGTGAGATCACACTCTGGGATGAAGACCTGGAGATATTGCGTCCATTGGGGCGCGGCGGCCCGAATCAGACCAAATATTATGAACGGTTTGATGCGACAGACGGCGTTTACCATTTGGAAGATAGCTTTAGCGGCTGGCTGGCGCGTTATCGTCAACCGCTACTCATTGCCGATGTGAAGACGCGCCCCGACGTTCACCCCAAAATTGCTGATTACCCATTTCAGAGCTATGTTGGCATCCCCCTAATGGTGGCCGAACGCTTTATCGGCACGTTGGAAATGGGCAGCCACACGCGCGCCGCCTTCGATCACGAGGATATGGCGCTGCTGCAAGCGATTGCCGGGCAAGCGGCCATTGCAATTGAGAATGCGCGCCTGTATCAGGGTCAGGCCGAGCGCGTGGCCGAATTGAGCGGCTTGCAGCAGATCGCACAGGCAATGGGATCGTTCACCGATCCGCGCGGCATGTACGGCCAGTTGGCGATGCGGATCGCGGGCTTGATGAACGTCGAGATGTGCGGCATCCTGCTCTACGACATTGATCAACATGCACTTATCAGCCAGCCGCCGTTTCATGGCGTGCCGGATGCGATCATTGCGCTGTATCGGATTCCGCTGCTCGAAAACAGTTCTGCTTACAAAATGTGGCAGTCGCGCGATTGGTGGTATTCCAATAACGTTCAGAGCGACGATCTGGTACGCACGCTTGGTTTGCTGAACCTCGCGGAAGTGCTGGGCATTCGTTCGACGGCGCTGGTGCCGATGAATATTGGCAGCCGCCGGATCGGGGTGGTGCAGGCCAGCAACAAACGAGATCGCGGCTTTAGCGATGATGATATGCGCCTGATGGCCGTCTTTGCGTCTCAGACGGCGATTGTGGTGGAAAACGCCCGCCTCTATAACGACGAGCAGCGCCGCGCCGCAGAATTGGGCGGCTTGCAGCAGATCAGTCAGGCGATCAGCGTTTTGCATGATCCCGACGAACTGTATGGTCAGATCGGGGAACGCATCGCCAAACTGATGAACGTCGAGATGTGCGGTGTATTGCTGTTCAATCCTGAACGAAATGTTCTTGAAGGTCAAGCGCCTTTTCATGGGATCGATCCTGAACTAATCCCCTATTACGAACTGCCTGTGCCGCCCGGAAGCCCGATGTACGCACTCTACACGGAAAGCGACTCGTGGTATGTCAACGATATGAAGGCCGATGCGCTGGTACGCGATGGCGGTCTGGACAAACTGGGCAGTCTGGTTGGGATGCGCCAAACGCTGCTCGTGCCGCTCATTGCGGGCGGCAAGCGGCTGGGCATCATTCAGGCCTTGAATAAACTGCACGGTGAAGAATTTACCGATGAAGACGCGCGCGTCCTGTCCGTGTTTGCCTCACAGGCGGCGGTGATCATCGAGAACGCGCGTTTGTTCCGCGAAATGCAAATCCGTGCGACAGAGGCCGAAGGGCTGCGTCGTATCGCGGAGATCGCCAGCAGTACGGTTGCCATTGATGAGATTATTCACGACATCAGCGCCGAAACGATCAAGCTGTTTAACTGCGAAGTGGCAACCGTCGCCATGCTCGATCACAGCGTCGGCAAGCTGAGCATTCGCCCTGAAACCAGCGTTGGGCTGCCGATCACTGATCCGGTCAACATCGACATTTACGCGACAGGCTTGCAAAACAGCACGGCACTCTCCAAGCGCGCCTTCCTGAGCAACGATATTCGCGGCGATAACCGGGTGCTGCCTGTCTATCGGGCGATGGCCGAACGCTTCAACCTGACCAATATTATTCAGGTGCCGTTGATCATTCGTGAGCAGGGCGTTGGCGAATTGAGCATCGCAAATCGGCGCAGAATGGAATTCACCCAGGCCGATCAACGCCTGTTGCAGGCAGTAGCCGTGCAGATCGCTGCCGCTGTCGAGCGTTCGCAGCTTTATCAGGCCACCGACGAAGACCTGCGCTCACGCATTCAGGAACTCGACTCGCTGAGCCGCGTGAGCAACGAACTGAACATCACTATTCAGCTTGAGCGCATTCTGGAAGTGATCCGTTACGAGGCGCAGCGCACAACGAATGCCAAAGTCGCAACGGTACTGCTGCTCAAAGAGCCAGATGAATGGCCTGCACTGGATGAGCCAGTCATCGATCAACGGTTGGGCGGAACGAAGGCGATGGCCGACGAACTGATGACCATCGAATTAAACGCCATTTTGGAAAACCGGGTGGTGCTGGTCAACGATTATCACGACAGCCCGCTGGATACCAAACCGCTGGGAATGCGGAGCGGGCTGGCCGCGCCGATTCAATATGGCGGGCAGGTGACCGGTCTCATCCATGTCTACAGTGATGTTACCGATGCCTTCAAACCGCGCAACGTCGAATTCATCCAGTCGCTGGCGAATCAGGCGGCTTTCGCCGTCGGGAATGCCGTCCGCTACCGTCAGCAGTTGGAACGCAACGAACTGCTCCGTCAGCGCGCCGATCAGCTTTCGCAGATTTTCGAGTTGGGGCGTATGCTGCGCTCCGAAGCAAATCTGGAAGGTATCCTGGATGCGGTGGCACACGGTGTCACCGAGGCAGTCGGCTTCAACATCGTTTTGATCAGTCTGGTAGATCGGACGACACAAACAGTTCGCCGCTTTGCCCAGGCCGGGATCGCCCTGAGCGCCTTCCGCGAAATACAGAAGCAATCCTCATCGGTAGAACGTATCGAAGCCCTGTTCGAGCCGAAGTACCGCCTGAGCGCCTCGTACTTTCTGCCTGCCGAAGAACGTGACGACTGGGAGGATCCGGGACTTCCCTATAACGAACACACCAGCCAAATTCCTGCAAGCAAGATACGCGGCTGGCACAATCAGGATTTGATGGTGGTGCCGCTGCGCGGCTCGAACGGTGATTTGCTGGGTATTATGAGCGTCGATGAACCGCGCGATGGCAAACGCCCCACACTGCAAACGATTGAGGCGCTCGAAATTTTTGCGAATCAGGCGGCCTTCGCTGTCGAAAACTATAACCTGCTGCAAGCCTATCAGCAGGAAGGGGAAGCGACACGCCGTGAACGTGACCGTCTGGCGCAGTTGCACCTCGTCGCCAGCGAAATTCAGCGCGCTACTGATGTGCCTTCCCGTTTGCAAGTCGTGGCCGATGGTATTCACGCGGCGGGTTGGGGACGGGTCAGCATCACGCTCCGTGACAGCAACCTGGAGCCGCACGAACTGATCACGTCCGGCTACTCACCCGAAGATGTGGTAAAGCTCAAATTGAACCTGCTGCCCGGCATCGTCTGGCGACAGCGGTTGACTGACCCGGATTTCCGCAAGTTCCGTGTCGGGCAGGCCTATTATCTGCGTGTGACCGATCAGTGGGTCACAGAAAACAAGTTGATGGCCGCATCGGGCGACAGCATGAACATGACGCCACAGCCCGCTTCGGCAGACGCTCAGGATCGCTGGCATCCGCAGGATATTGTCTATCTGCCCCTGTACGGCCTCGATCAGAGCCGCGTGATCGGTATCATTTCGATGGACACGCCGCTCGACGGCAAGCCGCCCACCGAAACGAGTATGCGCCCGATTGAATTGTTCGCGGCACAGGCAGCCTCTGCTATCGAGAATACGCGGCTGTATCAGGAAACGACGCGCGCCGCTCAGCAGGAAGCGCGCCTGAATGCCGTCATGGAAGCGGTTTCCAGCACCCTGGATACGGATGAGATCATCGCGTCCGTAGCGAAGGGCTTGCAGCAGTTGATCCCGTACACGCGCATGAGCATCGCTCTGCTCGATTGGGCTGAACGCGAATTTGAAACGCTGCGCGTGAACATCGACGTTCGCAGCGGCAACATCAGCATTGTGCCCGGCGAAAAGATCGATATTGATAAGACGGCGCTGGGGCGCGCCTTCCGCGATCTGACCGGGCGTGTTTATCACTTCGCCGATGGCGAACGCGCGCTCGATTATGCCGACATCAAGGCATGGCGCGATAATGGCGAACGTACCTCGCTGATCGTACCGTTGGTGGCGGGTGGCCGCGCGCTCGGTGCATTGCACATGGGCAGCGAACTGGCGGAAGCGTTCGGCTTCGATGAGCAGCTACCATTGGTGCAGCGCATGGCGAACCTGACCGCTGTCGCCATTGAAAACGCGCGTTTGTTCCAACAGGCAATTGAGCGTGAACGCTTCTCGGCGGCGATTGGGCGTATCGGGCAATCGATCAATGCTATTCTCGATCTGTCCAGCGTGCTTGATACGATTTGCAAGGAAATTGTCGGCTTGCTGGATGTGCCGGGTGCGTATATCTGGTTGATTCAGGGTCAGGAATTGATCGGGTTCACCGGACAGGGCGCGGGCGCGGAGCAGTTCAGCGGTACGCGCCTGTCTTTGAATGACTCCAATCATTTGGCTGTCAGTGCGATTCGGGATCGGGGCGCGACGTTCCTCAACGACTTCCCATCACAGACACAGTACCGAACCGTCTTGCGCGATGTGAACGTACAGGCACAGCTTGTCGTGCCGCTGCTGCGCGAAGATCGACCTGTAGGCGTGCTGGGTCTGATTCAGACTGATCCGAAGCGGAGTTTCAGCCCAACGGATATGGATCGGACTTCAGCCTTTGCCGGGCAAGCCGTGATCGCCATCGAAAATGCGCGCCTGTATCAGCAAACACTCGGCCTGACCGCTTTTAACGAGTCGATTGTGCAGTCCATCCAGCAAGGGATCATTGTGCTGGACAAAGACGGGCGCATCCGCACGATCAACCAGTACATGAAGCAAAACTATGATTGGGACGACAGCGCCATCGGGCAACCGTTGTTCGAGTACCGGGCAAACTACCGTGACTTCCTGGAAACGTCGTTAAGTCAGGTGGCACTCGGCAAGCAGGCCGATCCGATGTACAGCGTGCGCGGCGTCTCGGAACAGGGATCGCCCACCGTGCGGAACTTCTATACTTATCCGCTGTTGGAAGCCGAAACGGTCAACGGCGCGGTGATTTTGGTTGAAGACGTGACGGAGCGATCCGCGCTGGAAGCTGACTTGCAAGCGCGCGCTACTGAGTTGACGGCACTCACCGAAGCGTCTGGCAAACTAACGGCTACGCTTGAACCGGATGCCGTTGTGCGATTGGTGGTGGATGAACTGGGGCAACTGCTGCGTTACGATAACGTGACGCTCTGGCTGCGACAGGGCGAAAAGCTGATCATCCGCGAGGCGCGCGGTTACCCGGGTGCCGAGGCGCTCAAGGGCATTGAAGTTGAACTGGCCGACAGCGCCCTGTTCCGCGAACTGGCCGAACGCGGGCAAGTCCTGAATATCCCGGATGTGACCAAAGACCCCCGTTTCCCGGCCAGCGAAGAACGCCCGACACGTTCCTGGCTAGGTGTATCGCTGCTCTCCAAAGGCAATTTGTCAGGGCTGCTGGTTTTGGAAAAGACGGAAAAGAACTACTATCGGCCTGCTCAGGAACAACTTGGATTGGCCTTTGCGAACCAGGCCGCTGTTGCGCTCGAAAATGCGCGTTTGTTCCAGCAGCGCGATCAGGCTGCCCAGGAAAACACGCAGTTGTATCAGGAAACCCGGCAGCGTGCGGCAGAACTTGACCAGCAGGCGCAGCGATTGGCGCTGCTCAACCGCGTTTCGGCGGCGTTAGCACAGTCGCTGGATATTGAAAATGTCTTTGAAGTGACCATCACCGAATTGATCCGGGCGCTGAGCATGGATCGCGGCGGCGCGATCCTGCTTGAACAGGAGCAGCGA
>JBBSEU010000259.1:0-8652 GCA_038239365.1 Aggregatilineales bacterium
TCGCCGTCGGGTGCTTCACCGACCACCTGAATATCCGGCTGCGAATCGAGCAGCAGGCGTAAGCCCTGCCGAACCACCGCATGATCGTCCACAATCAAGACACGAATGTTCATGCGGGTTCTTCTCTTTCCAGCGGCAGCGTAATACGGATGGTCGTACCGTGCGTCGTATCGCTCTCGATTGCCATATTCCCGCCGATGGCCTGGGCACGTTCGCGCATACTGACCAATCCAAATTTCCCCTGATTGCTAACCATCGTCGGATCAAAGCCCTGACCATTATCGGTGATGCTGAGCGTGATTTGCCGCCGCCCTTCGACGAGGGAGACCTGTACCGAAGTGGCGTGCGCGTGTTTGGCAATATTATTTAATGACTCTTTGGCGATTCGGAACAATACATCTTCTACACCTGCTGAAATCCGGTTACCAGTCAGCATCAAGGTGCATTCAACCTGTACGTGATTAGCCGTTTGCCATTCGCTGACGAGCGTTTGCAAGGCTTCCGAAAGGCCGCGTTGCAGCACCGTTGATGGCCGCAGTTCAACCAGCAGCGCCCGCAAATCAAGTAACGTTTGTTCGGCTAATTGTGCGATAGCCGCGGCGTGCTGTGCGCCTGTCTCCTGATCGCGGCGAATCAGATCGGGCAGTGCGGCACTGCTCACCGACAGGCTGAATAACCCTTGTGCAATGTCGTCATGCAGATCGCGCGAGAGGCGCACTCGCTCGGCCTGAATTGCCGACTGTTCGGCTTGCTGCGCCAGTTCCGCGTTACGCTTTGCCAGTTCGCGCAAAATGCCGACGTTTTGTGCCAGTGCATCGGCCATATCGTTGAACTGCTGCGCGAGGCTACCCACAACATCCTTACCTTGATCATGTACCCGCATCGACAGATCACCTGATGCGAACTGCTGGCTGACTTTGGCGATCTTTGAAAGCCGATGGGCTAATGGGCGCGTCGTCAGCAAGGCCAGACTCATGGCTACCGGGATTGATAATACGGCCATAGCACCGGATACGACCAGCATAAACGGCCCATTGCCGTAGACCGGCGTGTACGGCAAAAATATACCCAGTTCCGGTTGTGAGACGGTACGCTGATAGAGCACTCGATGATTCATTACTAGCTTGGCGATCACTTCTACCCAACGCTCACCGTTCTTCTCGAAATAGCGTTCGCCCGGCTCACGGTTGACAAACTCTGGCGCACAGTCAGCCAGCGGCGATCCAATTTTGCAGTCCGTATCGCCCTGTGTGCCGACAATCACGTTTTCAGGCGAGACGACCAGCGTATAACCCGGTGGGGTAAACGGGTTGCCGGGGATATTCGCGCCGCCGTCGGGATGCCCGGCCACCCATCCGAGCGCGCTCAACACTGCCGAAGCGTGGTAATCGGATGGCGCATAATTTTGGATGCTGATCGCAAACGCCGCGACCAAGATTAGCACCGCGATCACGCTGGTAAGGATCGCCACCAACATATGACTGAACAGCATTCGAGCCGTGAGCGAACGTAGACGGCGCATTGACAGACCTTTGATTTATACAGTAGTTAGCACGCCGGGGACTCAAGTCCCCGGCTCAGGTAACGAAGTCTACCAGTTATTGGTTTGCCTCACCCCCGCCCCCTCTCCGCACGCGGAGAGGGGAGTCGGAACGTTGGTTAGCTCCCCCTGGTTGGGGGTGAGGCAATATTGACCCTATTTCGCCGTGAGTTTCATCGTCTCAAGCAGACCCGTAAAAGTCGGCATGAGTTTTTGAGCATCGGCGGTTTTGGCTTGCAGCATCACGATATATACCGTGTTTTGCTGCTGTGTAACGGCCACAACCAACAGTTGATCGCTTGGCAACTTGTAGCGGAACTCCGTCCAGGTGCCGCTGGCTGCCTTCACACCGCTGGTTTCGTCCGGTTTCTGATCAAACGTCTTATCGAAGTTCTGGATGAACTTGAGTGTCGTCGCCTGCAAGTCTGTGCCATTGGCCGGAAACCCGGTCAGGATGAACACCCCGCGCGGATCGGGCGATTGGATAATCGCTAGGCCTTGTGTCGCCTGAACGGTTAAGCCTTCGGGAACTGCAACCGTGAACAAACCGTTCGGGTCTTTGAAATCGGCAGTCTTTACCCCTTGAGCGCGACGTTCGGCAATGTTGATGTCCTGCCCGCCAATAGTCTGATAGACCGTGATCGTCCCCTGATCATCCGTCTTGAAGGTAAACAACATCCCGCGCGTCTGGCCGGAATTGCCCAGGAACTTACCCGGCTCAAACTGAACGAGTTCGATTTCGCCACTCTGATCGGGGCCGTCAAGCGTTAACACCAACCCGTTACCACGCACTGAAACATTGAACTTGCCGATTGGACTGGTGTAATCACCTACATATTTATTCAGTTCAGCGGGCTCAGGTTTGAAGGCGCGAGCGGCGTCCAGGTGGCTCTGCAGAGTTTGCGGATCGAACCCGACAGCCTTGTTGTAACGCGCGATCACATCATCGCCCGGTTTGAGGCCAAGCACCACTTCAAGCAGTTTCCAGCTTGCCACCTGCGGGAACAACGAAATATCCTGATTGGTCAGCACCACGATCCCGGTTTTGGCTGATGGCGCAAGCAGCACATTCGCGCTGAAACCGTCGATATTGCCGCCATGTTCTACGACAGGCATCTCCCGATACGTTTCTGTGAACCAGGCCAACCCATACCCATAGCTGGTCACGAACGGTGTTTCGCTGGCACTTTGGGTAGCGATCATCGTTGCCGCTGGGGTTACCTGGGCAGTTGCCACCGTCGTAGCTGCTGTTGTGGCAGCCATCGCTGCCGACTTCGTTGCCGCCGGGGTTGCTGCACTATCCGCGCCACCAATGGCGATCTGCTGTGTGTGCATCGTGGTCAGGTTTTTCTCGGAGACGATCTGCTGACCGTTGACGCTGCCGTTGCCAAGCTGGAACAGCGCGTATTGCGCCATATCACGCACGCTGGCATTGATCGCGCCTGCCGGGGCAATCGCGCCCAGCTTCGTCGAAAACGGGATCGGCACCATGCCTTTCAACATATCGAGCGCATGACCCACCGCATAATCGGCTGTTTTTTGCGAGACGGCGCTGTCGAAATTGGCAGTTTTCATGCCGAGGGGGTCAAACACATACTTCTGTGTGTAATCTTCCCAGGAGAGGCCGCTGATCGTTTCCGCGATATACCCGGCCAGCAAAAAGTTCTGGTTGTTGTACTGCCACAGCTTGCCCGGCTGCGCGCTCAGGTTAATGTTTGCCATACCGTCTATCACCTGTTTGCGGGTCAGCGGCGTTTTGCTAAAGAGCCAGCTTTCACTGCGCGGCAACCCGCTGGTATGCGACATCAGATGACGCAGTGTGAGCGTTTTGGTTGCTTCCGGGTCAGAAAGTTTGAAATCGGGCAGATACTTAATGATGGGCATATCCAGATCGAGCTTGCCCTGTTCCACCAACTGCATCACGTCCAATGCCGTGAACGACTTCGTGACCGAGCCAATGCCAAACAAGGTACCTTCGGTGACGGGCGCGTTCGTCTCCGTACTGCGAACGCCATAGCCTTTGGTATAGGTGACTTTTCCATCCTGCACGACGGCCAACGCAACACCCGGCACGTTGTACAATTTCATCAAATCAGTGACGACGCTGTCTACATCCTTGAAATTGACCTGCTGTGCCTGAGCGGGGAATACCGCCGCAATTAACACCAGACACAGCAACAAACTCATCGAAAGGCGACGCATAACTTCTGCTCCTGTAGTCGTTTACGCGAATAAATACAGGATACCGCATCCGACTATCATGCCTATCCGCTGCAACACGCAAGCTATCTCCGCAATTTGTGGAGACCCTTTCGACAGGGCAAACAATTATGCGCCCATCACACCGCACACGGGTGCAGGCCAGTCCAATGATTGATGAATCGCCAGCAGTGCATCAATTTTCGCCGCGATCTCAGCCGGGTACGGGGCAGTTCGGCGCACTTTCAGATCGGCAAACGAATTGACGCACTCGAAGATCGAGGCCAGTGTGCCGCGCGTCTCGTTGACCATGAACATCATGTAATGAATGCGTTTTGCCGAACGATTGAGCAGGCGCGCATAAATCACGACATTATCCCCAATGTGAACCTCGTTCAGATAGTGCAAGTGCTGTTCCAGATCAAAGCCGCCCGTGCCGTGCTGTTGGTGAAAATGCGGTGTCAGGCCGAGCAAGCCAACCATTGGATAGCCCGCCTCATCAAACAAACTGAGATAGTAGCGCACATTCATATGACCGTTTTCGTCACGGTAGGCTTCGGGAATCGTGGCGCGATAAATGGGTGTTAGCGCGGTGATCTTTTCAAGCGGAATCGTCGGTGGTTTCATTGGTTTTTCTGTAGCACAAATTTTCCAAAACGATAGCGATGGAGTATACTCCTACCCCTTCAAATTTTCCGAGGAGCAAAAACGATGAAATATGGGCAGACGCGGGTGCGACCTGGTGGATAGAAGCGGCCTGGACGGCTACCAACCCGCAGGCCATTGAGACGCGCATTCGGCAGGGACCGCCAAAGATCGATTGAGACACGCCCCGCTGAGTCTTGACGCCCGCACACCACGCCAAGTATAATGCACGGGTAGTTCGGGCGCTTAGCTCAGCTGGCAGAGCACTTCGTTTACACCGAAGGTGTCAGGGGTTCGAGTCCCTTAGCGCCCACTCGCTAACATGCGGGTCAACCACCACGAATTTTGCGTCCGCTCCCACGTCTCCTAGTAGTACGTGGTAATCTGCTTTGAAGCGTCATTACCACAAACTTCGTGGTGGCCGAAACAGCGTCTCTACATTGTAAACTGCCCTCTCCAGCTTCGCATACAGGGAAACTATTACCTTTCAGTTGCTTGACTTCTCATCCTCGCTTTGCTACGATGCACAGTAGTAATCACCACTGTTTAACAGTGTGCATTTGCACAAGGAGATTGAGGGAATGACCTCACAAAAATCTATGCCAGTAACGATTGCCGCTACCGAACTCAGACGACACTTTGGCGATTTTCTGCGCCGTGCGTTTAGTGGCGAAGAGCATTTTATCGTGGAACGAGAAGGGTTTCCTGTCGCTGCTATTATTTCCATGAAGGAGTACGAAACGTTTATCAAAGAGCGGGAGCAAAAAGACCGGGAGCGCGCTGAAAAGAGCCGCCAGTTCTACGACTTGGTACATCCCTTCGGTGAAGAAATTGCACGACAAGGGATAAGTGAAGAGGAACTAGATGCCCGTGTAGAGTCTGCTCGCCAAAAACTCTACGAGGAAACCTATGGCCGCAAACCCGCCAAATAAGCTGCGGGTTATGGTCGATGCCAATGTACTTGTTGCTGGAATAGGGTGGCCGCGCTTTCCCTACGAAGTGCTACAGCACGCTTTCGTGGAAGACTACCAACTTGTCCTCTCCGAACGTATCATAGAGGAAGCCAGGTATTCAGCCGCCGGGGTTATCGCAGATCGAGCCGCCGCGCTTGAGGCGTATTTAACCGCGGTGAACTACGAGACTACTCCTACGCCGAGTGAAGCAGCGTGTATTGCTCACGCAATGCTCTCTCGTGATCCAAAAGACGTTCATTCGCCTTAGCTGCAATCAATGCCCACGTTGACTATCTCGTGACTCAGGACAAGGATTTGACGGACGAGCAGAACGTTGAGCTACATAAACGGCTGCGTATTCTATTGCCCGCAAAATTTTTACGAGAACAGATGGGTTGGACGAGTGAAAACCTGGAACGCATTCGTAAGCGGACATGGGATGCGCTGAAGGGATAGAAATTGCCCACGACGGCCTCTACAATGGCCGTTATTTGCAGGACCAATCCAATCCTTACGGCATTTTCCGAGTAAAAAAATCGCGGGAGCCTGACCATTCAAGCTCCCGCTTCAAACAATACATCTCAGCCCGGATTTACAGCACAGTTATACTAACAACGCCGTACACCAACTACCGACGGCGGAAGATGGATGCCAGCACATAGCCAGCGGCCAGCGCCACACCCACAGACTGCCAGGGATTCTTCTGAATCGTCTTGCGCGCATCACGCTCCATTTCGTTGAAATCGTGCTGCTCCAGGTAGGTGGCCGCACGTTCCAGGCTGCGCGCCAGTTCTTCGGCCTGCGGAATCGGCTGCCCGCCGCTAGTCTTTACTTCGCCACGAATGCTGTCTGCCGCCTGCCACAACTGCTCCGCCGCGCCGTCCTTGATGCCCATAGCCCGATCACGGACATCCTGCTGCGTGGTGCGAAGCTGCTGAGTTGCACTGTTTGCCGTCTGCTTGAGCGTATCGGCGGCCTTATCCACAACCTGCTTGGCCTTATCGCTCACATCATCAACCGTGCCCGTAATAGCGCCGGGTGCCTGGTTCGCCGCCTGACCGATCTTGTTTTCGGCAGAGTTGACGGCTTGTTTAGCACCTGCTGCCGCCTTGTCGATGCCTTCATTGGCTTTGTTGGCGGTGTTATGAGCCGCCTGATCAAGCTTCTGAGCGGCGTCGTTCGCGGTCTGCTTTACGTTTGCAGCCGCTTTATCAATATTTTCGTTCGCCTTGTTCTGGGCATCTTTATTACCCGGAGCGCCTGTATTCATTTTTACATCTCCTATAACATCGTCTACTCTGCAATACGCAAAAGCAAAACGTATGCCAATGATCAGTGCGCTATAATCGAGTGATGATCAGAGTCAGTTTGCGAACCCGGTTGATGAGCGTGGCAGGCGTCCTCGTTGTGCTGACGCTGGCATTGGCGCTTGACATGAGCGCACACGGTTTGATCTGGCGCGGCTTGTACAACACGACAGGCGAAGAAGCGCCGCTCAAACAGTTATACGGTTTTGTGGAATATCTGGGCAATTTCACGCGCCGTCAACCTGTAACCGCCACCGATGTGCCGATTCGCTACCCACAGGCAAATCCATTGGGCGTAAATACCTTCCTTGAAGATGAGGTTGAAACGGCCAAGCGCGAACGCCAGTTGCAAATGATCCATGATGCGGGTTTTGGCTGGATTCGACAGCAGTTCCGCTGGGATGACATCGAGATCAGCGAGCGCGGCAACTTCACTGACGCGCGCAATGGGGCAGCCATCAGCGCCTGGGATAAATACGACAACATCGTGTCGCTGGCCGAACAGTATCAGGTGCAAATTATCGCCCGACTCAATTCGCCGCCGCGCTGGAGTCAGCCGCCCAATACCCAGTCGGCTTTCACGCCGCCCGCCGATTATGATGATTTTGCGCGCTATGCCGCTTCGGTTGCCAGCCGCTACAAAGGCCGAATCCACTTTTATCAGGTGCTTAACGAGCCGAATCTGGCCTCTGATTGGGGCGATCAGCCGATCAACCCGGAAGCCTACACCGACATTTTGTGCCGTACCTACAGAGCACTCAAAGCCGTTGACCCGTCGATTGTGGTGGTCAGTGCGGCGCTTGGCCCCACTATTTCGATCACGCCTGAAAATCTGAGCGATTACGTCTTTTTGCAGCGCCTGTACGATGCGGGCGGTGGCGCGTGCTTCGATATTCTGAGCGTACAGGGCTACGGGTTGCGAAGTGGCCCCACAGATCGGCGTTCCAGAGCGACAGACATAAATTTCAACCATAATTTATGGATACGCGATCTGATGCTGGCGAATGGCGACGCCGCTAAACCGATCTGGATCAGCGAAATGGCCTGGAATCCCGTCCCGAATGATCCGGGCATCGCGGATCGGGAGAGTTTCGGCACGGTCACGGACGAACAGGCGGCAAACTACGCCGTCGAAGCCTATCAGCGCGCCCGTAACGAATGGCGCTGGGTTGGAGTCGTTTGCTACTGGTTTTTCAAGCGTGCCAGCGATACCGAAAAAAATCAAAGCTGGTACTACTTCCGGTTAGTCGATCCTGATTTCACGCCCCGCCCGGTCTACGACGCGATCAAGCAGTACGCCAAACCATGATGAGTTTCACCGCGTCAGTACGACGTTTCAACGCGCGTCATGCGGCACAAGTGCTGCCCATCCTCGTTTTGCTGATCGCGGCGGGGCTGCGCTTTCACATGCTCGGCCATCAATCATTGTGGAATGATGAGGGCAACACCTTACGCCTGATTGAGCGCCCGGTAGGTGAACTGATCGCCGCCGCTGCACAGGACATTCACCCGCCCGGCTACTATCTGGCGTTGAAGGTCTGGTATACGCTGACGGGCGACTCGGAATTTGCATTGCGGGCATTTTCGGTGCTGGCTGGACTGCTCACGGTGGCCTGTGTCTATGCGCTGGGTCGGGCATTGTTCGCGCCGGGTGTTGGACTGATCGCGGCGGCTTTGCTGGCAATCAACAGCTTCGCGGTTTATTACAGCCAGGAAGCGCGTATGTACGCGGTACTGGCCTTATTCGCCGCCGCGTCGATGCTGGTTTTTGTACGCTGGACAGCCCGTCCCGACTGGCGAACCGGGATCGCGCTGGCACTGATCAATGCCGCCGGGCTGTACACACAGTACACCTATCCGGCAGTAATGCTTGTGCAGGGCGTGATGTTTGTGGTGTGGTTGGCCACACCCCCCCCCCCCCCCACCGGTTAAAGAGAGGGGGTGTCAAATCAAACACAACCGAAACGCCGCTTAAATTATATTTCCCACAAACACAAAAACATGATCA
>JBBSEU010000260.1:0-8563 GCA_038239365.1 Aggregatilineales bacterium
GAATTTTGGCGGATAAGCTGGAGATCGACTTTAGACGTTTGCTAGCCTTTGGTTTCAGCTATGCCTGTTTAAGCGCAAGCTGGTTTGCTGATGACGATGATCCCTGGCAAGCGCATCCACTCAGGATTGCCGAGATCATCGAGCCGTATCTTCATCGCTGACCGGATTGCAAATCGAAGATCGTGATCTCCGGCCTGCAATTGAAGCGCAGCGGAACTTGTGCCAGACCTACCCCCCGGTTCGTGTAAACCATCAAGGTATGACTGCCCTTTTGCACCTTGTACAGCCCCATCGGATAGCGCGATGATAAATCGGGCAGTACCAGTGGCCCCGCAAACGGAAAACGAATTTGCCCCCCGTGTGTGTGGCCGGAAAGCTGCAACATGATTTGTGGATAAGCGGCGGCCACATCCGCGAAATTGGGTTCGTGTGCTAACAGAATCACGGGTGTGTTTGGAGCTATTCCGCGCAACGCCTTATCCAGATCAGGATCGCCTTCCCACACATCTTCGACACCGATAATCGCCAGCGACTCCCCGCCACGCCGAATGACTTGATGCGCGTTGTTCAACATTCGCACGCCCGCCGACTCCGCCGCTGCTGTCACACCTTTCACGCCTGACCAGTAATCGTGATTCCCGGTGATCCCAAAGACGCCATCGCGTGCCTTCAAAGCGGCCAGTTCCGCGATGCTCCGTTGCCCTGCTTCGTCCAGATCAGACACGAAATCGCCCGTGATCACGACCATAGCCGGGTGCAGTTGATTCACGCGCTGGATGATCCGCCGCAGTTGTGCCCGGCTTGGATACTTGCCCGCCGTCAGATGTAAATCCGAAAGCTGAATCAACCGATAGCCGTTGAAGGCACGCGGCAAACTGGGAAGGGTGAGCCGCTGTGTGTGCCAGTCGAGCCAGCGCGGTTCGATCTGACGCGCATAGAAGAATGTCCCGGCGGCACCAAGTCCGGCAAATGCCGCCATTTTCAGCCATGTCCAGGCGACCCACTGCCAGCCGCGTTCGGTGGTTTCGAGCATCCGCTTAGGCAAGGATCGGCTTGATGTACTGGTTGATGATCAGATTCAATTCGCGCGTCAGAACAACGTCCTGCTGCACCTGACGAGTTGCTTCCTGTAGACGTTCGACCATTTTCATCGCCAATGCCCGATTCAACGATGCGGTTGGGGTAACCGCAATCTGTGAGGCGTCGATTTGCTCCGAAAGGATGGCATCAAGCCGTTGCACCAGATCGCGCTCATAAGTCAGCACCCCGCGAAAGACGCGCCGACCATGCGGTGTTTTCAAAGCATAATCCTGCTCTTCGGTGATCAGTGCGTTACAAAAATCGGGGCTGTTGACGATGATGAACCACTCCTTGACGAGCAGATCGTCCGGTTTCAGGAACACATACGTGATTCCTTCTATCGGAGGTGGCGTAATATCCGGGTAGCCATACACAAATATACGGGCATGTTGTGCCAGCTTTTTGTAGCGTTCCAGCACGGGTAGAAAGAACTGCATACTCTGGAAGCTGCTGAACACCCGAACGGGCTTTGCCGCGTCGAGGGCGGTTAGCTCCATCGCGCGGCTGAGCCATGACATGGCTTTTCGGTGATTGACCGATAGACGGCTGCTATATTGTGCTTTGACCAACTCGTAGAGGGATAAGCTGCTGCGAACTCCAGCCATTGAATGACTCCGCTGTCTCGACTCAGATTGCGCGAGAGTCATACCTAAATTGGCGAAGTTGTGCAAGCACAGCCACTACGCAACCATTTACCGAAAACGACTTTGTTATAAAACTGAAACCGCGAGCGCCACTGCCCTTCGCACTTTGCGATCCGTGAAAGCGTTCCAGGCATCCGGGATCGTCGCCAGCAATTGCTGTTTTTCGTCTTCACGAGTCGCTAAGTAGGTGACAACGGGCGCAATGTGTTCGCGCTCATCAGCACCGCGCAGATAGGTTTGGAGCATTTCGCTGGCGACTCGCGTGTCCTGCAAGTTGCCAAAGTGATCTTGCAGCGCCTTGACCGCGCCAATTGCGGCTTTCGCGTCTTCGCTTAGCACTTCGGCAAAAAATTCGAGCGTGTAGCGCAGTCCCTTTGCCTCAATCCGTATCTCGTGCAGAGTATCCAGTGTCGCATTATCGAGGAGCGTCTCATAGGCGCGAATGGCCGTATACTGCTCATAGACCAGACGCGATACCACATGGCGCACCTCATACGGCTGATGTTCGTCGATAGCTGCCGCGCCGCTGCCTGGAGTCGTCAGAAACTTATGATAAGCCGCCACGAATTGAGCATAGCGGTCACTTTCCAGCAGATCGTTCAAAACATGGCGCGCGTGGTCTTCATCGGCTTTAAGGCCGTGCCGAAGCGATTGCAATCCGGCACGTTGATCTTCGGGCAGTGTTTCCAGATAATCCTTGATCTTACCGTTGAATACATCCAGATCGCGCACGCTGCCCAGTGTTGCCGCGATTCGTTTGAGTTCCCGGCCAAAAATCGTGAGCGGGCTGCGCTTCTTGTAATAATCACTGAACAAGCGGATCGCGCTTCGCATCCGGCGCGTTGCCACCCGCATATCATGGATCGCGTCGGTACTGTCGCTGCTTCGCACGATGGGTTCATTTTTGAGCATGATCTCAAATTGATGCACCAGGATTTTGCGGCCAGCTTCGCTCATTGGGTCATCAGGCAGCACGCCCGGCGTTGGGTTGAGTGCCAGCGGAAATCGAGTCGGAAGTGCCTCTATAGTTTGAGGCTGTTCAGATAGATCAGTCACAGTATCGCCACCAATGTTAAGGTTTTGTTAAATGGGATGCGTATCATAACGCATGATGGCGATGTCGTCAACGGTTTGTTAAAGCTAATTTAATGATTGGAAAGGCACCCCGGCGAACGCATTGAATTAAGTTAGTTTTGCATCTTTATACAGTCTATTTTTCGCTTGCTAGCGAAGGTTATACACCTGCAACGGCCTGCTAGCAGGTGAAACCAAGTTACTAACAAGCCGTTTTAATGCGTTTGGCGTGGTTAACCGGATAATTTGGCGTTAAAGCAAAGGGCGTCTGTTATACTCACCCAACGTGACGCACCGTTAAGGATTTGAACACGTTGGATGTTTTGCTGATTTCGCGCTGCCCACCATTCCCGCTGTACTTTGGAGACCGTCTCATTCCGTTTCATTTGGCGCGTCAGCTTTCGCAGCGCCACCACTACATCGACTTGATCGCCTTCTACAACGATCCAGCCGATGTGCGGAATATCCCACGCTACGAACGCTATTTCCGGCACATTCAGATGATCCCGGAGCCAGCACGGGGGCCGATTCGGTATATGGAGCGAATAACGCGGGATCGGTTCTTCCCGATCAATGCACAGGAAGCGTGGTCGCCACACATGTGGCAGGCCATTGAGAAGCGGATTCAGGAAGGCAATTACGACGCGATTCATCTGTTTGGCGGCGTACAGGTCTACGAGTATCGAGAACTGGTCAAAGACTCAGTGAATGTGATTGTGCCCTATGAATCGTACAGCCTGTATCTGAAAAACGCGATGGCGCAAGGTGGGCGTTCGTCAATTGTGCAGCGACTGCAGATTGCGATTGCGCGGCGCTACGAAAAACGCATGTTTCGCGGCTATGATCGGGTGGTCGTGCTGGCGAATGCCGACGCGAACGCGCTTCAATCCCTGGACTCTGCGCTGCCGCTGGTGGTGATTCCAAACGGCGTAGATACCGATTATTTCATGCCAACCGGGTTCGAGCCGGATGAGCCGACGCTGCTCTTTACGGGCAATTATGAGTATGCGCCCAATGTCGATGCGGCTTTGCGGCTGGCGCGGCGCATTTTCCCGGCAGTTCAGCGGCGGGTGCCCGGCGCACGCTTGATCCTGGTCGGGAACGCGCCGCCACCTGAACTACGGGCACTGGCCGGGCCGTCGATTGAAATTACGGGGCGCGTGCCGGATATTCGGCCTTATCTGGAGCAATCGTTGATCTACGTGAGTGCGCTGCGGATGGGCGCGGGCATCAAAAACAAGGTGCTGGAAGCGATGGCGATGCAAAAAGCCATTGTGGCAACGTCCTTAAGCTGTGACGGGATCGCGCTGGAACACGAAAAACATGTGCTGCTGGCTGATACGCCGGATGATATTATCAGGGCGATTGTTCGCCTGATGAAAGACGGCGAGCTTCGCCAGAACATCGCGCGAGCTGGCCGTCAGTTGATCGAAGAACGCTATACCTGGCAGCGCGTCTCCGAACAATACGAAGAATTGTATCGAGAAGTGGGGCGGCAGCGGTTCGGGCGTTCGGATTAGCCAGTCGGGGCAGTATCATCAGTTGCGCCAGGCGTAGGTTTTGACACAAAGCGCGTTACGACATTCAGCAGCCCGTCAATCGTGAAGGGCTTTGGCAGCCCCGCCTTGACGCCTGGCAAGTGCTTTACATCGACCTCACTGGACATGGCGATAATCGGTGCATGGGGCAGCGGCGTCTGTGGAAATGCGGCCAAAAACGACCAGCCATCGACGGACGGCATATACATATCCAGCAGGATCAAGTCTGGTTGGTAGACCGAGAGTTGAAGCAGGCCCGTTTCGCCATCATTTGCTAAGATAACTGTGTAGCCTTCGTCACTGAGCGTGTCCTGTATATACTGCCGGATCGAAGCGTTGTCATCGATCACGAGAATACAGGGCGTTTTATTGGGTAAGTTCGACATGATTTGACCGATCAACTCAACTATAGGGTTGTCGGTCTATAAGCAAATTCGGGGGCGCGGGGAAATTGACCTCAACCATGCGCGTGCTGAGGCCAGGTTGTTGCGTTCTGGATTAGCTTGTGGGCTGGATGGTTTCGATTGCGATTTCGTGACCGAGTGCCGCCGATTGGTAAAGAGCTTCCAGCACACGCACCGCCGCCAAACCCTGCTCACCTGTTGAAGGTGCTTCAGTGTCGGTCAGGAGTGCGTCAACGGTGGCACTCACCAATGCCTCATGGCCGGACGTTTTGCCCTGCGTCCGCAAGCTGGGGATCACCGTCACCGGTTCACCCTCGATCTCACTAAACATCCGCAGCGTGTCATCATGGCGATAATTAGGCACCGTCAGGATGATCGTGCCGAGGGTGCCCTGTATCTCCATGCGGATCATGTCGTCCTGCGGCTGGCGATGTTCTGCCCAGGTGGCCTGAACCACTGAGTTCGCGCCATTGGCAAAACGCAGAAAGGCTACCGCGCCGTCGTCAACATCGAACTCTGGTGACGGGCCGGGCTTGCGTCCCCACGTTTTGAGGCCGTGCTGACCAAACAAGGAGCGTGTCCCACCGCTGACAGTCGTTACTGTTGGAAAGCCCATGAACCAAAGGGTCAGATCAAGGACATGCACGCCCAGATCGATCATTGCGCCACCGCCAGACATGGCCTTTTTGCCAAACCAACCACTGCCAGGGATGCCTGTCTCACGCCGCCAGGTAGCGTGGACATGATGAATCTCGCCCAACTGCCCGGCTGCGATCATGCGCTTCATCCACTGCACATCCGGGCGAAAGCGGTAGTTGTAACACATGACCAGCTTGCGATCTGCCTTTTTAGCTGCCGTGATCATCGCTTCGGCCTGCGTGACGGTGGGTGCCATCGGTTTTTCGCAAATAACATGCGCGCCTGCTTCCAGCGCGGTCAGCGTCACATCGGCGTGAAGGTAGTTGGGCAGCGCAATACTCACCACATCGGGCTGAACTTCGGCCAGCATTTTGTGATAGTCGGTGTAGCGGCCCCTTTCGGGGATGTGATATTCATCGCCGACTGCTGCGACGCGCATCTGATCGGTATCGCAGATCGCCACAAGCTGCGCGCCGGGGTTTGATTGATAGCCGCGCATATGAGCGCGTCCGACGCCCACACCAATGACTGCGCTGCGTAAAATGGATTGACTGGTCATTGATTCCTGATTCTCCAATTGATGCTGCAAAACCTATTCATCAAACAATTCGCCGACGCTGCGGCCTTCATGGGCGCGCAAGATCACTTCGGCGATGAGCGGGCCGATGCTGAGAACGGTCATGTTCGGCAGGCGTTTTTCGGGTGGAATGGGCAGCGTGTTCGTCGTCACAAATTCCTTGACGGGCAACTCTGAAAGCCGCTCGATGGCGGGGCCGCTCAAGACAGCGTGAGTAAAACAGACATACACATCCCGCGCGCCATGTGCTTTGACTGCCTTGACCGCGTTGCTGATGCTCCCACCGGTATCGCACTCATCATCGACGAGTACCACGTCTTTGCCTTCCACTTCGCCTATTACGGTGACCACTTCGCTGGTGCCCAGGTTGCCACGACGCCGCTTTTCCACGAAAGCCAGTGGCATGTTCATTTTGGCGGCGTAGTTGCGGCCTTTCTTGGCAAAACCCAGATCGGCGGTGACCACTACGGCGTTATCCAGCGATTTGTCGATGAAGTAATCACCCAGCAAGTGAAAGGCGCTCAGCACATCACCCGGCACGCTGAAAAATCCCTGAATTTGCCCGGCGTGCAGATCAATCGTGATGTACCGATCTGCTCCGGCGGTCTGGATCATATCGGCCAGCAAGCGCGCGGTAATCGGCACACGCGGCTGATCTTTCTTATCGCTGCGGCCATAGGCGAAATAGGGGATCACGACGGTAATGCGCCCTGCCGAGTCGCGTTTGAGTGTGTCAAGCGTGATCAACATTTCCATGATGTTATCACTGACTGGTGAGGCCATACCCTGTATCAGATACACATCCTGACCACGCGCACTGCTATGCAACCGCACGAAAATATTTTCATTGCTAAACTTGGTTACATCGCGCCCGCAAAGTTCCTGTCCCAGATAATCGGCCACCTCTTTGCCCAAATCCGGGTAAGATGATCCGGCAAATATTTTGATCTGTCCGTATTGGCCTGGAACTTCGCTGCGAATGGCCGTCAACATATCATCGGGCGACGCCTGGACAAATTTGGTACCGGGTACTTTTCTCTCTCGTTGTGTGGACATATCGCACCTTTTCTCGTTAACTTTTGGGCGCTGAGGGTTTCAAGCTAATGGTTGAGCAAAAAGTTTACCGCATAAGCTGGATCGATTTGCCGCGCCACAATCTGATCCAGCAAATCAGTTAGCTTTTGTGGATCGATTTCGCTCAATAAGCGATTGAGCAAGGCTTCTTGCAAGCGCATTGTGATCTCATTTTCGAGTTGGGCGCGCTCGCGGCGCTGAAGCGTGCCAGTGGCTTGCAGATACTGTCGATGTGCAGCGATCTGTTTGGCAAGTTCGGTGATGCCTGTGCCATCAGTGGCAATGGTCTGTACAATCGGCGGTTGCCATGCCTCATTTTCGCCCATAATTTGAATTGCCGTGATCGCCATCAAGGAACCATGATGAACAATTTGTTCGGCGCGATGGCCTAAATCGAGCATTGCCCGTAATGCTTTGACGGTACTTTCGAGGCCGGGGCGATCCGCCTTATTGACCACCAGAATATCAGCGATCTCCAGAATGCCCGCTTTGATGGCCTGAACATCATCGCCCATGCCCGGTGCTTCTAATACCAGCGTAGTTTGCGCTGCCTGTGCGATCTCGACTTCGCTCTGACCCGCGCCCACCGTTTCGACGATCACTTTATCAAACCCGGCAGCGTCAAGCGTTCGGATCATATCGGCACTAGTCGCGGCCAATCCGCCCAAATTACCACGAGTCGCCATACTGCGAATGAAGACGCCTGCATCACCGGACAAATCGCGCATACGGATCCGATCTCCCAAGATCGCGCCGCCGCTAAACGGGCTGGTCGGGTCAACTGCCAAAATTGCTACCGTCTGATTCGCCACGCGATAATGCTTAGTGAGCGCACTGACCAGACTGCTTTTGCCGGTGCCGGGTGCGCCTGTCACTCCGATGATATGCGCGTGGCCTGTGTTTTTGTAGAGCGCCGCCAGTTCTGCGTCAGCCTGTCCATTCTCGACGCGGGTCAACAAGCGTGCCAGTGCCCGCCGATCAAGCGTCACTATGCGTCACCTGCTGAATATGAGCGACAATATCAGTCGTGTTCGCGCCCGGCCCAAAAATCCCGCTAACGCCCATTGCCTTCAACGATTCAATGTCGCTATCGGGGATAATGCCACCCAAAATGACTTTCACATCTTCAAGGCCGTTGGCGCGCATCAGTTCAAAAATGCGTGGCGTCAAGGCCATGTGTGCGCCGCTGAGGATGCTCAGGCCGATCACATCCACATCTTCTTGCAACGCCGCTTCGACGATCATTTCTGGCGTCTGACGCAGGCCTGTATAAATGACTTCCATACCGGCATCCCGCAGCGCACGCGCGATAATCTTTGCGCCGCGATCATGGCCGTCCAACCCCGGTTTGGCGACAAGCACTCGAATTTTTCGGTCAGTCATAAAATCAACTCCCGTTCGGGACGAAAATTATAGCACTATACATCCGGCAAAAGTTCGACGCGCACGGCATCCGGTGGGAAATTGCGCTCCAAAATGGGGCGTACATCCTCATAGTTGATGCGGTGATTGGGATATTCCAGGGCATGAATA
>JBBSEU010000261.1:0-8522 GCA_038239365.1 Aggregatilineales bacterium
GACCTCAGTCTGTTTCGTATTGCCTGGGACTTCTTACAGCGAACTTTATTATTTGACCTGCCCTTTAACGTCTCGTTCTCGCCGTTCTTTGGCGCTCTGCCTAACTTTCATCCCTGTGGTTGGTAACTGTCGGGTGACTAAAATTTGATTACCATTTTGGGTAGACCCCTCGGGAAATAGAATCCGGGAACGTTTATTGGTACTCAGATCGAACTGCTGCCCGTCAGATGTTCGTATGCAGCCCGTGATGGCCGCCGCTGCCTGCGCCGTGCCGCTGATCACGAGAAGTAGCAAAAGAGTGATCGATAACAGGCAAAGCTTTAACAACCGCTGAGTCGTCATGGGTGTGTTCCTTTTGCTTATATTATGGTGGCAAATTACGGTTTGTCAGGAAGGCGGCGTGAAAGCGTGTCCCGATAATCAGGCTTCTCCCTGCTTTTTGGGCAGGGAGAGTTTCCGGTTATGCCAAAGGCGCTCATTGGCGAAGGTTGGATGCTTAATCGCATCCAGGAGTTCGGGGCGTAAGGCTGGTTTATCGGCAACCGTGACCTTGCCAATCTGCGCTTCGTCCAGGGCAATCACTGCTATCGGCAGGGGCACATAGCAATCATTCATCATTGCTCATTGTAAGTTCTCTAGCAATTTTGCCCCCACTTCCGAGAGTCTGGCTTCTTTGCCGCGTGCTTCGGCCTGCGCCATTACTTCCGGCGTCAGCCTCGTTCGGATCGTTTCCAGCAGGCGAGTCGCGCGGTCTGTAGTCGCTTGATCGACTGACAGATGGTTAAGTACCAGCGTTACCAGTTCAACGGCTTGTTCACGTTCACCGCGTTCCGCCACTAAGCCCGCGATCCCTGTCACAGAGGCCAGCGCCACCGTCCAGGCACGAACACCCATCGACGTTTTGAGCGCCTGCCGGAACTGTTCATTGGCCTGAGCGTAGTCGCGCTGCGTAAAAGCCAGATTACCCAGTTCGTTGAGCGCCGCCGCCACACCCCATTTGTAATTTGCCGCCTGATAAGCATCCAGACTTTCGCGGTACAGCCGTTCAGCAACCGGGTAATTGCCTAACCCAGCGTGTGCGTCAGCGGCCATGCGCTTGAGGTTCGCCCACTGTTTGAACGATTCGGGCGTTGGTGCCGAGGGCTGCAACGTCACCGCCCGATCCAGACTACTGACTGCTTTTTCGTATGCGCCGTTTTTGAGTGCCTGCGCGCCGAGTCGTTCCTGATAGAACGCTTCTTTAGCGGTGTTCCCGGCCATTGACCAGTGATAGGCCAGCAGCGATAAATCGTAGCCGGGGCCTTTTTCAATCGCTTCGGCAACCTGTTCATGCAACATCGGGCGTTTTTCGACGGGTAGATCGGCTAATACGCCGTCACGCAGCTTATCATGGGCGAACTGCCAAACCCCATCCTGAACGTCCAGCACGGCACTGTTCAAACAAGTGGTGAGCCAGCGTTCCAATTCCGCTGGCGACGCAACGAACCGCTCCAGCCAGGGTAAATTTAATTGGCGTCCGATGATCGCCGCTGTTTGCAGCAAGGAGCGGTTTTCGGGCGGCACGCGCTCCAACCGATGCCGGATGATCTGATTGATGCCGCGCGCCTGAACCTGTCCCGGCAAACTCATCTCCGCGATACGATCCAACTGTCCGGCCTGTTCTGCCAGTGCGCGCATCACCTCTACCAAAAAGAAGACATTCCCTTCGGTTTCGTGCTGAAGCAGTTCCAAAAGCTGCGGCTGACGGCCTTCATCACCAAGCATGGCCGCGCTCAATTCAGCAATCTGATCTTTCGCCAAACGCTGCAATTTGAGCGGTTTCGCTTGCGGGATCGCGTTCGCCAGATCAGGCCGTTCATCATCCCGGAAACTGCCCACGATCAACAAGGGGAGTGTCGCGGCCATATGCGTCATGCGCCTGAGCAGATCGAGGCTTTCGCGGCCTGCCCAGTGCAAATCTTCAAGGATCAATAACAGCGGTTGCTTTTGCTGAGCGAAAATCGCTTCAATGGTTGCCTGCAAACGGGACTGTGCGAACAGTGGATTCACTTCGGGCGCATCCTCAATCGGGCGTTCAAGCAGATCGTCAATATCGGGCACGAGCGTTTTCAGGACGCCCGCCTGTAAATTGGTCAGCGGCGCAAGCAGCACCAGCCAGCGCAAAATCACCCGCCACATCTGGTACAGCCCCGCGCCTTCGGCCACGTTCTGGCCGCGCAGCACCGTGACCCCCTGCACCAACGCCTGAGTCCGCAGTTCATCGAGCAGGCGCGTCTTGCCGGAGCCGCTCTCACCGCTGATTAGCCATGTGCTGCCTTTGCTCATCAGTGCATCTTCCAACGCACTAATCAGTAATTTGAGTTCGTTATCGCGCCCGACGAAGCGCGCTGTTTGCAAAAAACTCTCCCGAATGGCGGAGCTTTCACCGGGCACAGGTTGATCAATCGCTTCACACAAGGCCGCGATCACCTGAGTCGGATCGTCGTAACGATCTATCGGCGCTTTGCTCAACAGGCGTGCCAGTACCGCCCCGATTTTCTGATTTTTTATGCCATCCATTTTCGGGATCGTTTTGAGTGTCGCCTGAATGATCGACGAAGTAGTATCGGCATCGAACAACGAAGTGCCCGTGAACATCTCATAACCGATCACGCCCATCGCGTACAAATCGGACGCTTCGCTAGGCGGATCGCCGAGCAGCAATTCGGGCGCGATATAACCTAGCGTGCCAGCTAACTCATAGTGATCGGCCTGTTCGCGCGTGACCGACAGGCCAAAATCCAGCACCTTGACCTGATCATGCACCACTAAAATATTGGCGGGTTTCAGGTCACGATGAATGATCCCGCGTCGGTGCAGATAGGCCAGGGCTTGTAACACCTGTATGAGCAGGGCTACCTTATCCTCATCCGATTTCCAGGCCGCCCGAAATACCGACTGCGGATCTTGCAGCAAATCCATTGTGAAATAAGGCTGGCGCTCCACATCGAATCCATAATCCAGCACACTGTTGATGTTCGGGTGGCGCAGCGAGGCCATTGTGCGAAACTCCTGCGTCAGCGACAGATACAAATTATCACTCCCGCGCGAATTGAAGGCGAGGCTTTCCGGGGAGATCAACACCCGTTTGAGCGCCACTTTTTGCCCGCTCAGACGATCCAGCGCGGTATGCACCGCCCCCATACCGCCTTTGCCGATCAGATCGATTAAGCGATAGCGCCCGCCGATGACATCAATTTCGGTCTGCATTGTCGGAGTCCTGGAACAAGATGAGAGTGTTCCCACATTATAGACCGCCGCCGCCGCAGGTGTAAATCAACGCCTATCTGACGCCCCGTCGAATCACGTCAGACAACGCGCTACAATGAATCGCTATCTTGGATAGGAATTATTCGATGATCCGGCGCATTCTGACTTTTCTACTTATCTCGCTTGTGCTACTGAGTGCCGTCAGTCTATTGGCGCAGGCACAGGGCACCAATGGCGCGGATGCCGTTGTGAACTCACCCATCTTGACGCTTCACACGACGCCTAATCAGTATTCACCCGGTGTCGCCACACTCCAGAACGGAGATCGGCTCAAAGTCGATGGCCGCGATTCAACGTCACGCTGGCTGCATGTGATCACTGAGAAGGACAATCTATCAGGCTGGGTATCACGCGGCTATCTGATTATCAGTGTGAATCTAATCATCTCGAATTTGCCGATCATCGACGCCCCAACCACTGATGGTGTCACCAGTCCGGGCGGCTCGACAAACCCCGCCGTCCCAACGCCTACATCCGTACCCGGCGCAACGGTCAGCCCGAAAAGCACCAACCCGCCGCCAGCCGTGCGCGGACGTGTGGCGGGCGGTTTCGGGTTGGGTGGTCAGGTGCAAGACCTGAACGGCGGCACAGTGGATGCCATGCGCCGCGCCGGGATGACCTGGGTCAAGCGTCAGGTGTTTTCTGGCGATGGTGGCGCAAGTGGCCTGATCGGTCAGGCACACGGCGTTGGTTTCAAGATTTTGTTGTCCGTCATCGGCAGTCGTGACGCCGTGACGAGTGACGGTTATCAGAACGACTACGCCAATTATGTCGGCGGGTTGGCGGCGTCGGGCGCAGATGCGATTGAAGTCTGGAACGAGATGAACCTTGACCGCGAATGGCCGACAGGTCAGATCAACCCGGCTTCTTATGTGCGCTTGCTCTCTAAAGCCTACAATGCGATCAAGCGATCTAACCCCGGCACGATGGTCATCACCGGCGCGCTTGCCCCAACGGGTGCGGAAGGCGCTTTCGGTCTGGATCGCGTCTGGAACGATGATCACTATTACGCAGGCATGGCGGGAGCAGGCGCGGGCGGCTATGCGGACTGCATCGGCGCGCACTACAACGAAGGCATCGTCAGTCCCAACCAAACCAGCGGCGATCCGCGTGGCAATTACCCAACGCGCTACTTTTCAACGATGCTGGCACGGGCGCGCGGATTTGGTTTGCCTGTGTGCTTCACCGAACTGGGCTTCCTGACTCCCGAAGGCTACGGCCCACTGCCGGGTAGTTTCGCCTGGGCACAAAACACCACCGTCGCGCAGCAAGCCGCATGGTTGGCACAGGCCGCCGTGCGCGCCTCAGGTAGCGGCGTGCGCCTGATGATCGTCTTCAATGTCGATTTCACGGGCTATGGTGCCGATCCCCAGGGCGGCTATGCGATGATCCGTCCCGGCGGCTCGTGTCCGGCCTGCGATGCGCTTGGCCGAGTCGCGCGCTAACGGATGACCGACTCCGAACGCCGCTCCAAAAAACAATCACGCGGCGGGGCAGGCTGCCTCGTCGCGTTGGGCGTTGGCGCAATCTTGATCGTGCTAGCAGGTGTGGCGTTGTTCGTGACGCCTTTCTCACTACTCGAAAAATTGACTGCAACCGATTTCTTAGTTTTAGACACGAATACACCGTCCCGAAAAATCGAAAGTCTATTTATCGGCATCGATCCGTTCAAAAAGGTTGAATATTTCGCCGTGCGGGTGCATCCACTGACAGCCACCGCGTTTTCATCGAACACTCCTGTTGACGGTATTGACAGCACACTCATTCAACAAGCCAAAGCGGCGCTTCCGCTATCACTAGCGCCAGCCAGTTCGCTTTACCAGATCGAAACGCTTGGAAGTGCCGCCCAACTGACGCTTTCCCTGAACATTCCTGACACCGCCCAACTCGATTTATATGGCTATAATGCCAGGCTGCACCGCTGGCTATTCATACCGGGCATTGTAAACACCGGGCAAACAAATCCCAATTGGGGGTTGAGCGTTGTTAGTTTCTCAGATCGGGAAACTTTGCCAGGTTTAATCGGTTATTTTCGCCTATCCAAAGTGATTCCGCTCATCAGCATTACCATTGAGATCGGTCAAACGCTTGCGCCTAAAACAGGCGAACTGGTAAATATCGTTCATCCCGCCGGATTGCAACCCAATGCTCAGGGCGCGTTGCAGGGTGTCTTGCCCGCCGGGATCGACTTCGGTAAAAGCTACGCAGTGGTTCCGGTGATCCGCAATTTCGGCAATCCACTTACGCCGGATGTGGCAACGCTGAGCACGCTTTTGCGAAGTGACAGCCTGACCGAAGCGCACATTACACGCCTTGTCGAGTTTGCCACCACCAAGCCCTACAAAGGTCTGGCGATTGATTATCGCGGTTTGCCACACGACATGCAGCCCGTGTTTGGCACTTTCATAAGCCATTTAGCTGAACGCTTGCACAACGCGAACCTGACCTTGACGCTGGTTGCTCCGATAGGTGTGGTAGGCTTTTTCAGCGGGACGGCAGCCAGTGCTGCGGATGTGATTGAAGTTCCGGATATTGCGATTCAAGATCAAAAAGATGCGCTTGAGATGCTGCCAGTGTTATTCAACCGCGCCAAACTGCAAATCGGCCTTTCAACGCAATCCATCCAGCAAATGGGCGACACTTTCAAACCGATCAGCTACGCCGAAGCAGTTGCCCCGCTTGGCTCGTTGACCGTTCAGCAAGTCGGCGCGGTCTTGCCCGGCCAACCCATCGAAGTCCACCTGAACGGCACAAACGCCCGCTTCAACCCCGGCGACATGCCTTCGATCACTTATCTCGACGCGAACGGCGCGGTCAGCAGCACGGTCTGGTTAACTACCGAAAGCACCATTCGCGCCCGACTCAAACAAATCAGTGATGCGAACATGGGCGGCGTACTGCTCACCGATCTGGCCGCGCCGGGTGCTGCTGCTGATATGCTAAGCCTTGTGAATACCTACAAAACCGGGTCGATTACCCCTGAGTCGCCGTCTGAATCGTTAGCCATCCGCTGGATCGCGCAGCAGGGCGGTAAGGTGGCCGTCACTGCAATCAGCGCATTGGGCACGCCGTTCGTTTTCAGGCCGGACGACAGTGCAAACAGCGCACAAATCAGCGCCGATCTGTTCAGCGCCGATGGCCTTCACCCAACGCTTGGATCGGTGTCAGTGGCCGTCGCTTCTGCAACGCTGACGCCGAGCACCACGCCTATCCCGTCGATCACGCCAATCCCAACCAGCACACCCACGCCCGTCCCAACGAAAGTGCCGCCCACCGCCAAAGGTGCGCTGCCGCCGCCAGTCAGTGGCCGCGTGACGCCCGGTAGTTTCGAGTTGGGCGGGCAGGTGCAAGACCTGAACGGCGGCACACAAGCCGCCATGCGCCGCGCCGGAATGAAATGGGTCAAGCGGCAGGTGCAGGTTAACGATGGCAATGGCGCGGGGCTGATCACGCAGGCGCACGGCGCGGGCTTCAAAATTCTGCTGTCGGTGGTCGGCAATCGGGATTCAATCGTTCAGGGCGGCTTTTTCGATCAATATGCGGGCTACGTCGGGTCGTTAGCCGGAGCGGGCGCGGACGCGATTGAAGTCTGGAACGAGATGAACATTGACCGCGAATGGCCGACAGGTAAAATCGACCCGGCGCTGTATACCCAACTGTTGGCGAAGGCTTTCAACGCGATCAAAGCCGCGCATGGCAGCACGATTGTTGTCAGCGGTGCGCTTGCTCCGACGGGCGCGGAAGGCGCGTTTGGATTGAGCCGTGTGTGGAACGATGATCACTACTATGCGGGCATGGCGGCAGCGGGCGCGGGCAATTATGCGGACTGCATCGGCGTGCATTACAACGAAGGCGTGGTCAGCCCCAACCAGACCAGCGGCGATCCGCGTGATAGCTATCCGACGCGCTACTTCGCCACAATGCTCAATCGCGCCGCCTCATCCTTCGGCGGGAAACAGGTTTGCTTCACAGAATTGGGCTATTTGTCGCCAGAGGGGTATAGTAGCGCGCCGTCCGGCTTTGAGTGGGGACAAAACACGAGCATTGCCCAGCAAGCCGCATGGCTGGCACAGGCAGCCGTCAAAGCGTCCGGTTCTGGCCGCGTGCGTTTGATGATCGTGTTCAATGTCGATTTCACGTTTTATGGTGCAGACCCGCAGGCTGGTTATGCCATGATCCGTCAGGGTGGCGGCTGCCCGGCCTGTGATGCACTTGGTCAGGTAGCACGATGAGTAGTCAGCTCTAAGCAGTCAACCCGGACAATCAGGGCGGGTTTTTGCTGATAGCTGATACCTGACGGCTGATACCTTGTTTCAACGTCCATTTAATTGAGGAGGCTTTTATGACAATACGCGATACGATGACAATCCCCAAACACCGCCAACAAACGCGCGGCTTCGCCATTGTTTGGACAGGGATCACCTTGATCATGGGTGCGTGTGCGTTCATCGCCATTTATGCGGCCACCGGGATCGTGGTCAGCAATCGAGCGATTCCCCCCGCGCCGATCAGTGTTGCGGCGGCCAAAGCGCAAGCCACCAGCGAAACCACCGCCGTCCCGACCTTGGGCGCGATTGCCAGTAACACGCCAGCCATTCTTGCCGTAGCAGCTCAGGTGACGGTCACGCCGCTGCCCGCTGTACCCGTCGTCGCAACGATTGCGCCGACCAAAGCGCCTGCCAATGTTCAGGCGGGCGGCGCAGCGGCAACCATCAAGCCGATCAGCGACAAGGCGTTCGATCTGGGTATTCAGGTACAGGAAAATGCCGACCCAAAGACCTACGAACTCTGGATGAAGATGGTCGCCGAACAGTTGAAGCTGAACTGGCTCAAGAGTCAGGTACGCTGGAAAGACCTTGAAAAAGTTAAGGGCAAGTTCGATTTTGGAACGCTTGATATTATCATGCCGCTTGCCAGCAAGTATCAGGTCAAGGTCATGTTTAGCATCGTCACCGCGCCCGACTGGGCACGCGAAAAGGGCGCGAACCTCAAGCAAAACGGGCCGCCCGCCGATCCGCAGGATTACGTCAATTTTGTGACGACTATCGTAAAGCGTTACCCGGCACAGATTCACGCCATTGAAGTCTATAACGAAGAGAACCTTGACCGTGAATGGACATCGCCGCAAGGCTTGAAAGCGGCCAATTACGTCGCACTGCTCAGCGCAACCTACAAAGCCGTCAAAGCGATTGATCCGAATATTGTGATCATCA
>JBBSEU010000262.1:0-8376 GCA_038239365.1 Aggregatilineales bacterium
CCAACATCAAATTAGACGGGCTATCGATTTCCTGATCGGGCATTGAACTACTCCATGCGTTTCCAACTACAAACAAATTTTATCTTACAATGCGGCTTGTAGTACCGTTAGATCGCCCCCTTCTGGGCATAGAGTGGGTCAGATTATTTGGCGGCCAATAATGTGTAGAACTGCTCGATCAGTGGCTTGTTATCTGATGCCATGATTACCCCTTTGTGACGTTCACCGTTTCCTGCTGTATTTGGCTCTCCTTTCGTGCAGATAAAACTTGCTTCTCCAAATGACGTACCAAGAAAATACAACACAAAACGAAAATCAGGGCGCAGCCAATTAGTGCGAAAATTAATATAAAATTGATGCCTTTTACTGACAAGACAAGTCCTGAAAAAAACAGGAATAAAAAAGAGAAAAGCATTAGTCTAGCATACAACGCATTTGCCCCAACACGTCTACCGATCTCTTCATCACTCAGATCGGTTTCCATCAATCGATGGGGCTATAGGTGATCATTCTGTACCATATGTTGGCTAGTTTCGAGATATTCGATAAGACGATCCGATCATCATGCCGCACATTTTTCAAAACTTTGTAGACTTTATAATCTGCAAAGCACCACGCCGACATGACGAACGATACAATCGATATTATGATGAAAGCATCACCAACGTTCATAGTTCAGCAGTCTCTTTCAAACGTTAACGCTATTCTTTCGTTTCGCGTTCAGTTAGCCATTCCAGCAGTTGCGCGCGAGTCGGGGCGGTGCTCGTGCCGCCCAGTCCACGTACCGACAGACCACCGCAGAAGTTGCCCCAGTCCAGGCATTCAGCCGTCGTTTTGCCGCTCAGATGCGCCGCCAAAAATCCGGCATTGAACACATCGCCTGCGCCTGTTGTATCCACCACAACGGAGGGCAGTGCCGGACTAAAGTAATCGACTCCATCACGACGCGCCCATGCCCCGTTGCCACCATCTTTAATCACGACATAGGGCACAAGTTCGCTCAGTACATCGAGTGCTGCTTGTACGCTGTTGGTTTCGGTGAGGCGGCGCGCTTCCCCGGCGTTTGGCATGAACAGATCGAGTCGTGAAAGAATATCGCGCACAAACGGCGACTCAAGCGTATCGTCGCGGTGCTGGCAATCCATCGAGACGAGGATACCGCGTGCGTGGCAGTCATCGATCAGGCCGGGAGTCCGAGCGTCCACTACTAATCCGGTGAAGTGCATATGCGGAAAGGTGGCACGCTCCAACGCTTGAAGCCCCAGATCGGCATAATTCGGCGACGGATCGACGCGCGTCACGAAGGCGCGATCATCCGGGTACGAGAGGGCAACCGTCACACGGCGCAGTGGCCGATCCAATCGGTTGATCAACGAGGTATCGACGCCTTCCGCTTCGATCTGAGCCGCGACGAAGCCACTGAAAAAATCATTGCCAAGCACGCTGTACCAACCGACATTCACCCCCAGGCGGCGCAGCGCGATCACACTGTTGAGCGATCCGCCCGGCACAACCGTCACATCCTGGGTATAGATTTCCGTGCCAAGCGCCGGAAAAGCAGGCAGCCCGGTAAAGATGATGTCGCAGAAATAGCTGCCGGGGATCAAGATGTCATAGTGTGGTTTCAGTTCCATGATCCGACGGTGTCGCGGTGTGCCTCCAAAAAGTCGTTGACGAGCGCCTTTGCCAATGGATACGAGCCGATCAGCGGGTGCGCGGTGAGAGCATCGCAGGCCAGCTTGCGCGAACGAGTCAAAATGGCCTGTGACGCCAAGCGTTCGTAGCGTTTCACATCGCGCATGAGCAGGTATTGACCTTCGGGAATGTCGCCAATCGGCAGCGGTTGCGGGCCGTCGCCATCGATGCGGCAGCTTACCTCCACCACGTCATCATCCTGCATCCCGGCAATCGCGCCGTTATTAGGTACGTTCAGCCCGGTGAAGTGCTGCGTGTTGGTGGCAATCGCTTCGACACAGCCGAGCGCAACCCCGGCGTAACCCTCATCATCGCCGCCGATAGGTTCCAGGCGCGGGCGGGGCGTATCGTGTCGGGCGTGTGCCATGTAGGTTGAGCCGCGCCGCCCCATCACTTCCTGCCAGATGGCAAGCTGAGCGTCGGTGCTGTCTGCCGTTTGCAACCGATCCAGCAGTTCACGCGTCAGGCGAACGACTTCTTCGCCACGCGTTTCGGGCTTTGCCAGCAGCGCCGCCAACACTTCGTCGCGGTGATAGAAGTAGTGCAAATACTCGTTCAGGAACATGCCGATTGAGTCGCGGAGATCGGGATCGAACATCGCCATGTGAGTCGAAGCGATGAATTTTGGATCACTGAGCAGGGCGGGCAACACTTCCTCACCGCCGCTGCCGTCAGGATCGGGATCGATCCGCACGCTGCGTGTCCAGGACAGGTGATTGAGGCCAAACACATCATGCCGCACGCGGGACAACGGCACGCCCAAAAAGCGGCTGGCAGCGTTTTGCGCGCCGTTGGCACTATCGCAAATGCCGATGATGCGCTGTACGCCCGCATCGTGAAGCCCCTGCGCGACCAGTCCGGCGGGGTTGGTGAAGTTATACATCCAGGCACCCGGCGCAACCTGCTCGGCCAGATGGCAGTAATCAAGGATGGCGGGCAGACTTCGCATCGCCATCGCAAAACCCCCCGCGCCCGTCGTCTCCTGACCCAATACACCGTGCTGGAAGGCGATCTTTTCATCGAGTGCGCGTCCCTGCTCGAAGCCAGGCCGAATCGAGATGATGATATGCGAAGTGCCCGCCAGCGACTCGCGGGCGTCGGTACTCAGAAATACACGGAACGGCGCGTCCAGCTTTTCAACCAGCGCCCGACACATGCCGCCCATCAAATTCAGCTTCGACTCGTCAATATCCATCAGCCACAGTTCTTGCAGATCGAGTCGTTTGGCACGGCGCACCAGTGAGCCGATCATGCGTGGGGTGCGTACACCCGCACCACCGATAATGGTTAGTTTCATAGAAGATCGCTTGATATTTCTTGTTGAATGTTACTGGCTTTTATTGTATGCTCACTATCCGTTGGTTTCAATGGACACCTCGAAACTACGTATCAAGTTCACGGAGAATCGCTTTATGAAACGCTTATCTTTTTTGCTGGTGGCTTTGCTGTTTATCGCAGCACTTGCGCCGCTGTCCGTCCAGGCGCAAGCCGCCGATAAATCCACCGTTACCTCGGCTTTCTTCGAGGCCGAACCACAGGGGCTTGATCCGCAAGCTGTGCAAACACTGGATGAATTCCAGGCCGTTTACAACATCTATGAAGGTCTGGTCACTTACGATCCCAAGACGCTGGAACCCATCCCGCTGCTGGCCGAAAAATGGGACATATCCAAAGACAGCCTCGTGTACACTTTCCACCTGCGGAAGGGCGTGAAGTTCCACAATGGGCGCGAAATGACCGCCGATGATGTGAAGTTCTCGCTGGAACGCCTGGGCAACCCGGACACTGGCACGTCCTATACGTCGTTGATGCTCAACAGTGTCAAGGGCTTCGCGGAAATGCGCGATAAGGACAAGAAGGCCAAGACGCTTGATGGTGTCAAGGTGATCGATCCGCAGACGGTTGAGATCACCCTGACCGCTCCCGTCGGTTCGTTCCTCAAGCAGTTGACCATGCCCGGCGGCTTCATCGTCCCGAAGGAAGCGACGACGGACGCTAAGGCATTCGCGCAAAAGCCAGTGGGTACGGGCGCTTACAAGCTCAAGGAATGGGTTCGCCAGGATCACATGACACTGGAAGCCAATGCCGATTACTGGGGCGGTGCGCCCGCTGTCAAGACGGCCACGATCCGCGTGATCGCGCAGACCTCGCAGCAGGTAATCGAGTACGAAGGCGGCAATATTGATATTGCCCTCGCGCCGGAAACTGAACTGAACCGTTTGAAGGGCGATGCCAAGCTCTCCAAAGAACTTCAAAGCGTGCCGATTCAATCGACGTTCTTCTTCCGCGTCAACCTGAAAGACCCGGTTACAGGCAAGGCTGAAGTTCGTCAGGCGATTGCCTACGCGATTGATCGTGACGCGATCATCAAGACGGTGTTGGCCGGGCAGGGTGTACCCGCGCAAGGCTTGTTCCCACCGGGCTTCTCGGCTTTCGACAAGAGCTACAACCCGTACCCGCACGACATCGCCAAAGCGAAGGATTTGCTGGCAAAGGCGGGCTACGCGAATGGCGTGGACGTTGAAATTCGCACCGGGCAGGTCGAAACCGAACTGCGCGTGGTGACGGCTATTCAGCAGCAGTTGGCCGATGTGGGCATTCGCATCAAGATCAACAGCACCGACGCTTCGCTGTACAGCAAGGATCGCGGTGAATGCAAGATGCAGCTTGGCACGATCTCGTACTCGCAGGACTATGCCGACGCTGACGACTTTACCCCGCAGCTTTTCCGTACCAGCGGCGGTTTGATGAAGTGCGGTTACGACTCGTATCCGGGTGCGACGGACATTCAGAAGGCGCTGGCTGATGCTTCGGCCATGCCGTTGGGTGCAGATCGTGACGCGGCCTACCGCAAGATCGAGAAGCAGGCGATTGACCTGGCCGTGATCATCCCGATCTATCATGGGACGCGCACGGTACTCGTCAATCCGCGTTTGACTGGCACGGTGGTCGATAGCAATTCGATTGTGCAGTTCAAGGCGATCAAGGTTAGCTAACGCAAATAGCCCTCACCCCAACCCCTCTCCCGAAGGAGAGGGGCTTTAAGCGGAATACCGTTGCGGTCTGATTCCCCTTCCACCTGAGGGGGAAGGGGTTAGGGGATGAGGGCAAATATCCTATGCTACGTTACACAATCAGCCGCTTGATTCAATTGATCCCGACGGTTTTTGGCATCTATACGTTTGCTTTTCTATTGATGCGCGTGCTGCCCGGCGATCCGGCGACGGTGCTGGTTGGCTTTCGGGATGATGAAGCGGCGTTGCAGAACCTGCGGCGGGTGATGCACCTGGACGAACCCATTTTTAATCAGTACGTGGCGTTTTTGGGCGATGGCTTACGCGGCGATCTGGGTCGAAGCTACCTGACCGGGCAGCCTGTCACGGAGATGATTGCCTCGGCCTTTCCGCCAACAATTGCGTTGGGCGCAGTGGCGATGGCAATTGCCGTGATCGTGGGCGTGCCGCTGGGTATTTTGTCGGCACTTCGCAAAAACTCAATCTGGGATAATCTGGCGCGGTTGATCGCGCTGATTGGTGTTTCGATTCCGGTGTTCTGGTTGGGCGTACAGTTTCAGATTTTGTTCGGGTTGAATTTGCGGTGGCTGCCGATCAGTGGATCGGGCTACGATCAACATTTGATATTGCCCGCAGTGGCGTTATGCGGCGGAACGTTGGCCTTGCTGACGCGCATGACGCGCTCGACGATGCTGGAACAATTGAACCAGGATTACATGCGAACGGCGCGCAGCAAAGGCTTGCGCGAACGGATGATCCTGTGGCGACATGCGTTTCGTAACGCACTGCTGCCGCTGGTGACAGTGGCGGGCGGCAGTCTGGCGAATTTGCTGAGCGGCGCACTGCTGGTTGAAGTGATCTTTGGGTGGCCGGGAATGGGGCGGCTGCTGGTTCAGGCCATCAACACGCGCGATTACACCTTGCTGCAAGGGCTGGTGATCGTGTTTGCGATGTTATACGCGGGCATTAATCTGCTGATCGATTTGAGTTATCCGTTGATCGATCCGCGAGTGCGGCTACAGTGACTACTCGTGAAGCATTGGATATTAGCAGCCTGTCTAATCAGCCGCGCAGTTTGTGGCGTGATGCCGTGCGCCGCATGATCAGCCAACCGCTCACTGTGTTTGGTCTGTTGATCATCGCTATTTTGATCTTTTGCGCGGTGTTCGCGGCCTGGGTCGCGCCGTATTCGCCGCTCAAAGGTGATCTGAATAACTTTTATCTCACGCCGCCTACAGTTGAGCATCTTTTCGGCACGGATGATGTTGGCCGCGATATTTTGAGTCGGATTATTTACGGCGCGCAAATCTCGCTCAAAGTGGCGATTTTGGCCGAAGGGTTGGGCTTGCTGATTGGAACGCTGATCGGGATGATCACCGGCTATTATGGCGGCGTGCTGGATGCGGTGATCATGCGGTTGATTGATATTTTCATGGCGTTTCCGCTGCTGATCATCGCCATTGCGTTGGTGGCCGCGCTGGGGCCGGGCGAAACGAATATCTTTATTGCGCTGGCGCTGGTCATCTGGCCGTTTGTGGCGCGATTAGTACGCAGCCAGGTGTTGGCGATCCGCGAAAGCGAGTACATCTCGGCGGCGCGGCTGGTGGGCGTGAGCGATTTCGGGATCATGTTCCGGCATATTTTGCCCAATATTTTGACGCCGCTGGTCGTGTTCGGGACGCTAGGCACGGCGAACGTCATTTTGCAAGAGGCGGCGCTCAGCTTTTTGGGGCTGGGCAGCGTTGAACGATCCACGCCAAGTTGGGGACGCATGTTGAATGACAGCCGCGCGTTCATCCGCACGGCGTGGTGGCTACCGTTCTTTCCAGGGGTTACGATATTGATCGCGGTGCTGGGGTTCAATCTGGTGGGCGATGGCTTGCGGGATGCGCTGGACGTGCGGAATTAGTAACCGACTAACACCTGCAAAGCAGGTGGAGCAGGTGTTATAGGTTGGCTAACAAACGCTATTTTAACGAAAGCGATACGACTTGAATACCACAGCGCCTTTTGATGCTGTTGATGAGTTTACCGATCAGTCGTTCAAACGACTGACGTATCGGGTGCAAGCGACTGAACACAAGACGTTCGATCACTGCACGTTCACGCGCTGCTCGTTTTCCGAGACGGCATTCAGCTTTTGCAGCTTCCGCGAATGCACCTTCACGGACTGTGACTTGCGACTGATGAAGGTCAAAGGGAGTTCGTTCACCAATACAGTATTTGTGAAGTGCGAAGCCAGCTACATCAACTGGACAGAGGGCGCGTGGGCAAAATCGGGTCTGCTCAACTCCGTTCAGTTCACCGAATGTAATCTCAGTTATTGCACATTCATCGGCCTGACCTTGAAAAAGTTCAGCGCCATCAAATGCACCGCGCACGATGTCGATTTCTCCGAGGCCGATCTGGCAAAAGCGGTGTTTACCGGAACTGATCTGGCCGAGAGTCGCTTTTTGAACACGAACCTGACCGAAGCCGATTTTACGCACGCCGTCGATTACGCGATTTCGCCACTGGTGAACAAAGTCAAAAAGGCGAAGTTCTCATTACCGCAGGCGCTTTCGCTGCTGGCCGCGCTTGAGATTACGATTGTGGAGTAGTGGAGTCTGATATTGCGTGGAGTGCGAATGATTACAAGGCTTTTCAATTCGCGCCTTTGGTGGCGCACTTTCTTGTGGGGACTTCTAAATGCACCCAAGAAGAAAAACACCCAAAGTGCGGCAGAAGATGGCTCAGCGAATGAGACAAATTCAAGTTCGCACGATAATCAAGAGATTGCCTCTGCTGAACATTCCCGCCAATCCTATATCGCAAAGCACCAATCTACCAAGTGATATTTTCGTCCCTACAAAATTGGAGATTTGATATGTCAGGTATGCCCGAAATTCAGAAACCCGATCCGGCGCTCAAGCGTCTCGAAAAACTGGTTGGTATCTGGGAACTGAGAGGCCGCACACTCGACTCGAACGAAGATAACATCACTGGACGTACTACTATCGAGTGGATAATGGGCGGATTTTTCCTGGAATTGCGTGGTGAAATGGAATTTGACAACTTCAAATTCCAGAGCCTTGAAATTTTGGGCTATGATCCTGCTACGAACACCTTCCCGGCAACGGTGTACTCCAGCATGGATGGGATGACACACCTTTATCACTGGGATGTTCAGGGCGATGTTGTTACCCACTGGACGGAAGGATCGAAGTATACGGGTACGTTCAGTGAAGATGGAAATACCCTTTCGGGCGGTTGGCGGCCAGACCCGGCATCGACGAAAACGCGGGCAATACCTACGACGCCACAATGGTTCGAGTGAAGTAGTTTTGGGTTGCCGCTGGTGAACAAAATGCTGGCGGCTCTTGAGATTACGGTTGTTGAATGAATGACGAGGCGATCATGCACGAGCAACTACTCGAAAAACTGAACCCTGATCCCGATGTATTGGTGATCGCGCTCTCCAAATTGGTGGGTGACTCGATGCTTGCCGAAATTGCGATGGCCGACTATGCCGCAGAATTTGAAGAACACTTATGGTGAACCCAACTAAAGCTGGCAAGTATGATAAACTTAAGGGATGAGACGACGTGAAATCAAACTGACAGTGGACGAGATAGCAGCGTTTGAGCGAGCGGAGCGGGAAACACGGCGGGCAGTCGAGTTGCGACGA
>JBBSEU010000263.1:0-8319 GCA_038239365.1 Aggregatilineales bacterium
ACCGTCAAAGTCGTGAACCAGCACGCGCCCACTTTCCGCACCCAAATCCAGCGCCACGACAGAAAGATTCGCCATCAAAATAAGCCTCCAAAAAAGTTAATCGAAAAATATAATGCCCTGCCTCATAGTAACGATTAACAAGGAACACAGGCAAATTTGATATTCTGGAAAAAGTACGGCACGCTTAGCGGTATCTGCCGCAGCGATAGCACGGTAGATTAATCGGACAACAGGAGTAATGGATTGATGTTGCGTGTGAATTTTCGGAAGGCGCTCGTTTTTGGATTAATCGCGCTGCTGGCGTTCGTGACGTTCGGATCGCTGGCACAGAGCGGTTCGGCACAGACTTCGCCGCCGCTCAAATCAGACAAGTATCTGAACGATACGAGTATTATCAGCGGCGATCCGTGCGGCCCGCCGTGCTTCGCCAATATCGTTCCCGGTAAAACGAAGTTCACCGACGCCGTGACCGCGCTCAAGGCCGACAAACGCTTCACGAATGTGATCACACAGGAGAACCCCTTGCAGGCGGCCTGGGCGACAGCGGCGGGTGAACAGTGCTGTCAGATTTCCGCCGATGATACAGGCACAGTGAATGCCATTCTGCTGCGACTCGCGCCGCATGTGACGGCCAAACAGTTGCTGGATAAGTATGGCAACCCAACCTATGTGACCGAAGTTGATTATTCTGCCGCCGAAGTGGCCGTCGCCCTTATCTTCCCCAAAAATGGGTTGGTCGCATGGGTGACACCCGGCGATCCGGCCAGCACGCTCATGCCAGAGAGTCCGCTGGTAGTGGCTTTGTATCTGGCACAAGATCAATTCAATAAACTGGTGGCGGGCGCAACCTTGCAAGGCTGGGATGGTTTTAAGCCCTATGCTGCCTATAAATCCGCCGCCCCGGTGGTGACGCCGCTTCCGCCGCCAACCGTTCCGCCACAGCCGACGGTTGTTGCATCGGGCACGGACGCCGCCTCACCGTGCTACAGCGCGCCGCTGCCCAACATTCAGCCGCCCGCCAATGCGCCCAAGCAGTTCGCCGCGCCAGAGCAGGTGATCGACCCGACACACACTTACTGCGGCTTTATCACGACTGAGCATGGCGTGATCGTCGTGGAACTGTACGCTAACTATGCACCGAAGCACGTCAACAGTTTCGCGTTTCTGGCGAACAAGGGTTATTACGATGGCCTGACCTGGCATCGCGTGATCAGTGGCTTCGTGGCACAAACTGGCGACCCAACGGGAACGGGCGGCGGTGGACCCGGCTATACGATCCCATTGGAAGTCAACCCATCGCTCAAGTACGACAGACCGGGCGTGTTGGGCATGGCGCGCACCAATGACCCGAACTCGGCGGGCAGCCAGTTTTTTATCACCTATGCGCCGCTGCCAAACCTTGATCCAGCGCCCGGTTCACCCGGCTACACGATCTTTGGGCGCGTCGTAAAAGGACTAGAAATCGCGCAGCAAATCCGCCCGCGCGATCAGGGTGAACCGCCCGGCGATAAGCTGGTGAGTATCAGAGTGTCGGACGCTACGACGGGGAAATAATGTTTATGCGCCTGGGACTCAAGTCCCAGGCCGAACAAACGAAGTCCACTCAAGTGGACTCAAGACTATTTGATTCAACAGTTACGCCCCGAGCTAAATTCACTGTGCTTTATGAATTCATTTGAAAGTGCGATAGCCGCACGTTTGCAGCGGCGTTATGCCCGTCTGGTTGGACGCGGCACGACGGCATTGTATGTGGCGCTGCGGGCACTTGAGCGGATCAATGGCGCAGGTGAGATCATCTTGCCGGATGTGATTTGCTCGACAGTGCTGGATGCGGTTTTGCTGGCGGGAGACGTACCTGTATTTGCCGATGTAATACCCAATAGATTTACGATTGATCCAGTTGATATTCGGGAAAAGATTAACGCTCAGACACGCGGCGTGATCGTGGCGCACTTGTTCGGGCATGTGGCCGATGTGCCGAATTTTGGCGTGCCGTTGATTGAGGACGCAGTACAGGGACTCGGTGGAAATGTCGGCACGTTGGGGGATATTTCGTTCATCAGTTTCGATGATAGCAAGATGATTGGTGGGCGCGGCGGCGTGGTGCTGACCGATGATCCGGGGTTAGCAGAGGCGATTCAAGGGGTTAGCTTAAGTCCCGGCGATGTCAGTAGGCTGCCGTCGTATAGTCCGGCTATTCAGTGCCGGGAACATATCCAAAGTTACTGGCCGCAACTTGAGGCGATGCGGGAGCGATTGATTCGGCCTTTTGATGAGTCTGCTGAGAACGTGGAACGGATCGAGGCGGGTTGGCAAAAATTAGCGGGAAACGTCCAGCGCCGCAATGAAAATGCCTTATGGTTGAGCGAACAATTGGCGGGGCTGCCGATCACGCTGCCAGAAGTTCGGGCGGGCGATGCGATCTGGCGTTACACATTGACCGCGCCTAACGCGGCGGCTGCCAGTTGGATTTTGCGACGGTTGCAGATCGACGGGTTACGAGGATCGAGTCTGTATCTGCCGCTCAGTAGATTGTTTGCGCCGAATAAGCAGTTGTTCAGTGCAACGCTTGAACGGCGATTGATCAATTTGTGGGTCGATTTGACAGTTGATAAGGCTGAGTTGAAGCGCGCTGTCGAGATCATTCGAAGCGCGCCAAACCGCTAGCCGTCGAAAAAAGCACGTGCCGGAGCGCGATTGATATACCAGACCGTATATACGAAAACCAGAATTTGCATGGGCAGCAAACACAGGGTCAGGCCGCGAAAAACGCTATCCAGACTGCCGCCGCTCAACTCACTGACGAGTTTCAGTTGGTCAGGCCGCAGTGCGCCATAGCCATTGACCAGCGCCGAAAACAACAGCGCGATCAGGAAGGTGAGGCGCACTCGTGGCGGGCGGCCTGCCCAGGCAAATACACACAAAATAATGACTATTACCCCCAGAATCGGCGGCAGCCAGAAGGTAGGATAGACTGGCTCAAGAGTGCGGCCTTGCAAGCGCAGCAGAACGATGAACAAGGCCGGAACCAGCGGCAAAAAGCCAAACATCAGGAACGTCGCCAAAATCGCCAGCGAAAGCCCTAACGGGCGGAAACGTTGTTGCATTGAAGAATTCTCACTTACGAGATCATGAAATGGGTGCTTGTAACGCGGCGGTCACAGGTTGTGCTTCGGGTTTGGCGTCATCACGCTTCAACACGATCAGAGTCAAATCGTCGAACTGCGGTTCACCTGCTGTGAACGTATCTACTGCTTGAACGACGCGCTTCATCACATCGCCCGCCGGACGGTGACGCGCGTTCGCCACTGTCGATTGCAAGCCAACGACGCCGAATTCGGTATTGTCGCTGCGAATCGCTTCGGTTACGCCGTCGGTGTAGGCCAGCAGCGTATCGCCGGGGTGAAGCGTGACGCGCCGCTCTTCCAGGCGCATGGTGTTGATCACGCCTAACGCAATGCCATGCGTCGAGAGTTCTTCGCTCATGCCATCGGCGCGAATGATCATCGGCGGATTGTGTCCGGCGTTGGCATAGACGATCTCGCCTGTTACCGGATCGAACACGCCGTACCAGCAGGTCACAAATAGATCAGAGCGGCTGTCGGCAAGCAAGAGTTCGTTCACGCGCAAGAGTGTTTTGGCGGCTTCGTCACGACTGAAAGCGGCAGCGCGCAGGTTGGTGCGGCTCAGCACCATGAACAGCGCGGCGGGCACACCTTTATCGGCTACGTCCGCGATCACGATGCCCCACTTGTTGCCCATCAGCGGGATAAAATCGTAGAAGTCGCCGCCCACCTGCCGCGCCGCCCGGTAGAAGACGGCCAAATCCCAACCGGGAATCGTCGGCAGCACGGACGGCAAAAAGCTGCGTTGAATCCCCTGCGCCACTTCCAATTCGCGTTCCATACGCTGGCGGATGATCGAGTCGGCTTGCAAGCGCGTGGTTTGCAGCGCAAGGGCGGCCTGCTGCGCTGTGCCTGTCAGGATGTTCAGGCGGCGCTGATCGATCACCCCGGCTTGTCCCGGATGATCCACGATCATCGCGCCAACGAGCGTGCCTTTGGCGATTAAGGGAAGTGTGAGCAGGGCGGGCGCATCGAACAGGTTGAATGCCGCCGGAATTTCATAGGGTGTGCCGTCGCCCGCTTCAATCGCTTCGGGGGCATTGACCAGTGCCGCAAGATACGGTTCATCTTTGGGTGAAATAACCATTTCGGCAAAGGCGGCCTCGGCTTCGGGGGTAAGTCCGTAGGCTGCGCCACCGACAAAATAGCGCGCTTCTGGCTCCCATTGCAGGATGCCGCAGCGCGAAACACCCACCAACATCGGCGTCAGGCGAACCAGCGTTTGCAAGGTTTCGTGTAAATCAAGCGTGCTGTTGACCGACTCGGCAACGGTGAGCAAGGCTTGCGTCACCCACTGTTCTTCCTGCTGAGCGGCGAACAACTGCGCGCTTTCGATTGCCAATGCGGCCTGATTGGCGATACCACTGACCAGTTCGATTTTGCGGGCACTGAGCGGTTCAACCCCGTCGCGCTGACCGATCAGCATCGCACCCATGACCTCACCTTTGGCGTACAGCGGCAAGAGAACCGCTTGATTCACGCCAACGACTCGCATGGGGGCATTGATCGGCTGCGGTGATTCGGCGGTGAGCATGACCGGGCGGCCATCCTGCCGAAGCTGCTCAAGGGCATCCCATTCGCCTTTGTGGAAAACGTGCCCGGTGAAGGCGGTGGTGATCCGCGCGTTCGCGCCTTCAATCTCGACGATACGGAAGTTATCGCCTTCGCACAGGAACACAGCGCACCACTCGACACCCACCAACATCGGCGTGATGCGGGCGACGGTACTTAACACTTCGTCCAGGTTGGTGGATCGGCCTGTCGCTTCAGCCACCTGTAACAATGCCGTCGAAACCCAGGCTTCTTCGCGCTGCGCCATGTACAACTGCGCGTTGGAAATGGCGATGGCGGCCTGCCCCGCGAAGGTGTTGATGATCTCAACTTCTTCGGTGCTGAACCGATCCGGGCCGATCCGGTCAATCGCCAGATGGCCTAATTTTTCGCCCGCAACCTGTAATTCAACCGCCAGATGATTGTGCGCCGTTTCGTCAGTCGAGTCTTCGATCTTGTGCAGCAGATCGAACAGGTTGGTGGATACATCGTCTTCTACCAATAGCTGCTGGCCTAAAACGGCACTGGTATCGCTGCTGCCGCGTACCGCATTGACCGTAAAGTAGTGCTTATCATCATCGATCAGGGCGATCAGGGCGGCCTGATAGCCAACGACGCGCTCCAGACCCTGCAAGATGCCGTCCAGTACCGACTCCAGATCGAGCGATGAAGCAATCACAAGGCTCACTTCGCGTAACGTTTCGGCCAACATGCGGCGGCGTGTTTCGGCGGCAAACAAACTGGCATTACGAAGGCCAATCGCCACCGTATCGGCCAATGCCTGGACGAGCGTCACGTCCTCGGTGTGGAAAGCGTCGGGCAGTGTGGATTGAATATCGAATACGCCCAACACGCGCTGACCAATGCGGATCGGCACGGTCATTTCGCTGCGACTATCTTCAACGCCGGGGCCGGGCACATAATGTACATCGGTGAACACTTCGCCGCTGACCAGCGGTTGCCCATTACGCGCTACACACGGCACAAAGCCGTTATCGTCGATGTGATAGGAGAGGTGATCAATCGCCCATTTGCCGCTGTGAACGCCACTCCCACTGCGAAAGACGATTCGATCCCCGGAACGCAAAAATAGGTGAACCCGATCATAGCCAAAATAATCCGTGACCAGATCAACGACTTCATCCAAGAGATCGTCAATGTTCAGGATCGAGACAACAGCGCGTGAGGCATCGGCCATCGCGTTAACCCGTTCGGCCTGACGCCGTTCGGCATCGTAGGTTTGCGATTCCTTCAAGGCCAGCGCCAGTTGTCCGGCCAGCGATTCGAGCATGAAAACGGCGTCAGTATTGAAGGCATTCAGGTGATCGGATTGAACATCCAGGATACCCAAAACGCTTTGCTCAATGACCAGCGGTACGCACGCTTCGGAGTGCGTTTGCTTGAGGACGCTTACCGGTTGATAATGCGGATCGGCGGCCACGTCGGGCGCGTTGAGCGTGCGCGCGTTGGCGTATGCCCAACCCACCATGCCCTGACCAGGCAGCAGTGATAACTTGCGTGCTTCAAATTCCTCATGGCTGCTTGCGCCCATTTTGACAGCGTGCGAAGCAGCATCGTACAGAAAAATGCTCACCGCGTAAAAGCCAAACGCATCATGGATCGCATTCACGGCTTGCCGGAGCAGATCGGTGACGGGTTGAATGGCCGTGATCTGGCGGCTGACTTCGTTGATCAGGCGAAGCTGCCGGGCGCGTTCTCTGGTCTGCTCAAACAGTTGGGCGTTGCGGATCGCTCCAGCGGCCTGATTTGCCAGGACATTGAGTAGACGAAAATTCTCATCAGAAAAGGCGTCGGGTTCGTCGCTTTGCACGGTGATCACGCCGATTACATCACCGGTTGCGATGAGCGGCGCGAAGACTGCCGAGCGCGGCGGATTAACCGAATTATAGGTTGGTTTGGCTGGAAGCGAGTCCCAATCGCGCTGATAATCGCCGACGAGTAAGCCTTGCGCGCGTTTGTGTACCCAACCGATCAAGCCTTCGGCGGCACTGCCAGGGAACTCTTGCGCGGGCAGCCGTTCGCCATTGCGAATCCAGACCTTGACAACGTAGGTATCACCCTCGAACAGGCCAAGCTGAAAATTGCGCGTATCGACAATGCGCGTCGATTGCTGATAAACGATTTCGCACAGCGCATCGAGCTTTAGCTGCACGCCCAGAATGGCGCGGCCTACGCCCGCCAGTTTATCAAGTTCATCGCCTGAGCCTGGGCGCGACTCGGCCAACAGCTTACCGCGCTGTGTGCCGCGCCAATAGCCAACCACCAGACCAAGTACCAGCAGCCCGGCACTGACCAGACTGACCACGACGAAAAACAGCAGCCAATTCGTTCCGTCCACGCGCCTTCACTTTCCAAATTTAGGGTGCATTGGCATGTTGCAAAAGTGCCGCCGCCTCCTGAACCGTTGGAACGATGCCAAACAATTGATCGAAGCCGAGCAGTTCTACGACCTCCACGACACGCGGCGTCAGATCGGCCAGGACAAGCGCACCACCTTTGACGCGCGCTTTTTTGTGCGCCGAAAGCAGCACTTTTAGCCCGCCACTCGAAATATAGGATACACCCGCCATGTTAACGATTAGATGAACATGCTTGTTATTCAGATGATCGGCAAGCGTCGTTTCCAGCAATGGGCCGGTATTCGAGTCGAGTCGCCCGGTGGGTGTCACGACCCAGATATGACCGCGTAATTCGTGCGATGGGAAGCTGAGTTGATTGGTTTTGGCAGCCATACCGACGGTGATGCGCTTGGTCATACACAGACGGTTGTGGCTGTCAACATATTCATAGTCGAGACCGTCCATAATTTTTTTGATGAGAAACCAGCCGAGTCCGCCCGGTTCGCGGTCTTCCAGCGGCTGATCGGTTCGCGGTTCGGTCAGCAGAGTCGGATCGAATTTGGGGCTATCGTCGCTGATCATAATCGTGAACCGATCCGACTCGGAGCGACAGGTGACTTCGATGCGTCCGCCCGCGCCATTGTTTTTATAGCCGTGTTCAATGATGTTCGTACACCATTCATCGACTGCCATCTGGCAGTGATACACAGCCCGTTCATCCAACCCGGCGGACTCGGCAGCTTCGACGACGAAACTGCACGCACGCGGCACTTCATCCAGCACACCCGGAACCATCAAACGGCGTTCTTCGCCCATAAAATTTTTTACCGCTCCCGACGGCATAAAAGGCTAATAGCTGCCAACAGCCTCAACCTGAGTCGGGTAGATGTGGAAGATCGTGTCCAGGCCAGCCAGTTCCAGCACTTCTTTGACGCGCGGCGAAAGACTTGCCAGACGCAGATCGCCGCCCTGTGTTTTGCGCGCTTTTTTGAGTGCGGCCACCAGTTCGCGCAAACCCGCGCTGCTCATGTATTCGACGCTGCTCAGATCGGCCACCAGCATATGATGGCCGGCATCCAACTGCTGATTCAGCACATCGCCAAGCTGCGTGGCATTGGTGCTGTCGACGCGCCCATTCACTTCAACCAGCGTTGCGCGCTTCATGCCCGAAACGTTAATATCCATCTGGCATTTCCCTCAAAAGTGTTCATATAGGTTAAGAAGCCATTATATCCGGCTAGCCGCGTTTGGTGCTACACTCGCGCTATGCGGATACTTGCCAT
>JBBSEU010000264.1:0-8310 GCA_038239365.1 Aggregatilineales bacterium
GACCTCAGTCTGTTTCGTATTGCCTGGGACTTCTTACAGCGAACTTTATTATTTGACCTGCCCTTTAACGTCTCGTTCTCGCCGTTCTTTGGCGCTCTGCCTAACTTTCATCCCTGTGGTTGGTAACTGTCGGGTGACTAATAATAAAGCGCAGATCATCATAATTAATCGCTGAATATAAAACAGCGTCCAAATCCGATACCGTCTGTGCCGTTGTTTCCTGTGGCACTAACGGCGCTTCTACTGTAGGCGCTTCGCTCTGCTCGCTTGGTGCAGTGTTAGCAGCTTGCAGTGTTATACGCTGCATCGGAGGTCGTCCGCGCCGTTTTTTACCTGTTTCGGCTTGTATATCTGTCGGTGAAACCGCTCGTTGCAGGCGGCGGCTGGGCAGCGTAATTCGTTTGCCATTAAATTCGATGACCACCGAGCGGCCAGAACTTATTTCAACGACATGCCCCATCTGCCCGGCATTTAACTGCTTTAGACCTTGTGCATAAGCCGGATCTTTTTTACCGACACGCATTACTTTAATTAAAGAGACGGCCTCGCCAACCTTAAGTCCTTGTGCCATTTTTCGATCCTATCCCGTCTTAGATTGTTAGAACGTTAAATCGTATCCTATCAACCCCTAATGTAGCACAAAGTAATGCGTTAAAAAATGGGTTTATCTGCGCTTTGTAGGATAATTGTCTATAAAATCCGATAAGTCGATCTGCCCTTTCTATACAAACCATACAAACGTTTACAACGATTCTGGTTAGAACCATCTTGCATCAGTTAGGAAAACATGCTAGATTAGGCAATTAAACTTTCTAACTTTCACAAACTCTGCCGTAAAATTGGTTTGAAAGGTTAGAATCATAGGAATAGAAGGGGCGCGTATGTCGGAGAAGATTCTGGTTATTGATGATGAAGAGACGACTGTACAACTTATCAGTATTCTCCTCGAACGACGTGGCTACGAGGTAACGCGCGCCTTACGTGCCGAAGATGGCCTTCGCAAGGCCTATCGCACGCATCCCGATCTGGTCTTGCTGGATATTATGATGCCGGATATGGATGGTTGGGAAGTTTGTCGCCGCCTGCGTGAACTTTCGGATGTGCCGATTGTGTTCCTGACCGCCCGTCACGAAATCCGCGACGTGGTCAAAGGTTTGGAGATGGGCGCAGATGATTACATTGTCAAACCCTATGATAACGATGAACTGGTTGCCCGCGTTCGCGCGCACTTACGCCGTTCGCCCGCGCCAACCATTGCCGAGGAATTGGTTTTCGATGGCGGCGATTTCCGTGTCAACTTCATCAACCGTGAAGTCAAGGTTCGCAATACGCAAATCCACCTGACACCCAAAGAGTTCAATCTATTGGGCGTGATGGTTCGCAACGCGGGGCGCGTGATCACCCGTACTGAACTCGTCAAAGAAGCCTGGGGACCCGAATATACCGATGCGATAGACAGCCTGAAACTGTACATTCACTATCTGCGTCAGAAGGTTGAAGAAGACCCGCAGCGGCCAGAATACATCCTGACCTCACGCGGCGTGGGCTATCGGTTCTCCAATCGCTAGATTTACCCCTCTCCGATGGAGAGGGGAGTCTGAATCTGTCCTCTGTTTCCCAAAAACCGGGTATGATTTTGCCCGATGACCACACTATCAAACGTGCCCACCTCCCTTGCCAAACCTTCGCGTCTGGCGCTCTGGCGTCACGTTCGGCGCAACCCCGGCGCAGCCATTGGACTCGTCGCCGTGATCGGGCTTGGCTTGCTGGCACTCACCGCCGATCTGTGGCGGAATGCCGGGTTGATCGATGATTATGCGAACGTGCATACCGGGTCTGGTTATGCGCTGCCCATGACCTGTGCCACCGACAGTACACCCGAATATTGTTTCATGTTCGGCGCGGATAAAGCCGGACGCGATATTTTCTCACGAGCGGTCTATGGCACGCGCGTATCACTGGCCGTCGCCGTGATTGGCGCATCGGTGAGTCTGACGCTTGGAACATTTTATGGGATCATTTCGGGTTATTATGGCGGACGAGTCGATGCAACCATGATGCGTTTCATCGACTTTTTGTATGGTTTACCCGGCCTGATCGTGATCATTTTGATGCAGGTCTTTTTCAAGGCGCTGGATGATTACAAAGATCAGGTGGGGCCGTTCGGCGCGTCATTCGTGGAACTGAATCGGCGGATGGGCGGCCTGTTGTTCGTATTCATTGTGATTGGGCTGCTCAGTTGGATTGGCATGGCGCGGCTGGCACGTGGGCAAGTCTTGGCCTATAAACAGAAAGAGTTTGTAGAAGCGGCACGCGCTGTCGGGGCGCGCGATTTTCGGATCATCTTCGTGCATTTGCTGCCCAATATTATCGGCCCTCTGATCGTAGCCGAGACGTTGGCCGTGCCCGGCTACATTTTTACCGAAGCATCGCTCAGCTTTATTGGTCTGGGCGTGCGCGCGCCGACTCCCAGTTGGGGTGATATGATCATCCGGGCACAGCGCGAAGGTTTTACAGCGCGCCCCTATCTGGTGTTAGTGCCAGGCATTGCGTTGGCAGTGACGAGTCTGGCCTTCAACTTTTTGGGCGATGGCTTGCGCGATTGGCTTGACCCGCGTGATTAAACCTTTCAAATCCGCTCATCTGGTATCCGCCACACTACTGTTGATGATGTTAGCCTGTACCTCAAACGATACGCTGTTCATCCAACTGACTGCTACGCCGCCACCCACACTGACGGCTACGCCGCTGGCTGCTGTGACTCGCTTCAAAATTGGTGATAAGCCCGTTTTCGTGGCGGCTGCATCTCCGCAAGCCTTATACGCCTCTCCAAACGCGAACGATAAATCGGGCAGTTCTAACCTGTGTTTCAGCAGTACGCAGGTGGCAATCACCGATCTGGCAATCGGTGTGGACAACACGGTTTACTACAAGATCAAATGTGCATCCGCGAACGGCTGGACGCTTGAAACGAATTTGACGCTGCTCAAGGCGGGCAGTTCGGCAGCACTCAAAATGGATACTTACCTGACCAATGATCCCGGTTCCGATGATCCGACTAATCGCGCCGCCGATCAGCCATGCAAAGCCGGGACAAAAGTAGGTGTTCTCGATCTGGCAATGATGCCCAAAGAAAAAGTGATTTACGTACAGATTCAATGCGGAGCGATGGTAGGATGGTTAAACGATACGGCGCTTGATGCAGTGGTGTTGCCGTGAACTTGCTGCGCTTTCTGATCAGGCGGGTGCTGGCTGGATTACCTGTGCTGTTCCTGATCGCGCTGGCAACGTTCACGCTGGTACGGTTGATTCCCGGCGGTCCATTCGATCAGGTCAACGGAAAACCTGTCCCGGAGTCGATGCGCGCCGCGATGGAAGCCCGTTACGGCCTGGATAAGCCCATTCCTGTGCAATTTCTGGAGTATGTGGGTAATGCGCTGCGCCTCGATTTTGGCTTGTCACTGGGTACTACGCTCGGCCAGCCCGTCAGTGAAATCATCGGCCAAAAACTGCCAATCTCGGCACGGCTTGGGGTCATGGCCTTGATCGTCGGCTTCGCCTTCGGGATACCGCTTGGGGTGATCGGCGCGGTCTATCATCACTCCCACTTCGATACGCTTCTCACTTTTCTAACAGTGCTGGGTGCATCAGTACCCAGCATTGTTTTGGGTCCCCTGCTCATTCTGTTTTTCATCAATGTGCTGGGTTGGCCGGGGCCTGACCCGCGCGCCTGGACTCAGATCAGCGTTTTCAGTTGGGCATTCATCAGTCGTGCCATTCCCCCGGTGCTGACGATGGGCATTGGATTAGCTGCCGGTATTGCCCGCTTGACGCGCGCCAGTTTGTTGCAAACCCTGCGCGACGACTATATCCGTACTGCCCGCTCCAAAGGCTTACGAGAGCGCACTGTGATCGGCATTCACGCCTTGAAGAACGGTCTGATTCCGATTGCAACGCTAATCGGCCCCTTGTTGGCGGTGATCTTGACTGGGACGTTCTTTGTTGAGATCATTTTTGGTATTCCCGGTCTGGGTGATACGTTTATCAGCAGCGTCAGCGAACGCGACTATAATCTACTGACGGGCGTGACGATCTTGTACTCAACGTTTTTGATCGTCGGGAATATTCTGGTAGATGTACTCTATGTGTGGCTTGATCCGCGCATTCGTTTTGAATAATTCGGATAACATTGATTAAGCACTTTGCCCGCAACGGGAACTAATGATATAGTGGCGTCAGCAGCGGAAGGAATAGTCACGTGGCAGCTTACGGTAGGCTCGACGTTTACTGGCCGAACGGCCCTATTGAAAGTTATCCACTCGATAAGCCAACAGTGGCCGTCGGGCGTTCGACAGGTAACGACATCGCGCTTGATACGACAGCGGTTTCGCGCTATCACATCAGTATCAGCTTGCGCGGCGATCAGGTGATCCTGGAAGACCTGGATTCCGTCAATGGAACCTACGTTGACGGCGTGCGCCTACCCGGTAGTCAACCCTATGTACTGCGCGACGGCGAGGAGATTCAGATCGGGGATATTCGCCTGATCTTTCATCCAGATGGCGATAGTACGCGCGAAATAGCCGATCTACAGCCTGCCGAAAGCGATCAGCCGACATTCAAGGTTGAAGTCGATGATACCGATCAGGCAGTGACGCCGGGCGCGCATGTCCAAACGGTGATCAATGTGCAGAACATTGGTACTGAACCCGATCATTATTCGATCCAGATCGAAGGCGTGCCGAAGGAATGGATTCGGCTTGATCGCAGCGAAATGGAACTGCCGCCGAACGTCCGCAGCCAGGTTATTTTGAGCTTCAAGCCGCTGCGTCAACCCGAAAGCAAGCCGGGCGAATATCCGCTCAAGGTGCGCGTCCTTTCCACTGAACACCCAACTGAAACGGTTGAAGTACCAATCAAATTGCACCTGAAAAGCTATGGCGGCTTTGGGATCGTTTTGGCAACACCGCGCGTTCAAGCCGGGGTGCCTGCCGAAATTCAGATTCATAATCAGGGCAGCGCGCCATTGCCGCTCATAATACGCGGCGCAGACCCGGCCAGCTACTTCGATTATGAAATTCAACCCGCCAGCATCACCCTCGATGCCGGAGAAAGGCGTACCGTTCGCGCCACCATGCGCCCCAAACGCCGCGAATGGACAGGCCAACGTAGCGACCAGCGGTTTGATATTATCGCCCAGTCACGCGATGCGTCGGGCTTCCAGGCATCGGTATCAGGGATGGTGGGTGCAAAAGGGGGCATTCCGCCGTTTTTAATGCTGTTGATCCCATTGGCAGTTGTGGGATTGATCGTTATGGCGCTGCTGGCCGCGTTTGTAGTACTTCCGGCTTTGCAGCCCATCGCCACACCCACCGCGACTCAAACGGCCACATCCGCGCCGACGAATACACCTATTGCCGTGATCATACCGACCTTCACGCCTATCGTTACCGAAACGATCACGCCTTCACCAGTCGTACCCACCGAAACGCTAGCCAGCACGGCCACCCTGATCGTTGTGCCTCCAAGTTTGCTCACCATTGAAGCACCAGGCGTCACGCCGTCCATACCAGCAACGAACACCGTGACGCCAACCATGACACCGCTTCCGGCCTCACCGACAGCGGAAATGTTCTAACAAAAGGAATTCAAAAATGGCGATTCGAGTCATTGCAGGGACGGCCAAAGGCCGACATTTGAAGCTGGTGCCGGGCGATACAACGCGTCCTGTGATGGATCGTGTCAAAGAGTCGTTATTCAACATTTTGGGCGGCGCGCTGACAGGTGCAACATTTCTTGATCTGTACGCCGGAACCGGCAGCGTCGGCATTGAGGCGTTAAGCCGCGCTGCCGAACACGCCGTCTTTGTTGAACAGGATAAAATCGCCGCGCGCATCATTCAAGAAAACCTGCAAGCGACTGGCTTCACCGAGTCAGCGGAGATTGTGCGCGCCGATGTACGCGATTTTTTACGCCGTGCGCCATCAAAGGCTTACGAGATCGTCTATATCGCGCCGCCGCAATATAAAGGTCTGTGGCGCGAAACGCTGCTGCTGCTTGATAAACAAATCGAGCATGTTGCGCCCGATGGCATTGTCGTCATTCAGATCGACCCGAGCGAAAAAACGGACGTGACGCTCGATGTTCTGGCAGCCTACGATGAGCGCCGCTACGGAAACACCCTGCTCATGTTCTTTGAGCGTCCAGGGGCTTAGCGGAAAATGGCTGATCGGATTATGCTTAGGTGACATTCAGGCCGGAGGGCCGTTTAATGCCGGAACCATTTTTGAACCTGGCTGAAGCTGCTGTTAACGATCTGATTGCTGCCTTCGATGTGACAGCACCGCCGATCCCCGTCGAGATCATGTTGCAGCGTCCCAAAGCGGGTATGTGGAAAGAAGTCAACCTGAGCGAACTCTCCCAGGCGTTCATCAACCTCAAGCAGCGGTACAGCCCGCGCATGTCGATTGCCCGGCTGCTGGTTCGTTATATTTGCCGTTCGGAGTGGGGTGAAAAGCATAATGTCGCCTCATTGAGCGATGATGACCGTACCCTCAAAGCCTTTGCCCGCGCGCTGCTCATTCCGCGCACGATGATCGACGCTATGCTGGAAGCGCAGCGCGAACCGATTACCATCAGTAACCGCTTTGAAGTGCCCGAGGAAGACGCCCGTTTGCGCCTGATCGATCTGGGCTATCTGCCGCCCGATAGCTAAGTTAAGCATCGGCTTAGCGTTCTTTCTGAGCGCCCCATCACCCGCTATACTGATCAGCCGCCCCATCACAATCATCGGGGCGACCTTTATTGGGAGCGGCGCACGTATGTATTCGCGCGGGACTGGCAAAGGAACGCCGATCTGGTTAGTGATCGTCATCAGTGTGCTGATCGTTTTTGGTGGCTATTCAGTGTGGAGCGGCTTGCTTCGTTTCCTGAACGCGAACGGCAATATCGCGGTCACAATACAGGCCGAAGGCGCTCAACCGCCTGATGATAATATTCCAACGGAGCCGCCCTACAGTCGCCCGACGGCCACAACCTTCAAACCCTGTCTCGATTTTCGAGTGAATGTGGTCAAGGCGCGGGTACGTGAATGCGCCAAAGATACCTGCGCGACGCTCGAAACGATGCTTTCCCAGGGGGCGCTGGTCTGTGTTTATGGGCCAGCGGCGGGCGCAACCGATTGGTATCAGGTCAATATACGTCCGACGAGTGTCTTTCCGCAAATCGCCTACATGCACAGCAGTGTTTTGGATGCGGTCAATCCCACTAAAAAGCCGACTCGCACGTTTACGCCGCTGCCTACCGTGACGCCGATTCCAACACTCAAACCGACCCGAACGCCGACAGCGCCGCCTACCGATACACCCAACGCAAAAACTGCGCCTGCCAAATCCACATTGACAGACTGACACTATTACCCACACAGTACGCTGGCTGTAACATAGACCAGAAAGGAACCCACCCTGTGCCCGCCAAAATTCGACTTGCTACCGAAGCTGATGCGCCTGCGATTGCCGCCGTTTACGCGCTCTACGTCCTGTCAACCGTCATCTCTTTTGAGCTAACACCGCCGACTGCCGACGAAATCAGTCAGCGTATGCGGCGCATCACGGCGCGTTTTCCCTGGCTCGTTTGCGAAAACCCGCAGGGGGATGTGATCGGTTATGCCTATGCCAGTGTTCACAACGAACGCGCGGCTTATCAGTGGTCAGTCGATACCGCCATTTACACCGATTCGCGGGTGCATCGTTCGGGCGTTGGGCGCGGCCTGTACACTTCGCTCTTTGCACTGCTGCGCTTGCAAGGCTTCTACAATGCCTACGCGGGGGTCACGCCGCCAAACCCGGGCAGTATCGGCTTGCATCTTGCGTTGGGTTTTGAGCCTATCGGGGTTTATCGCAAGATCGGCTATAAATTCGGCGGCTGGCATGATGTCAATTGGTACAGTCTGCTGCTCCAACCGCTCAGCGATGCGCCAACGCCGCCGCGCTTACCCGCCGAAGCCATGACCGATCCCGCCTGGCCGGACGCGCTTAATGCCGGATCATCGCTGATTCGTCTGTGAGGGTGTGCCTAAGCTCCCATTTGGAAAGGTGTTTAGCCCTCATCTCCCAACCCCTTCCCCTCGGGGGGAAGTTGAATCGCACCTGAGCGGAGCGCCGCATTTAGCCCCTCTCCCTCGGGTTCACGCACCGACAGTTTTGGAGAGAGGGCCGAAAAAGTATAGGCTCATCGAAATCTCGCAACGACCAAGAAGAGAGAAAACGATGAGTCTAGAAGAATTATACCAATGGATAAGCCAAATTCGGC
>JBBSEU010000265.1:0-8273 GCA_038239365.1 Aggregatilineales bacterium
CGATGAGCGTCCCTGTCAACTGCTGGGCGATACCCGTCAGCCGCAACGGATGCGACCCGGCACCCCCAGGCGGGTGGACCACGAATATGAGCGGCACGGCATGACAAACCTGTTTTTGGCGGTGCAACCGCGCGGCGGTTGGCGACGCCTGAAGGTCACCGCGCGCCGCACCAAGGCCGACTTCGCGCATTTTCTTAAGGAACTCGCCGACAACCACTTTCCCTCGGCTGAGCGTATTCATCTGGTCGTGGACAACCTCAACATCCACACTCCAGCCGTCCTCTATGACACGTTCCCCGCCCCTGAAGCCCGACGGCTCGCACGCCGCTTCACTTTTCAGTACACTCCCAAACACGCCTCCTGGCTTAACATGGCCGAGATTGAACTCTCCGTGTTTGCACGCTCTTTGCGTCGTCGCGTCGCCTCCACCGATGAACTTGCTTGGGCTGCCGCACACTTCCAATGCGTCCGCAACCGCGATAAGCAGACCATTCAATGGCATTTCACCGTCGATGACGCGCGCCGCGCCCTTGCTCGACTTTATCCTTCGCCTTCACCGCGTTAGTCTACTAGGAATAGGGCGTAGCGAATTGAGGCACATGATTACAGAAGGCAAAATTGTGCCCATTCAGCCATATTTTAAGGACTATCCGTTGTTCAATCGGTCGGATGTCGAACGGCTTGCCGCAAATCGCATATTTTGAGCTTTAGCCTGCAAAAGCCGATATTTATCTCAGATAAGGTTAACTTCTGGCCGACAGCTTCGGAATTCACTATACTGGACAATTCCTAAACGCGCTACCGAATAATTGGCTAACTTGTTGTTAGTCATGATAACGTCACAAACGACGTAAATTACATGGGCATTCTTATCACATGGATTCCGGCCTCAGTTCATTATGACGGCCACATTAACCCAATAAACGTGGAAACCGCCCGATTCTGCATAGAGAATCGGGCGGTTTTTGCATTGCTGGATACCGGCGATATTCGGTTCTCCGAAATTGTGCTCAATGCTTACATTAAACTGCGCGTTATCCGGCAAATTCTGCGTCTCGCGCAATAAACGTGACACAAGGCGCAATAAGCGTGAAAACCGACAAAACAACCATCCATCACACGTCGAGACGGGCGTTTCGAGCGTGCGTTTGGATGAATTTACGGCGGGGCGGCACTTGATTCCCCATCAACATGTCGAAGATGCGGTCTGCTTCGGCACCGTCATCAATCGTCACGCGCAGCAAGGTGCGATGTACTGGGTCCATGGTCGTTTCCCAAAGCTGCTGCGGGTTCATTTCACCCAAACCCTTATAGCGCGATACAGTGACTTTCGTCGGCTCGGCATAAGTGGCAAGCGCCCTGTTCAGGATAGCGTCTTCCTTCATGCCCGCTTCCGGGTAGATGTATTTCGCCTGCTTGCGATATTCCAAACGGAAGATCGGCGGCTGAGCGATGTACAGGTGACCGTCCTGGATGAGCGGCTGCATGTATCGGAAGAAAAACGTGAGCAGCAGCGTGCGGATATGGGCCCCATCTACATCCGCATCCGTCATAATAATAATTCTGTTGTAGCGCAACTTAGATACATTAAAGTCGTCGCTGATACCTACGCCAAGCGCCGAGATGAGCGCGCGGATTTCGGTGCTATCCAGAATCTTGTTCAGACGGGCACGTTCTGTGTTGAGAATCTTGCCGCGCAAAGGCAGAATCGCCTGGAAGTGTCGATCACGGCCTTGCTTAGCACTGTTATGGACGAACACGCCACTTGCCAGTGCAAAGTTGTGATAGCGATCAACAGTCAGGTCATACACATCTGCCGTTTCGTTTATCGAGGTGACAGATACCACTTTATAATCGCTGTGTTCTGCCATTTGAAGTACAGTGTGAGCATCAACTGTTTGGGTATCGGATGCGGAATAACCACCGGGCAATACCAACACTGCTTCACTCATTCCAAGAGAACTCATTGACATGAGACGCTCATTTGGTTGAAGCTCACTGGCTGGCCTGTACGACCCATCGTGTACACGGAATGGGTGATCCGGTGTGCAGCGAATTGTCTGCCCATTATCGAGTAACACCTCAACCAAATTTGCATTCCGCTTGGTTAGGCGCGGCTCAACGAGTGGCACAACCTGAATTTCACCCACAGCATCCGTTGCGTACCCAAAATAGGTGATACCGTGCTGCCAATCGCGGGCGAGTTCTTCTATTGGCTTGGAAATACCCGTTGTAAGTGATATTTGTGTATCACCAACTATGCACCCACCTGCACTGTCGCCTTCAACTAGATACAATTCTGTTCTATTAGCGTCGCGCTCACTACAATCGGCCAGCTTGCCGGGGAGCGTGGTGTTTTCGAGCAGGTTCTTGCGTCCGGTCAGCAGTTCGCGCTGCTTATCGAGGGCATCCCGAATCCGCATCGAGTTCATGCACTTATCGACAATGCGGCGTGCTTCACGCGGGTTTTCCTCAAGGTACTGAGCAAAAATGTCGCTGACCGCCGCCGCGACCACACTCTGCACTTCGGGGTTTATTAACTTGCTCTTGGTCTGAGCCTCGAATTGTGGTGAGGGATGCTTGATGCTGACAATGGCCGTCAGACCTTCCAGCGTATCGCGGCCAGCAAAGTTGGTATCCTTTTCTTTGAGGATGCCCTGTTTGCGCGCATAGTTATTGATCACGCGGGTGAGCGCCACACGGATACCCGTTTGGTGGCTGCCGCCGTCGGGCGTGTTGATATGGTTGGCGAAGGATAGCTCAGTGCTGCTGCTCGTACCTTCTGTATACTGGAAGCCGAACTCGACTGACATCCAGCCTTCATTGGTCTGGCCTTCGTTGAACTTCACATCCTTGATCCCACCGACGACATCATGGACGGTCTCACGGTTGCGGTTCAGGTAGCGTACAAACGACTTGACGCCACCTTCAAAATAGAAGGTCATTTCATTCGGGAACGGCGTTTCGCGCTCATCAATCAAGGTGATCGTTGCGCCGCGTGTAACGTAGGCCATCTCACGGAAACGCTGTAAAAGGGTTGCTGCCTTGAAATCGCCAGTATCAATAATGGTTAGGTCGGGATGGAATGAAATCGTTGTTCCCGTTGGCTCACCTTCTTCCATATCCCGTACCGGCTCAACGGCAGTTGTAGCTCTACCGCATTCAAATTCCTGTTTCCAGACCTTGCCATCACGGCGTACTTCTGCGATAAAGTGTGAAGATAGAGCGTTGACCGCGGAAACACCAACACCATGTAAACCACCCGAAACTTTGTAAGCAACCTTCGTGGTGCCGTCATTGAATTTGGCACCTGCGTGCAAGCGTGTCAAAACAAGCGTAAGGGTCGAAATACCCTGCTGTTTGTGCATCCCAACAGGGATGCCGCCACAATTATCTATGACAGATATATAGCCATCTTTACGAATCAGAATCCAGACATGATCGCCGCGTCCGGACATGATTTCATCAATTGAGTTGTCGACGACTTCATAAACCAAGTGATGAAGTGCATGTTCATCGTGCCCGCCGACGTACATACCTGGCATCGTTCGAACGTTATCAGGAAAATCAAGTGACCGAATATCTTCTTCGGTTTGCACATTGGCTATTCTATCCGCCACAATTCCTCCTAAATTTCACCAGCGGTAAGTCTGTGAAATACTTACGTTACATGCCCCTTGCAAGGGCGATTATGAGCGTTAAGTATACCTCAACAAGCCCACTTTTGCAAAAACAAATGTTCGATTGGCAGGTGTTTGCCGGACGTGCTAATGTCGGTCAAATTAACCTCAGCGGGAGTCGGTAAGCGCATGGATCAATTCGTCATCGAAGGCGGTCATCGGCTGAGCGGGACAATCCGCGCCAGTGGCAACAAGAACTCGGCACTGAAGCTGATCGCGGCCTGCCTGCTCACCGATGAACCCGTAACGCTCCGTAACGTGCCGGATATTACCGACGTGCGGGTAATGCTCGATATTTTGCGGAGTCTGGGAGCGGCGGTGGAGATGCAGCCGGACAACACGGTAAACATCCACGCCAAGTCGATCCGCACGCACAAAGTCCCGGTGGAACTTGCCAGATCGATTCGGGCGTCGATTGTGCTGGCCGGACCGATGCTGGCGCGCTATGGTCAGTTGGAGTTACCCGCGCCGGGCGGTGATGTGATTGGGCGGCGGCGGCTGGATACACATATGCTGGCGCTGACTGAACTGGGTGCGCGCATCGACTTCGAGGGCGTATTTAAGATGCAAGCCGATGGGTTGAGGGGCGCGAACATTTTGCTGGATGAAGCCAGCGTCACGGCGACGGAGAACGCTGTCATGGCCGCGTCGCTGGCAGTGGGCACAAGCGTCATTCACAATGCCGCCTCAGAGCCGCACGTTCAGGAACTTTGCCGCTTTCTGAACCACCTCGGCGCGCAAATCGACGGCATTGGCTCTAATGAGATCACGATTCAAGGTGTGCAGCGGCTACATGGCGGCGAATTTCGAGTCGGGGCGGATTATCTGGAAGTGGGCAGCTTCATTGGCGCGGCGGTGATGACGGGTGGCGACATTCGGATTCAGGACGCCGATCCAGGTTATTTATCAACCGTTGCGTCGGTGTTCAAGCGGTTGGGCGTGCATTGGGACGTTGAGGGGAACGATATTCTGGTGCCGCGTTCGCAGTCATTAACAATTGTGCCCGATCTGGGGAAGCGCATCCCGCAAATCAAGGCGCAGCCCTGGCCGGGTTTCCCGTCCGATCTGCTCAGTATCGCGCTGGTGATGGCTACACAATCGGCGGGCGCGGTATTATTCCATGAGTGGATGTACGAGAATCGGCTGTTTTTTACCGATAAGTTGGTCAGCATGGGTGCGCGGATCGTGTTATGTGACCCGCATCGCGCGCTGATTCAGGGGCCAACCGCGTTACGCGGTGATCTGGCGCTGACCAGCCCAGATATTCGCGCCGGGATGACGCTGCTTTTGGCGGCATTGAGTGCGCGCGGCACGACCACGATCAGCAATGTGCGGCAGATTGATCGGGGTTATGAACGGATTGATGAACGGCTGCGGGCACTTGGCGCGCACATCAGCCGCGTATCAGTGACCGAGGCGGTTTAGAAAGATCATAAAGGATTAAAAAAGATGCCAAACTTAGCTGATTTTGAATTGCGAACGATGCCCGGTTTGTATCGCTGGCACGCCGAAACGGAACGCCAACTGGCTTTTCGAGCTAAGACGCGCGAAGAAGCCGAAGACTGGCAAGCGGCGCTTCGTGAAAAAATCGCGGGGCTGCTTGGATTGAACGGGATGGAACGCGCGCCGCTGGATGCTCAGTTGGTCGAAGCCAGCGATCAAGAGGGTTATCGGCGCGAACTGGTGGTGATCCAGACGACGCTAGGCGAATACATGCCGTGTTATGTGTTGATCCCGGAAAGTGGCGCGCGTCCATTTCAGGCGGTGATCGCACTGCATGGGCACGGCAAATGGGGCGCGAACGGCATCATTGGGCTGGCCGAGAGCGCGGCGGCACAGGCATTTATTGAGGAACTTCATTATGATTATGCGCGGCAACTGGCGAAACAGGGTTTTCTGGTCTTTGCGCCGATGCTGCGCGGCTTTGCGGAGCGCATGGAACATCCACCAACCGAAGATGATAGTTATCAATCCTCGTGCCAGGAGCAAAGCCTGAACGCGCTGCTGTGCGGCAAAACGCTGCTCGGTTTGCGCGTCTGGGATGTGATGCGGCTGATTGATTATGTGCAGACGCGCGCCGAACCGATTCAGCCGAAGATGGTTTGTGCTGGGCTTTCGGGCGGCGGAACCGTGACCGTGTTTACGACGGCGCTTGAAGCGCGAATCGGTGGCGCGGTGGTGAGTGGTTATTTCAACACGTTCCGAGACTCGATCATGGCCGTTTCGCACTGCGCGTGTAATTATGTGCCGAATTTGCTGCAATACGCGGAAATGCCAGATGTCGTTGGATTGATCGCGCCGCGCCCATTGTTTATAGAGTCGGGGCGACAGGACCCGATCTTTCCGGTTGAAGGTGTGCGGCGCGCGGTGCCAGACTTACAGGCAATTTACGATGTATTTGGTGCAGGCGAAAAGCTGCACACACAAACTTTTGAGGGCGAACATCGCTGGGACGGAAAAGACCTCCCAGAATGGCTGAACAGGCAACAGTTTTCGGTGTGAATGAGGCTGTTATATGAACTGTAGACGGCGGGGGATGGAGAGGTGAGGTCAAACCTATGCACGATCTGATCGAAACCATTTTCCAGCAGGAATCCGGCAAGGTGATCGCTATCCTGTACGGCAAACTGCGCGACCTGGATATTGCCCAGGATGCTTTACAGGATGCGCTGCTTCTGGCGCTGGAACGCTGGCCGAGCGATGGCATCCCGACCAACCCTGGCGCATGGCTTACCACTGCCGCGAAAAATAAAGCTATTGATCGGCTGCGCCGCGAAAGCACTTTGGAGCGCAAAAAAGCGACGCTCAAGGCGCTGATCGAACTGGAACAAGAGGATCAAGACGTGGACGCCGCTTCAATACCCGATGATCGCCTCAAACTGATCTTCACCTGCTGCCATCCCGCCCTGGCGAAGGAATCACAGGTCGCCCTGACGCTGCAAACTCTGGGCGGCATCACCACACAAGAGATCGCCAGTGCCTTTTTAGTGCCACTGCCCACGATGGCGCAGCGATTAGTCCGTGCCAAGCGCAAAATCCGCGACGCAGGGATTCCCTACGAAGTGCCACCTGTACATGCGCTCACCGAACGGATCGACGCGGTGCTATCAGTGCTGTACTTGATTTTCAATGCAGGCTACACCGCGCCCGCCGGAGACGAGCTGATTCGGCATGATCTGTGCCTTGAAGCGATCCGTCTTACGCGCATCCTGACCACACTTTTGGCCGATGATCCGACTCTCTCCGAAGATGCCGAGGCGCTTGGTTTACTGGCCTTGATGCTTTTGCACCATGCCCGCCATGCCGCGCGAACGACTGCCGCAGGCGATCTGATTCTATTGGAAGATCAGGATCGATCTTTATGGGATCAGGCCGAAATCGTGGAAGGCAAATTCATTTTGGAGCGTGCCTTGCTCATGCAAAATCCGGGTCTTTATCAAATTCAAGCGGCGATCAGCGCGCTCCATGCCGAAGCTGCCCGCCCCGAAGATACCGATTGGCCGCAGATTGTCGTCCTATACAATGGCCTGTGCGCGATCTATCCATCACCCGTCGTGGAACTCAATCGTGCGGTAGCCGTCGCCATGTCCGAAGGTGCTAACAGGGGGATGATCCTGCTAGATCGGCTGGAGGAAAGCGGCACACTGAACGACTATTACCTGTTTTATGCCGCCCGCGCCGACTTATTGCGACGTATGGGTTGGCTCGATGAAGCCCAGAATGCCTATCAGCGCGCGCTGGAACTCTGCCAGAATCGCGCCGAACGCTCTTTTCTCATAGGGCGCTTGGATGAAATCGAAAAACGCCTGAAATCCAGCTAACCCCGCTTTTCCAACTGCGCCTCAACACCCGGCTCGATCCCGATTCGCGCGTTGAGCGAGACCTCATCCGGCACGTAAGGCCGTGTCAGCGAGGCCGTGATCACCTTCACCGTCACACCGTCTGCGATCTCGACAAAAGCAACGCCTGCTTCGGTCTCCATTTGTGTAATCTTGCCGATGATCCCGCCAAACGTGATCACCTCATCACCAATATGCAATGTTGTGACATATTGGTTGTGTTTTTTGAAATCACGCTGCTTCGGAAAAATCACCAATGACCAGTAACCTGCCAGCAGCAGGACAATCACCACAGAAAACGCGACAAACTCCGGCATCGCCGTTTGCACTCCACTTCACAATCATGCCCAAATTATACGACGCACGTACAAAATCCCCAAAACCCGGTACAATCCGCCTCTTCGCTCACTGCTGAAAGCTGACTGCCGTACCTATATGCGCGTACTGACCAATGAAGAATTTATCCGCCGCAATCGCTTAATCGCGCAGGTGCTGTTTTTTGTGAGTCTTGCCATCCTCATCGGCGGATTGATCGTCACCAACACCATCGGACGCGATACGACGCTGCTAACGCTGGTACCGTGTCTGGTCATGCCCCTTGGGTTGATCACGACCTGGTTCAGTGTGCGCCTGACAAACCTGTACGTTCGCTTGCCCCACCCCGAAGATGCAATTCAAACCGCGCTCAAAGGCAGTGGTCGGGGCAGCACCCTGTACAACTATCTATTCAAGGCCAACCATGTATTCGTCAGTC
>JBBSEU010000266.1:0-8242 GCA_038239365.1 Aggregatilineales bacterium
GGCCTGGAATATCCGGTTGAATCCGAGGAAGATTTCGACACGTTGACAGGCGATTTCGTTTCCTTGTTCCCGCTCTACTGGACGCTGCTCAAGGCCGCCCATGCTGAGACGGTGGATATGGATCAACTGTTGAACGGCTAATTTTGTGGCTGATCGAGTAAGCAATCCCTCTGATCCCTCTCCGGCGCGTTCCATCCCCCAGGACGTGGCCGGAGAGGGAAAGCCCACGTCAGACCGCGCTCCCCATTGGCAATTAAACAGGCAACTCAAGGTTATCGGGCTGCTGGTCGCTGTGTTGGCGATCTTGTTTTTGGTTTATCTGCCTACTCTGCTAACTATCGTCAATGGCAGTCCCGATCCGTATGCCGAAGATGTGGCCGAAATTCAGACGGCGCTCAACCTGTGGGGCACGATCCACGCGACAGGCTATCCGCTGTATGCGATAACAGGCGCGGCATTCGTGGCCGTGATGCGTGGACTCGGCATGAACCCGGCAACTGCCCCTTGTTTGTACTCGATGCTGTGGGGATTTATCGCGCTCAGCATTTTTTATGGTTTGATCGTCAAGCTCACTCATCGCGTGGGTGTGGCGGGCGTGGCAACGCTGCTGCTCGGCCTGACACGCGGGGAATGGGCGTACAGCGTAGTCGCCAAACCGTATACCATGACGCTGGCCTTTTGCGCGCTGCTGCTGGCGATTGCGTTTTGGCCGGGATTGGACGCAAGGCGGCGCGTGTTATTACTGGCGTTGGTAGGTGGGTTTGCCATCGCGCATCATCGCATGATCGGTTTTATGGGTTTGGGGTTATTGATCGCGGCATTGCCACCGCTCCTGCGCGAAAGATGGCGACGGGCGCTGCCAACGCTGATCGTCGCGCTGCCAATTGCGTTGATCGGTTTTTTGCCGTATCTGTACCTGCCCGCGCGTGCCTACGCCAACGGCGTCTGGGTGTATGGTGATCCGCGTACCCCGCAAGGTTTTTGGAATGAGTTCACGGCAGTTGAGGCTAATCATCTGTTTCGCTTTCCAGCGACAGGTGAGCAGTGGTTCGCCGATGCACGCGATACCGTCGATATTCTGGTCAGTCAGATGAGTCCGGTTGGAGTGTTTTTGGGTTTAGTCATAGTTTTGATTAACCTCACCCCCCGACCCCCTCTCCGACTGCATTTCTGGCGCGTACAGTGGCCGCGACAGAGAGGGGGAGTCCGAAACATACACATTGCCTTACTTTGCTCGCTAGGTTTTGTGATTTTTGTGCTGGTTCTGCATCGAGTCGTGATGCCGACGGCGGTAGTGATGCCTGTTGTCATGCTGCTCGTGTTCGTCAGTGCATTAACGGTCAGTGACTTGCTGGATCGGTGGTCGCGCTTTCAAGTTGGTGTGCCGATTGTGGCGGTTATCGGATCGGCGGCACTCATCGCACTGAGCTTCAGCTATATTTATGGGATTACCCATGACGACTCCGGGTTGAAAATGATCGCACTGGCGAAACAAGTGCCGCGCGATGGGGTGTTCATGCTGCCCTGGTCAACCAGTTACAACGATGTGGCCTTCTCAAAATACGTAACAGGCGAAAATGCCGATTTACCACTAGTCGATCACAAAGCGGATTTCAAGTCGTTAGCCATAGATGGCAGGGCAATTTACACTTATAAAGATACGTTCTACCGTTTTCCGCTTAGCTGGTGGGATGCTTTCGGTACAGCGTATTTATCAGGCGAACCGAACGGCGTTATCGGTATTCATAACGCGGCACTTCACATGCCCGCCAACCAATCGCCCAACGCGACGGTGACTGGCGGCATTGTGATTGATGATTATCTGCTCACCTGCCGTGCCGCTGAACTCCAACTGCGCGTTGACTGGAACACCAGTCACAAACCAGAACGTGATCTGAGCGTCTTTGTGCATCTGATCGGCAAGGATGAGTCGGATGTGTTGGCGACAGGCGATCAGAACGCGCCAGTTTACGGCTGGTATCCAACACGCCGCTGGTCAGAAAATGAAACGGTGATCGATTCTTACACGCTTCCTTATCGTGAGGGCGCAACAGCTATTCAATTTGGCATGTATGAGCAAACCGCAGCGGGTCAATTTGTGAACTACGGCACGACTATCATCCCACTAAAGGACGGTCAGGGTTGCTCGAAAAGCTGAAGCCATTCGCGCCCTACCGCTTGATGTTGGTGCTTGTGCTGTGCGTTATCGTGCGGCTGGGTGTTGTGCTGGCTTTTCCATCAGTGTTTGCGTGGAACGAAACGGGCGCGGTACATGGCTCAGATGCTTACGATATTTACGCGCGCAATCTGATCAAAACAGGCGTCTATGGTTACGTGCCGGGCGTGCCTGATGCGACGATCCCGCCGCTGTATGCTTATGCAGTCGCCGCCGTGTATGCCACCATTGGGCGCGGCTATATGCAGATTGCGCTGTTTCATATCGCGCTGGATGTGCTGTCTATCGCGCTGCTGTACGGCATCGGCAGGCGACTTATGCCGCGTGGCGAATCGGTGGCGTTGATCGCGGGCGTACTGTACGCGCTGTACCCCTACCTGATCTTTCAAAACCTGACGTTGATCGATACGCCGCTGTTTATGACGCTGCTGCACGCCTTCATCTATCTGGCGGTGCTGCTGCGCGAACGGCCTAGACTGGATCGCGGAACGTGGCTGTTAATCGCCGCAGAGGGGATCGTGTTGGGGCTGGCCGTGCTTGCGCGCCCGGTGATCGCGCCGCTGGCCTTGTTCGTGGCGTTATGGTTATTGTTCCGACTGAGTCTGACGCAAACCGTCGCGCGGCTGCTCCCCGTCGCCGTGATCGGGGTGTTGATCGTCACGCCCTGGCTGGTACGCGATGCTCAGGTCTACAAGAGTTTCGTCGCCGTCGCCAACAATGGCGGCATGAACTTCTGGTTCGGCAACAGTCGCTACACGATCCCATTTTTGCGGGCGGGCTATCATACGCAGTGGGCGATCCCCGATGAAGCCGTCAGCAAAAACGATAAAGAATCGAGCGCGCAGTTGTTCGAGCAGAGTTTCGGGTATTTGCGCGAAAACCCCGGCAAAATCCCCGAACTGTTGTGGGTCAAGTTTTTGGCGCACTGGAGCATCGACGTGTTTCCGAGCCGCAACCCGGTAGCCGGATCGGTGCTGGTGATGGATGCAAACGGCAATGTCTCGGCGCAGCTCAGCGGACTCAATCAAAACGATCCGGTGGTGGCCTATTCGCTGCCACTTTTTGACCAGATCGGGCGCTGGCTGCACCGAATTTACTTTGGCATTTTACTGGCGCTGGCAATTATTGGGATCGTCCTCACGCGCCGCCATTGGCGTGAGGTGTCGCTGTTGTGGTTCGTGCAGATCAGCATGACGATTGTGTACGTGCTGTTTATCCCGGCCACGCGCTACCGTGTGCCGTCTGACCCGATGCTCTTTTTGTTTTCGGCCTACACAATCGTTTTGATCGTGACGCTGGTTTCGGCGCGTTACGGCTTCGGGGTAAAGCGCGCCGAACCGATGGCACAAGGTTAATTTTGTGCCGGACGTGCGGCGATGATCGTGTTCAGGATCGGGATGCGCTTCAGATCGATCACACCGGAGACGAGTAACCCGACCATGACCAGCAGCGTCCCGATAATATCAAATGGGCGAATCGGCTCACCGATCACGACAGCGGCCAGGATATAGCCGAACACGGGCGTCAAAAACATCCACATGCTGGCTTGCACCGGGTCTTTTTTGAGCAGGTAGAACCAGATCAGCACCGCGCCGATAGAGACCGCAAAAACTGCCCAGAGCAGCGCCCCGATCAGATTAGGTGTGGGCTGCACCGTCTGCGATCCGTTCATCACGACGGCGAAGGGCAGCAGCAGCACCGCGCCTATCGAGATTTGCCAGGTGTTGAGTACCAGCCCCGTGAACTGCACCTTTGCCCACTTGAAATAAACGCTGCCGATTGCATAGGTGACAATCGAACCTGTTGCCAGCAGCAGACCGCCAACCGTCGCCTGACTGTTTCCGAGCAGTGGGACGGTTGCCAGGATCAACCCGGCGGCGCTGATCACCATGCCCGCCCATTCGCGCGGCGCGATCACTCGTTTCAACCAGACGCGCGCGATCAACGCCACCAAAAACGGATTGCTGGCAACAAACAAATTGAACACACCCGCCGAAATTTCGCGGAGGGAGAGCCACGCCAAGCCCAGGTACACGGTGCTGTTGCACAATGCCAGAACGGTCAGGTGAAGCCATTCGCGCCCGTGTGGCCGCTGCGTTGTGCGTTTGATCCCATACACATACGTGAACAAAATGAAGCCAGTCAGGAAAAAGCGTAAGTCCAAAATCGTGAGCGGTGCGGCGTCGTGAAGCCCAATTTTGACGGCAATCGGCGCAGAACTCCACAAAATGGCGAAAAGCAGACCAAGCAAAATATCCAAAATGAGTGCCTGTTGGGGTTGGGAAAATGGTTTGATGACCATCTGACTAGAGTTGTCATGGTACACTATTCTTACACTTTTTGAAGCAGGAAAAATATTTTATGTCCGTCCAGATGAGTACCCTTAACATGGCCGATGGTACGGCGCTCACGACGTATCAATGGCTGCCGCAAACCGCTGCGCCCAAAGGCGTGATCGTGATCGTTCATGGCTACGGAGAACACGCCGGACGCTATGAACATGTCGCCGCCTATTTCAACAAGATCGGTTATGCGTTGTACGCCGCCGATCATCGCGGGCATGGCCGGAGCCGGGGCGAACGACTCGGCTACTTCGCCAGTTTTGAGCCGCTCAGCGATGATCTGACGCAGGTGATCGGATGGGCACACGCTCAACATGCTGGATTACCGCTGTACCTGCTCGGTCACAGTTTGGGCGGCCTGCTGACGCTTTATCATGAAATCAAGTCGCCATCTTCATCCATCAGCGGCGTGATCCTCAGTGATCCGGCGTTGACGCCATCGGTTTCCGTGCCACCGCTGCAAAAGACACTCGTGCAATTTCTGAATCGAATCGCGCCCACGCTCAAAGTAGTACCACGTGTGGCTTCGACGGCGCTTTCGCGTGATGCCAGTGTCGGCACGGCCTATGATGCTGACCCGAACGTGTACCACGAAGCGATCTCCGCGCGGGTCGGCGTCGAAGTGGTCAATGCCAGCGATTTGGTGTATGCCAATGCGTTCAAATTCACGCTGCCCTTGCTGATGCTGATCGGCACGGCAGACCAGATCGCCAAGCCGGAACATGGCTTGTATGTCTATGATCATGTGGGCAGCGCCGATAAAACACTCAAAAAGTACGAGGGGTTTTACCACGAACTGCTCAACGAGCCGGAAAAAGAACAGATTATGGGGGAGATTGCGGCATGGCTGGCAAAGCACTAGCCCTGTGACTGCTCCTTTAACCTCAGAATCGGCTATACTAGAAAACGATTACCCGCCACTAAATAAACTTTGAGGAAGATTCTTATGGCTTCAACAGACCTTCAGTATCAGGCGCTTGCCGACCAACTTCAGGAACAGGGCACCGACGTAAAAGCCGTGATCGAGGCGCTCAAAAAGCAGCACATCGAAACGCCGTCATGGGGCTACGCCAACAGCGGCACGCGCTTCAAGATGTTCCCGGCAGCAGGCGCGGCCAGCACCATTTACGAAAAAGTGGATGATGCGGCATTTGTCAATCGCATGACCGGCGTCGCGCCGACGATGGCTGTTCACATTTCCTGGGACAAGACCGATGATTGGGGCGCGCTGGCCCAGTATGCCGCCGAACGCAAAATCGGGATCGGCGCGGTGAATCCCAACTTGTTTCAGGATGAAGCCTACAAACTGGGCAGCATCGCGCATCCATCCGGCGCGGTGCAGGAACAAGCTATCGCGCATATGGTTGATTGCTGCGAGATCATGGGCAAAACGGGCAGTCGTGACCTGAGCCTGTGGTTCGCTGACGGCACGAACTATGCCGGGCAGGATAGCTTCGCCGAACGCAAACATCGCGTCGAACATGCGCTCAAGGAAACGTACAAATATTTGCCCAAAAACGGGCGAATGCTGATCGAGTACAAGTTTTTTGAGCCTGCCTTTTATGCTACCGATCTACCCGATTGGGGCACGGCTTACGCACTGGCGCTCAAGTGCGGGCCGCAAGCACAAGTGTTGGTCGATACGGGACACCATGCCCAGGGCACAAACATCGAAGGGATCGTCGCCTTTTTGCTGGATGAGGGGCGACTCGGCGGCTTCCACTTCAACGCGCGCAAATACGCCGATGATGATCTGATCGTGGGCAGCACCAACCCGTTTGAACTGTTCCTGATCTTCAATGAGCTGGTCAGTGCGGGCGACAAAGCCAGCGAAGTGGCCTACATGCTCGATCAGGGTCACAACATCGAAGCCAAGCTGGAAGGCGTGGTCATCTCCATCGTGAATTGTCAGGTCGCCTACGCGAAGGCGCTGATCATTGATCGCAAGAAGCTGCGTCATATGCAGATCAACGGCGACGTGATGGGCGGCTATCGCGTGCTGACCGATGCCTACGAAACCGATGTGCGGCCACTGCTGGTCAAGGCGCGTGAGGAACTCGGTGTGCCTGCCGATCCGGTAGCCGCCGTGCGTGCCAGCGACTATCCAAAGCAGATCGCCGAGAAGCGCGGCAAAGCCAGCGGGGGCGGCGGCTTTCAGGAGTAAGGTTTAGCGCAATGAAAAGCGGTAAACTCATTTGATAATTTTGGGAACATACTAAGGAGCGCATTCTCACAATGCCGAAAAACCTATGGAATGATGCCGATGCAGCGAAAATGCCCGATCTGGATGGGCTGGTGTATCGCTCTCGGCTGCTTGGCGCGGATCGTACCGTGTGCAATATCTACGGCGGCAACACCAGCGTCAAAATGATGTACACCGATCACGCCGGGCGACAAGTCCGTGTGATCTGGGTGAAGGGATCGGGGTCGGATATTGCGGACATCACCGAGCGCGGTTTTGCCGGGTTGCGAATGGATGAGATCGATCCACTCATCAAGCGCGAGTCCATGCCCGATGAAGAAATGGTCGCCTACCTGGAACGCTGCGCTGTCGAGCCAGGCCGTCCACGCCAGTCGATTGAAACGCTGCTACACGCCTTCGTCCCGCACCCGCACGTCGATCACACCCACCCGGACGCGATTATCAGTTTGGCCTGCACGCCGTCCGGCGAAGCGATGGCGCGCAAAGTCTACGGGGATCGAATGGCCTGGGTGCCGTACATTCAGCCGGGCTTCACACTCAGCAAGTGGATCGGTCAACAGGTGATCGATAACCCGAACATCGAGTGCGTGGTCATGGGCAAGCATGGGCTTGTCACCTGGGGAGCAGACCCAAAATCGACTTACGCGCACACGATTACGGTCATTCAGGAAGCAGAGGACTATATCGAGTCGCAGAAGCGCGGCAAATCGGTCTTTGGCGCGCTCAAAGTGCCACACCTCACGCGCAGCGAACAGCGCGACATGCTGGTTCAGGTGCTGCCACAGATTCGCGGCGCGGTTTCCGCCGAACGCCCCACTGTGTTACTGATCGATCAGAGTGACGAAGCGGTTGATTTTGTCAGTCGTGAGCGTGTGGCGACGGTCAGCCAGCAGGGCGCGGCGTGCCCCGACCATCTGGTACACGTCAAGCGCCAGCCGCTCTATATTGACTGGTCGTCCGAATCGGGTATTGATGCCCTTCGCGCCAAAATCAAGGAGAGCGTGGCGGCCTATCGTGAACGTTACCGGACAGAATACTTCGAGGCGAACAAGCGCCCCGGCGATGTGATCGGCGATGCCAGCCCGCGCGTGATCCTGATCCCTGGTCTGGGCATGGTCACGACGGGTAAGGACGCGCTCAACGCTGATGTGAGCCAGCAGTTGTATCACCGCGCGATCAACGTGATCGGCGGCTCTGAGGCACTGCAATCGTTCGAGAGCCTGACCGCAGCGGAAGCGTTCGGGATCGAATACTGGCCGCTCGAACTGTACAAGCTGCGGCTGCGGCCACCGGATCGGGAACTGGCCGGACAAATCGCACTGGTGACGGGCGCGGCATCGGGCATTGGTCGGGCGACGGCGATGCGTTTGGCCTCGGAAGGCGCGCATGTCGTGATCGCGGACATCAACGTTGAGGGGGCTAAGACCGTTGCTGAGGAGATCGTCAAGAAGTACGGGCTGCGTCGGGCGATTAGCGTTAGCTGCGATGTGACCAGTGAAGAAGCGATTGCCGACGCCTTCA
>JBBSEU010000267.1:0-8149 GCA_038239365.1 Aggregatilineales bacterium
AAGCGCCTCACGAATTGGCAGCATATAGCCTAACGGCGTCGCAAAACCGCCCGGCGTGTTGTAGTTATCCACGTACCAGAGCAGCAGTGCCGATAAACCAATTTGCGCGATGACCAGCACTCCCAATGCGACTCCGCCGGACAGGAACACCCTTGCACGCAGCTTCGGACGTACTGACCATGTACGCCACAGATCACTGACGGCAACACCGATTATCAGGAACGCGGCGGGTAACATGGTAATTGTGTAATGGGTGTACATCGTCGTCCAGGTTGGCGTGAAGATCAACGGCGTGAAACACAACCAGAGCAGCACAACAACATCAATCGGGGAACGTTCGTCGAGCTTGCCGAGCAACCATACCGCGCCCGCCATAACCCCTAAACCAATGAGTATGCCAGGCACATAAAATATCCACGTGGGAATATGCGCGCCCGTTTGCGTTGGCACCGCCGACTCGAATGCGCCGATCCCGGTGATTGCCAGCAGGGAATCGCCGATTGCATCAGCGGAGAGGGTGATTTCGTGCGGTTTGTCGCCACCCGATGAAACGATCTTTCTGAGCGTGTCGGGTTGAAGGTAGCCGCCCTGCGCCATGCCGATCAGATAGGGCAGCGTGACCAGTATTGCCAAGCCAATGCTGATCGCAAAGGCGCGCGTCAAACGTTTACGCCCGCTGATGATCAAAAATAGGGTGATCGGGATCAGCACGAACGCGCCGTAGTGGATTTGCCCGGTGATCGCCAGCAAGGGCAGGTGTAACCGCTGCGCCCAACGTTTGCCCTCAACGAAACCGATCAACCCTGTAGCGATGGTCATCAGAACAAAGACGGGCAACAAGTCTTGCGCCCAAATTTTCCGGGAGAAGATGACCGCCCAGGGCGAAACGGCATACAGCAGCGCCGCCGTGATCGCAGCGATTGAGCCATAATAGCGCCGTGCCAGCAGGTAGAGCAGCAGCACCGCGATCACGTTCAGCAGTCCGACGTACAGCGTGGCGGGCAGCGGATTACTGGTCAGTAGAAATGGCGGGATCAGCACGTAGATGTTCCAGGGCGCGTTCCGAATCCCGACTGATGAGTCGATCCCAAGCAGTGGAAAATCGCGGCCATGCACAATGTCCAGTGCCAGATGCGCGAGGTTTGCCTCATCGCGCTTGAACTCGGTGATGCCCGGTTGCCCCATTCGGAGTGCGGCGGCAATCAGCAAAATGCCGAAAAGCGTGAAAATTTCAGCGGCGGTGAATGGGTGGCGCGGCATGAACCTACTTGACCGCGAACCCGGCGATGTGGGGACTAATCAGCGGCGACTCGATCCGAAAATGATCAAGATTCACTTGATTGAAGCCCGCGCCTTCGATCACTGTCCACGTCTCACGATCCAGATGGCAACCGTCAGCGCCGAGTTTCCAGAACGGGTTTATCAGGCGTTGCAAGCTGCGTAACGAACTTTTGGCGGGTGCGGCAACGTGTTCAATGAAGACGAACTGACCACCCGGCCTGAGGACGCGCATGATCTCCTGAAGCGTCTTGTGTGGATCGTGTACGGAGCATATGACCAGCGTACTCACGATAGCATCCATGCTGCCGTCGGGCATATCCAACTGTTCCGACTGCCCGCTGCGGAGTTCGATCTGGCGGCCAAGCCGCTGCGCTTCTTTTTGCGCGTAAGGGAACATCGCTGGATTCGGATCAATGCCAATCCAGTTCACATCGGCGGGATAGTAGGACAGGTTAGGGGCAGTCCCCGCGCCAATTTCGAGAACGCTGCCATGCAAGCCGCCGAGCAAGGCGCGTTTGCGGTCTGCCACCATTTTGTCGTAGGTGACGCTGGCGCTTGACATCATGTAGGCAAACAGGCGCTTATAGGGGTTTGCGCGCTTCGGTGGTGGATTCATTGGCTTGAGTCTCCACTCTTGATTCTGTGCATTATAGCCGCACGTCTTCTTTTGGCTTTCGTTTGCGTTTCTTCTTTGGGTAATCCAGTCCTTTGAACAGGCCATCTATCTGATGATTTATCCAAACGAATAACCTTAGACCGATTGTGAATAGAACGCCTGATACGCATAAATAAGCGATTTGTCCATTGCTTCCTAAAATGCTATAGAAGGTGACGATGGTAAAAACAACGGCTATAAACGCTACGAGTGCGCCAGATACAATGACTAAGCCAATGATCCACGAGATTCGCAGGAAGCGATCTTTGCCAATCATTCTCACAATTCCGCATACAAGTTATAGCAATGATCTGCCGGGTTTCCCCGGCAAAATTGAAACTTAGCGGCCTTCTTCGATGATCGGCACGTCATCAGCGGCGAATTGCAACCACGCGCCGCTCAGTCCGTCATCGGTGACGCCATAAAAGACGCGCACTGAGCCGTTATCGCGCTGTACCAGATCGTAGCGCACTACGCCGCCGCGCCGATAGCGTTTGAGAAGCGCCACGTCGCCTGACCACTTAAGGCGGTTGGCATCCACTGGATTCGATTCGCGTTCGATAATCGCGTACTGCCACAAGCGCCGCGCCGAGTTGCGCGTCACGTTCTTGACGATCTGACCGTTTCGCAGATCGCGCATGATGTGATGTTGTTCGCCTTTGCGCGTCTCCGTGCCGATGATCTCCACACCAGTACGTGGGATTCCACCAGCACCGGGCGCTTCGCGCCCTGGACGGGCCGGTTGGGGTGGTGCGCCCATATCATCACCGTCATCACCCAGATCGTCGGGCGGCATAATAGCGGGCAGCACTTCGGCTACTGCGGCTCGGCTGACTTCTGCGCGTGGTTGGGATTGCGGCGGGCGCGGACCCGATAACTGGCGGCGTCCCTGCTGATTGCCCTGTTGAGGACGTGGCAGGCGCGGGGCGTGCTGGGCAGGTTGTGGACGGGCAGGCGCTTGAAGTTCCGCCGCCGGAGTCACCACTTCACCAGCGCGCGGGTTGAGCGTGACCAGCCTCACAATCTCATCACGCACGGCCAGCACCGTTTCACCCTCGCTGCGAATGTAGATTTTGTTGTCCTCAATCGCGTAAGGCATGTCTTCGCCGCGCGGCACCTGGACGCGAATCACGACTTTGTTCTGTGACTCAAGCGCATCAATGGCGACGTTGAGCGTCGGCGTGATCTTGTTCGAGATTTCGTTTTGCAGCAGTTCGATGTTGCGACTCAGGTTATCCACGCCAACGGGCGGGCGCATCGGATCGGCACTGACGCCAATGTAGATCGTGCCGCCGTTCGTGTTCGTCATGGCGCAGACATCCATCAGGATCGCGCCCAGACGGTGCAGATTCTCGTGAAAGGACTGAATGATGTTCGCACCGCTTTCGCGGGCGGCCTGTACGTAGTCATAGACCTCAATGGCCGGGCCGCGATAGGGGCGCGTGCGGGCAAAATCGGCGCTCTGGAAAATTTCGCGGATCGCTTCAAAGGAGCATTCATCCACTTGAATTTCCGTCGTCCGATCCCCGATACCCAGATTTTTGTCGTTACGGTCGTCCTGAATCAAACGGTGTGCATCCGAACCCTGAACGCAGCGCATTCGACGCGGATATTCGGGCTTTGTGCCATCGAAAAAGCGCGAAGTCATGCCGCGCGCCCGCCGATCCAGATCGGTCACTTCAAGGGCGTGCAGATACGGGTCCTGTGTGTAGGCAATCTTGGTTTGGCCGCCAAAGTCGAAGCCGCGCATGGCGACCCCGTGACTCGAATTGACGTGTGCCGCGATCACGATCCCGCCCGCTTCATTGATCATGCGATAAGCGGTTAACACATCTGATGACGCGCCGACGTTCGATGAACCTTCGTCCAGTGTGGCCGATGGGATATTCAGACTCAGCAAGATATGCTCAAGTTGACGAATCGGCATATCGGGCGAAAAAATACCCAGGATGTGAAAGCCAAAAGTCGCTGTGAACTCGAAGCCCGGTAAGACCAGGATTTTATCAAGCAGGCGGCGGTATTCGGCTATTCGGCGGCGCTCTTCGGGGGTTGCCCGGTCAAGCCGTTCCAGCATCTTAAGCTGGTCAATTTCTTCCATCATGCGACGGTAGCCCGCCACTGTATTGTGATCGGTAAAAGCGATCACATCCAGGCCGCGTGTTTCGGCACGGCGCAATATATCCAGATAGGTGACAGTTGGCTCCTGATAGTCGGAGGAGCCAGGCGTATGCAGGTGTAAATCAATGCGGAGCCACCGCATCCGATTACGTCCAGATTTTCCAATCACTGCTTTCTTGTACTTTCGTTACTTACGTGCATCACCCGCGATGAGTTTATTGAGCAGCGTCGCCAATCCACCTGGTTCAAAGGGTTTGACCAGGAACATATTGGCACCGGCTGCGCGTGCTTCATCTTCAACATTCAAACCCGACGCCAGTACGATAGGCGCTTTTGCAAACTCGATGGACTTACGCAGGTCACGGATAACATCCGTCCCGTGCATATCGGCCAGGTGATAATCGATCAGGAACACGTCCGGCTTTTCCAGACGGGCGCGCTCCATCACCATCGAACCACGTGGCACAATAGCCACCTGAAAATCGTCCATTTCGAGCAGGGTTTGCAGCAGCGATACCGTTGTACGGTCATCGTCGATGATCATGACTTTGGGCAATGCAACCTTCTTTCGATCTTTTGGTCAGTAGCCCTCACCCCCAGCCCCTCTCCCGAAGGAGAGGAGCTTGAAATCCACAGGAGATTGGGGAAAGGCTTAACGCTCATTTGGCGGCTCCAGTGCCGCCGCTAATACATCTTCAACGTGTTCGGCCAACACAAATTGAAGCACTTTCCGTACCTCTTCCGGCACATCGTCCAAATCCGGGGCGTTACGACGCGGGATGATCACCGTATTGACGCCCAGCCGATGTGCGGCCAACACCTTGTCCTTGACGCCGCCAATGGGTAGGACCTGTCCCCGCAGCGTAATTTCGCCTGTCATCGCCACATTCTTGCGGACAGGCCGATTGGTGAGCAGCGATGCCAACGCCGTTGCCATCGTGACACCCGCCGAGGGTCCATCTTTGGGCACTGCGCCTGCCGGGACATGCAGGTGAATGTCGTGCGTCTCGAAATACTTCTCATCAATGCCGAGCGATTTGGCCTGTGAGCGAATGTAGCTGAACGCGGCGCGGGCGCTCTCCTGCATCACTTCTCCAAGCTGGCCGGTGTACTGAAAGCCTTTGCTGCCCGGCATTTGAGCCGCTTCGACAAACAACACGTCACCACCTATGGCCGTCACCGCTAACCCCGTCGCTACCCCAGGCCGATCCATCCGCTCGTCGATCTCCTCACGATAGCCAAAGCGGGGATGTCCCAGAATGGTACGTACCGCGTCGGGATCGATATGCGTGCGTGTTTCTACGCCTTCAGCGATGCGGGTAGCCATCTTGCGTGCGATCCGGCCAACTTCACGTTCCAGGCCGCGCACGCCTGCCTCGCGGGTATAGTCGCGCACGATCAATTGCACCGCTTCGCGCGTCATCTCCAGTTCACCTTCACGCAGCAGGTTTTCCCGAATCTGGCGCGGCACAAGATATTGTACAGCAATTTGAATTTTTTCGGTTTCGGTGTACCCGGAAAGGGTGATCACTTCCATCCGATCCCGAAGCGGACCCGGAATCGGATCAATCTCGTTGGCGGTGGTGATGAACAACACCTGCGATAGATCGAACGGCACATCCAGATAATGATCGCGGAACTCGTTGTTTTGTTCCGGGTCCAGCACTTCCAGCAGCGCCGACGCCGGATCACCGCGAAAATCACGTCCCAGCTTATCGATCTCATCCAGCATGATCACCGGATTGCGCGTTTCAGCACGGCGCAACGTTTGGATCATGCGGCCTGGCATCGCGCCGATATACGTCCGCCGAAAACCGCGTATTTCAGCTTCATCGCGGATTCCGCCCAGACTCAGGCGGATGAACTTGCGATCCATCGCCCGCGCAATCGACGCCCCAAGCGATGTTTTACCAACGCCGGGCGGCCCCAAAAAGCACAGGATTGCCCCTTCACGGTCACGGCGCACGTAATCCGTTTTGCCGTTGGCGGCATTGCTGGCGGCCAGTTCTGCCCCACGTTCGGCGCGCAGCTTCCGCACCGCCAAAAACTCCAGGATACGTTCCTTGATGTCTTTGAGGCCGTAGTGGTCTTCGTCCAACACCTGCCGGGCGTGCGTCAGGTTCAGGTTGTCCTCGCTGGCCGTCGACCAGGGCATGTTCACCATCCAGTCGAGGTAGGTACGGATCACGCCGTATTCCGCCGCCGCCGTCGGCAGTTTGGAGAGCCGATCCAGTTCCCGGCGCGCTTCCTTGAGCGCCTCCGGGGGCATTCCCGCTACCTCGATCTTCTGGCGAAACTCATCTACTTCGACGGACTGTTCATCGCCTTCGCCCAATTCCTTCTGAATGGCTTTCAACTGCTCGCGCAAGAAATATTCGCGCTGCACCTTTTCCATTTCGGATTGGGCTTCGGTCTGAATCTTGCGCCCCAATTCCAGGACTTCGATCTCTTTGTTGAGGTTCGTCATCAGGCGGCGCAGTTTGTCGGTCACGCTGTCCAGTTCGAGGATGCGCTGCTGATCGGCCAGATCGAGCTTGATGTAGGTGGCGACGGCATACACCAGTTGGAGCGGATCATCGACACTCAGCGCCGAGGTGATCAACTCACTGGGGATGCTGGGCACCAGATCGGCCAGATGCGTGAACTGATCGGTGACAGTTCGCATCAGGGCTTCGACTTCGAGATTTTGCTCCACGACTTCGGGCGCGGCCACTGCTTTCGCTTTGAGGTACGGCTCAGTCGCGGTGTAGCTTTCAACGCGGATGCGCGAAATGCCCTGCACCAGCAGACGGATTGTGCCATCGGGCGCGCGGAACAGGCGGTGTACCTGTGCCAGTGTGCCGATTTTGTGAATTTCATCCGGGCCGGGCGTTTCGAGGTCAGGATCAAGCGCGGAGACGAGGCCGATCAGCCGCTCCCCGGCCACCACTTCATCGACCAGCCGGATCGAGCGCGGCTGCCCGACGGTGAGCGGGACGGCGGTTTGAGGGAAAACGACCAGCCCACGCAGCGGCAGAATGGGCAGTTCATCGGGGATCGCAACGTCATCTTCACTATCAACTTCGATAGACGTTTTTAGCTCAACATTGTCGCCTTCGATGAAGGTCACAGACGGCATAAAGTCTTTTTCCGGGGTGTCGTTGGACATAACCTATTATACGTCTGCTTCCTGTTCAACATCGACAATGTGAATCTGCTGGTTGCGTGCGCGCGGCAGTTCGACGTGTAAAAAGCCATCACGGTACACCGCCGTAACGCTTTCGCGTCCCACCGACCAGGGCAGCATCACTTCCGTGCGGAATTCACCGTAGCGTATTTCCATTTGATGATAGGCCATCCGTTCACGCGCGTTCCGATGGCGCACGCCGCTGATCATCAAGCGACGATCCTGTAATACGACGTTGAATTCACCGTCGCGCATCCCGGCGATTTCGACCATGACAACCAGTCGATCTCCCACCTCGAAAACATCGGTGGGTGGCTGCCAAATATGCGACTGACGCATCACCATCCAACGCTTGGCCGTCTGCTGTTCCGGTGACTCCAGCGCCATATCATTATCTGGCAGGTCATCCATAAATCGAATTGGCTGCACCTCGTCCACGTTCCGACTCCACCCCATCGCCTGAACCTCATGGCAAGTTTACCACAGGCGGCCTTTGGCAACCAAAATCTGCGAAAGATTGGCGGATTAACCTCATCCCCCGGCCCCCTAGAGAGTTGCGGTGAGGCTGCACAGACGCGTGACAAAAATACGAAAACGCATACCTGTCCTCCTTATTGGCGTCATCGGATCAGGAAGGCTGGCATGGAGAAGCATTGGATAACTTCATCGGCAGGATTCCCACTCCTGCATCAACGGGTGTTACATGCGCTCTAGCCAACTGTGTTCTCACCATACGGTACGCCTCTACTTGTAGCAAACAGACTCATCAATGTTGTGTACCACTGGAGGGAGGTGGACAAATGTTCGACGGAATTGCTATACTCCGCAACGAGATTGTTGGAGCGTCTTGTGTGAGAAAGACCGGATAGCGGTGCAGGAGGGAAAATGAGCTATCAGGTAAGCGTGACAAACGTCGTGGCGCGCCCGAC